>CAYWTI010000323.1:0-3949 GCA_964461175.1 uncultured Actinomycetes bacterium | reverse complement strand
AACGTCATCCGCGTCAAGGCGCAGTCGGCGGCGCTGACCCTGTCGGCGACGACCAACGAGGTCGGTGACAGCAAGGCGGAGATCAACGCTTCCGTCGACGGGTCCGATATCCAGATCGCGTTCAACGCCCGCTACGTCCTGGACGCCCTTGGGGTCATCGGCGAGGATGAGGTCGAGCTCATGTTCGACGGTCCGCTGAGCCCTGGGCTGATGCGGCCGCCGGGCAAGGACCACTACCTGTACGTGATCATGCCCGTGCGAGTCGCGATGTCCTGAAGCGCACTGAAAAGTGCGCCTTCGCCGCCTACGTCTTCGCAACCATCGCAACTACGCGCAGCTGGACCTCGTGCCCGGGGAGGGCGTCAACGTGTTCATCGGCCCCAACGGCCAGGGCAAGACGAACCTGCTCGAGGCCGTCGCGATGCTCGCCCTTTCGTCGTCGCCCCGCGCGCGGCGCGAGAGCGAGCTCGTCGGCCCGGTCGCACCGGCGTCACGCATCGACGCGGTTGTCGCCAACGGTCAGATCACGCGCGAGATCTCGATCGCGCTCGACGTTGAGGGCGAGCGCACGCACCGGACTATCGAGGTCGACGGCAAACGCCGGCGCGCGGTCGACCTGCCCGGCAACTTCCGCGTGACGCTCTTCTGGCCGGACGACCTCGGCCTGGTCAAGGCCGGACCGGAGCTGCGGCGCAGGTTTCTCAACCAGATGCTCGTCCAGGTCGAGCCCGGCTACGCGCGGGCCCTGGCCGGGCTGCGCAGGATCCTCGAGCAGCGCAACAGCCTCCTGAAACGGATCGCCGCCGGAGACGGTGGCGAGGACGTGCTGCCGGCGTGGGACGAGGAGCTCATAAAGGTGAGTGGCGAGATCGTTGACGCGCGTGCCAAAGCCGTGCGCGAGCTCGAACCCGAAGCCGCGCGCTGCCATGGGCAAATTGCGGCCGGCGAGCGCCTCGAGATCGCCTACGAAGGCCCTCCGGAAAACTTCGCCGCCGCTGTGCATAACTCGCTCGCCGAAGACCTCCGCCGCGGCTCGACCAGCATCGGCCCGCACCGCGACGACCTGCGCATTCTTCTCGATGGCGAGGACGCCCGGGCGTTCGGTTCCCAGGGCCAGCAGCGCACCGCCGTCGTGAGCCTGAAGCTGGCCGAAGCGGCCCTGATCGAGAGGCGCACCGGAGAGCGTCCCGTGCTTCTGCTGGACGATGTCCTCTCCGAGCTGGATGGAGACCGCCGGGCCGCTCTTCTCGGGGAGGTTGCCGCCGGCGGGCAGGTGATCGTGACCTCGGTCGAGGCGGGCCCGTTCCCGCCCGAGCTCATCGCCGGCGCCATGGTCTGGACGGTCGAAGCGGGCCGGATCGAGCCCTGTGGATAAGCTGGGCAATATCCTGCCGAAGGTGCTCCGCCGGCAGCCCGGCGGCCGTCGCCTGCTGGGCGACCAGGTCGCCGTCGCTTTTCGGGCGGTCCTCGGCCCGGATGTGGCCGGGCTTTGCGACGAGGTCGAGCTCCATTCCGGGGTTCTCGTCGTCACCACCTCGAACCCCGCGCTCGCGCACCAGCTCCGCCTCGACGCCGAGTCGATCCTTGCCCGCCTGGACCGGCCCGAGCTGGGCCGCAAGGTGCGCGAGCTCCGGGTGCGGATCGGGAGGCCGACGCCACGATGAGGCTCGGCGCCGAGCAGATGCGGGCGGCGTCGATGACCGGCACGCCGGTGCGGGTGGTCGCCGGCGCGGGCACGGGCAAGACCGCGGTCATCGCCGAGCGATTCCGGCAGCTGGTGGCCGGTGGGGCGAGCCCGGCCTCGATCCTGGTCATGACCTTCACTGAGCGAGCCGCCCGCGAGATGCGTCAGCGGATCGAGCAGACCGTCGGCCAGGACGCTCCATCCGTGGGCACGTTTCACTCCATTGCGCTGGGCTGGCTGCGCGAGGACGGCCGCGCGGTCGGAGTGCCCGCGGGGTTCCGCCTGCTCACCGGTGCCGACCGCTGGATCCTCGCCCGCGAGCTCATGTGGTCGCTCGGCGACCTCGCCCTGACCGGAGACGAGAGGCCCGACGACCTGGTCGGACCGCTGCTGCAGATGCTCGAACGCATGAAGCAGGAGCTCGTGCCCCTCGAGCGGCTCGCGGCCTGGGCCGCCCATGCCGACGACCCCGAGCGGCGCGATCTCATGCGCGCGTGCGTTCGCCTTTTCCGTGCCTACGAGCGGGAGTGCCGGGCGCAGCGCCTGGTGGACTTCGACGACCTGCTTCTTCTTGCCGTGCGCATGCTGGAGAAGAACCAGGCGCTGCTCGTCCGTTACGGCGCGCGTTTTCCGCACGTGCTCGTCGACGAGTACCAGGACCTGAACCTCGCCCAGGAGCGCCTGGTCGAGCTCATCGCCGGCGCATCGGATCCCTTCGTCGTCGGCGACGACGACCAGTCGATCTACCGGTTCCGCGGCGCCTCGCGCGCGAGCCTCGAGCGTTTCGCGGCCCACTTTCCGACGGTGCGGACGGTCACGCTCGGCCGCAACCGCAGGAGCTCGCGCCGCATCGTTTCCGCGGCGAGCGCCGTCATCGCGCACAACCCCGACCGCATCGACAAGGAGCTTCGCGGCGTCGAGCCAGGCCCGCCGGTGGAGCTGTGGTCGTGCGCCGATTCGGCCTCCGAAGCGGCCGCGATCGCGCGCGAGGCGGCCGCACTGATCGCGGCGGGGGCGCCGCCGTCGTCGATCGCGGTCCTGTGCCGGACCAATGCGATCGCGCGACCCATCGCTGCCGCGCTGGCCGCGGCCGGTGTACCGCACGCCGTCATCGGCGGCCACGGCTTCCACGACCTCCCGGAGGTCAAGGACATGATCGCGATGCTCCGGGTCGTCCACGACCGGAACGACGCGATCGCGCTCGCCCGGCCGGCCGCGGCGGCCGTCGCCCCGCTGCTGATCGAGCTCTCACCTGCGGCGGCGCATCAGGACGTGCGCGACCTGTTCTTCGACCTGGTCGAGCGTTCCGGTTACCCGGCGACGCCCAACGTCGCACACTTCGGCGAGGAGATCGCCGAGTTCTGCGACGTCTCTCCCGACCACTCGCTCGCAGCGTTCCTGCGCCGTCTCGAGCTCGTGCTCCTTTCGGGCGAGGACGAGGAGCCACCGGCCGGCGACGCGACGGACGCGGTGCTGGTGATGACGATCCACCAGTCGAAGGGCCTCGAGTTCGACACCGTGTTCGTGCCGTCGCTCGTCGAGGGCAGGCTGCCGCAGTCCGCCCGCTCGCCGCGGTTCGAGCTGCCCGCAGCTGTGCTCGAGCCGCTCGTGCGCGGCCGCGAGGACGTCATCGCCGAGGAGCGCCGGCTCCTTTACGTCGCGATGACTCGAGCGCGACGCCGGCTGTGCCTGAGCTTCGGCGCGCACTACGAGGGTGGGCGCCGCTGGCGGCCGTCGCGCTTTCTCGACGAGCTGCGCGGCAGAGCCGGGCGCGCCGTCGTCGAGCGGACGATGGCGGACGTCGCGAGGCCGGCGGTCGAAGCGGTCGCGGCCAACGGTCACACCCCGGGCGAGGTGCAGCTCTCGTTCAGCGCGATCGCTGCGTATCGCGACTGTCCGCGGCAGTACTGGTATCGCCACGTGCAGCGCCTGCCGGCGACGCAGACCGCCGAGGCGGTCCACGGCGTGATCCTGCACGAGGTGCTGCGCGAGGCCGGGGAGGTGCGCAAGCGCGGCGTGGAGATCACGCCGGCGAGGCTGCGAGCGATCCACCAGAAGGTATGGGGCCGGACGGCGTTTCCCGACGCACGGCGCGCGCCCGCCTTCCGCCGCAACGGCGCCGCGGAGCTGGAGGCGTTCCGCGCGCGCGGCGGTTTCGACGCCCCGCCCGAGTACCTCGAGCACCCGTTCGAGGTCGCGGTCGACGGATGGAACCTTCGTGGGGTGATCGATCGCATCGATCGAACCGAGGGAGGCTGGCGCATC
>CAYWTI010000322.1:0-12065 GCA_964461175.1 uncultured Actinomycetes bacterium | reverse complement strand
TGATGCCGACACCACAGACGGCCTTTTGCCGCGTCGTCTCGACCAGGATGCCGCCCACCTTGCGGTCGCCGAGCAGGAGATCGTTGGGCCACTTCAGCCTCACGCCCCCGCCGCAGGCCTCCGCCGCGGCGACGCCCGCGGAAAGGCTCAGAACCGGCGAGGGCGCGAGCACAAACGACGCGAGCAGGGCAGTCCCAGGCGGGGCCTCCCAGCGGTGGTCGAGGCGACCCCTGCCGGCGGTCTGGTGGTCGGCGACCACGACGGCGCCGATTTCGAGCTCGCGCGCCACGTCCTGGGTCGATGCCACGGTGCCCAGGCGTAGAACTTCCCCATAACTCACGGCCGGTAAGCTAGCTCGGAATGAAGCTCCATCGCGCGATCGTGCTCGTCGTGATGATGGCGATGGCGGTCGGTCTGATCGCGCTCTTCACCGCTTCGGGCATCGCGAGCTTCGACGCCCACAGCCTGATCGCGCTCATCGTCGTCGTCGTCGCCGCCGCAATCAGCGGGGTCGCCTTCAGCTGGAAGCGGTACGGCCGCCGGTCGTGAGACCGCCGCTGCGCCTCGGTTACAAGGCTTCGGCCGAGCAGTTCTCGGCGCGCGAGCTGCTCGACTTCGCGGTCGCCGCGGAGGAGCACGGGTTCGACTCCGTGTTCGTCAGCGATCACTTTCAGCCGTGGCGCCACTCGGACGGCCACGCCCCGTTCGCGTTCTCGTGGCTCGCCGCCGTCGGCGAGCGGACGCGCAAGGTGCTGCTTGGAACGTCCGTCAACACGCCCACCTTCCGCTACCACCCGGCGATGGTGGCGCAGGCGTTCGGCACGATGGGCGAGCTCTTCCCCGACCGGATGATCCTCGGCGTCGGCACCGGCGAGCACCTGAACGAGGGCGCGCTCGGCATCGCGTGGCCTGACAACCGCGAACGCTTCGCCCGGCTGCGCGAGGCGGTGAAGCTCATCCGCCTGCTGTGGAGCGACGAGTCGGTGACGTTCGACGGCGAGTACTACCACACGCGCAACGCCACGATCTACGAGCGCCCTGAGCGGCCCGTCCCCATCTACGTCGGCGCGGGCGGCCCGCAGGTCGCGAAGTACGCGGGCCGCGCGGCGGACGGGTTGATCTGCACCTCAGGGAAGGGAATGGAGCTCTACTCCGAGCAGTTGCTCCCGTCGTTCGCAGATGGCGCCAAGGAGTCCGGCCGAGACGCGTCCGACCTCGATCGCATGATCGAGGTGAAGGTGTCGTACGACACCGACCGCAAGCGCGCGCAGGAGGACACGAAGATCTGGGCTGCGCTTGCGCTGCCCGCGGAGCAGAAGGCCGGCGTCGACGACCCGCGCGAGATGGAGCGGCTAGCGAAGACCGTCGAAGACGTGGCGTACCGCAGGTGGCTCGTCTCCGACGACCCCGATGAGCACATCGAGCAACTGAAGCCGTACCTCGACCTCGGCTTCACGCACCTCGTGTTCCACGCCCCGGGGGACGACCAGCGGCGGTTCCTCGAGCTCTACGCCAATCAGATCCTTCCCCAAGTCCGCAAACGATGGGCGTGACCTGGGTCGTCGTCCTGATCAAGGACTTCGACTCGGCGAAGCAGCGACTCAGCCCCGCGATGGGAGCCAGGTCGCGACGCGCGCTGGCGCGCACGAACGCGCGGCTCGCGGTGCGCGCCGCGGCGGCCGGCGACAGGGTGCTGGTGGTCACCGGCGCCGAAGAGGTCGCCGACCTCGCCCGCTCGTGGGGGGCCGAGGTGCTGCTCGAGCCTCGCGAGGAGGGTCAGAACGTGGCCGCGCGGCGCGGCATCGACCGCGCGAGCGCGGGCGGGGCGGACGCCGTGCTGCTGCTCTCCAGCGACCTTCCGCTCGTCAACGAGCAGGCCGTGCGCGAGCTGCTGCTGTCGGCCTCGCGCCGACCCGCGCCGGTGGCGATGGCCGCGCCGGCGGTCGGCCGCGGCGGCACGAACGCGCTGTACGTCCGCCCCCCGGGAGCGATCGGCCTGCACTTCGGCGACGAGTCGCTGGCGCAGTTCCGCGCCGACGCGGAGCAGCGAGGCGTCGCGTTCGTCCTCTTCGAGTCGGACGCGCTCGCGCTGGACCTGGACGAGCCGGCCGACCTCGCGCGCGTCTCGGCGGTGTGACCGGGCTCGAGGTCATCCCGGTCGACGGCCTGCCCGAGGTCCGGCCGGGCGACGACCTCGCGGGGTTGATTGCCAGAAACGCCGGCCTCCGCGACGGCGACGTGGTGGTCGTGGCGCAGAAGGTCGTATCCAAGGCCGAGGGCCGGGTCGTAGACCTGTCGACCGTTACGGCAGGCGACAAGGCCAAGGCGATCGCGCCAGAGCTCATCGCCCGGCCGGATCCGCGTTTCGTGCAGGTCGTGCTCGACGAGTCGGTGCGAATCCTGCGCACCGAACGCGTGCTGATCACCGAGACAAGGCACGGCTTCGTGTGCGCGAACGCCGGCGTCGACCACTCCAACACCGGAGGCGCAGGTGTCGTGACGCTTCTGCCTCTTGACCCAGATGCGAGCGCGCGCGTGCTGTTGGAGCGACTGCGCGAGCTGACCGGCGCGCGCGTGGGCGTCATCGTGTCCGACACGTTCGGCCGTCCGTGGCGCCTCGGCATCGTCAACGTCGCGCTCGGCGTCGCCGGGCTCGCACCCCTGGTCGACCTGCGCGGCACGCGCGACGACCACGGCCAGCCGCTCCACGCAACCGTGCTCGCCGTCGCCGACGATGTCGCCGCCGCCGCAGGGCTGGTAATGGGCAAGACCGAACGCACGCCGGCGGTCGTCGTGCGTGGGCTGCGCCTCGGCGGGGACGGCTCCGGACGGGAGCTGGTGCGCCCGGCGGACGAGGACCTGTTCCGCTGAAGGTCGCCGTGCTCGCCGGCGGCACCGGCGGCGCCGCCCTCGCCGCGGGCATCCAGGCCGTCGCGCCCGACATCGAGCTCACCGTGGTCGCGAACACGGCCGACGACGACGAGTTCTGGGGCCTGCTCGTGTGCCCGGACGTCGACGCCGTGATCTACCGGCTCGCGGGCGTGTTCAACGAGCAGGCCGGGTACGGCGTGCGCGACGACACGTTCTACGTGCTCGACGCCATGGCTCGGATCGGCGAGGCGTCGTGGTTCCGCATCGGGGACAGGGACATCGCCACGCACCTCGTTCGTGCCGGCCTGCTCGCGGGCGGCGCCACGCTGACCGAGGCGACGAGGGAGCTGTGCCGGCGCTTCGGCGTCAGGGTGGACGTGCTGCCGATGACGGACGCCAGGGTGCGCACGCGTTTTGCGACCGACGCCGGCGAGCTGTCCTTCCAGGAGTACTTCGTGCGCGAGCGGCTGAAGCCGGCGCTGCGTGGCATCAAGTTCGCGGCCACCGAGCCGCTCCACGCCACCGCCGAGGTCGCATCGGCGCTGCGCGACGCCGACCTCGTCGTCATCGGACCGTCCAACCCGTTGATCTCGATCGACCCGATCCTTCAGCTCGTGCGCGAGCTGCTCGAGCCCGAACGCACGGTGGCGGTGACGCCGATCGTTGCGGGAGTCGCGCTGAAGGGTCCGACCCTGGAGATGATGCGAGCGATGGGCCTCGAGCCGAGCCCGCTCGAGGTCGCGCGCATGTACCGCGCGCACGCGGCGACGTTCGTGCTCGACGAGCGCGACCGCGCGCTGTCGGATGCCGTCGAAGCGTTGGGCTACAGGGTGAACGTCTGCGACACGGTCATGCGCGACGGCGGCCGTGCGCTCGCGCGAGCGGTCCTATCCGCTACTTGACCGGCGCGTTGGCGACCATGACGAGCACGCCGATCAACACCATGATCAGGCCGACGACCAGCACCGCGTACTGCGCCACGGCCATGATCGTCCCGGCGGGCCGCTTCGCCTGCGGCTCATCCTCGTCGGCCATGCCCGGCGCGGCGCCCGAGGCGAGAGACCACGACGAGCCGGTCGCGTCGCCGCCCTTGTCTTTCTTCTTGCCGTCAGGCGCGGACGCGGCCGATTCCTTTTCCGGGGTGACGATCGACCAGCCGCCGGCGGACGTCGCCGAAGCGGAGGATGCCGCCGCCTCGGCCACCGCGGGCTCGGCGGGCGCCGGCGCAGGCGTCCAGGCCGGCTCGCTCGGCTGCATCGGCGTGACCTCGGGCGCGGGCCGGAACGTATCCGGTTCGGCTGCCGGCGGCGCGTAGGCAGGCGGCGTGTAGGCCGGCTCGGCGGGAGGGGCGACCGGATAGTCGTACGCGGGTGCCGCGGCCGGAGCGGCAGGGACGTCCCACGGGCTCTGCCCGGGGGCCTCCTGGGGCTCATAGGGCGGTGCGACCGGAGCGGCGGGCGCGACCGGCGGCGCCTCGTACGCCGGCGCCTGGTACGCCATGGTCGGCTGCATCTGCGGAGGAGCCATCTCGGTCGCGCCGGGGATCGTCTCCTCGGCCGGCTTCTGGCGCGACCGCGGCGCGAGGGTGCGCTGCCTGGCGGCGCGAACCTTGTGCTCGATCTGCGAGCGGCGAGCCGAGTACATGGACCGCTTCTCGACGGACTTGCGGCGAAGCACGAAGAACACCGCCACGATGCCCACCAGCGCCACGAACGGGCCGGCCAGGAGGTACGGCATAGGCGTCCGATTATGCCCGAGAGCGACCTCCCTACAATCGGCGAAGTGTCACTTTATGACCGCGTTCAAAAGGAGATGGCGGAGGCTCGTGTGCGGCGCGACGACGTCGCCCTGAGCACGCTTTCATTGCTCAAGAGCGAGCTCGTTCGCGCGAGCAAGGACGGCGGCGCCGGCGGCCAGATCGACGACGACCTTGTGATGCGCGTCGCGCGTAAAGAGGTGAAGCGACGCGAAGAGGCGATCGATGTCTACCGCAAGGCCGGACGCGCAGAGTCGGCGAGCCGCGAAGAGCAGGAGATGAAGATCCTCCGCACTCTTCTCCCTCAGCCTATGACGGAGGCGGAGATCGAAGCCGAGGTCCGCGCGGTGATTGCCGAGGTCAAGCCCGAAGGACCGAAGGGTTTCGGGATCGTGATGAAGACGGCGACGGCGCGGCTCGCGGGCAGGGCCGACGGCAACCAGGTCGCGGCTGCGGCGCGAAGGCTGCTTGGCAGCTAAGGACAGGGCGAAGCCGAGGAGCTGGAACGTCCCGAAACCTCCGCGCGGCGCGCGCCAGCGCGCGCTGTTGACGGTCGAGGGCTTGCGGGATCTCTACCAGGCCGAGACGGAGCTCACGCACGAGAGTCCGTTTCAGCTCTTGATCGCGACGATCCTTTCGGCGCAGACGACCGATCGTTCGGTGAACCTCGTCACGCCCGAGCTCTTCCGCCGCTATCCGTCGGCGCTGGACCTCGCCGCGGCCGACCCGGCGGAGGTCGAGAAGCTCATCAAGCCGACCGGTTTCTTTCGGCTCAAAACGCAAAGGATCATCGGCGCGAGCCGCGCGCTGGTCGAGCTTTTCGGCGGCGAGGTCCCGAAGACGCTCGACGATATGGTCAAGATCCCGGGCATCGGGCGCAAGACGGCAAACGTCATCCTCGGCGCCGGTTTCGACGAGCCGGGGTTCGCGGTCGACACGCACGTGACGCGACTGACCAACCGGCTCGGCCTGGTCGCGACCAAGGACCCGGTGAAGATCGAGTACCAGGTCTGCGCGATGGTGCCGAAGGAGGAGTGGACCGCACTGTCGCTGCGGCTCATCCTGCACGGGCGGCGCGTGTGCGACGCCAGGCGACCGCGATGCGAAGAGTGCGTGCTCAACGCGTTCTGCCCTTCGTCCCTCCTGCGTCCGGGAAGGCGGCTGCGCAAGGGGCGGCCGATCGGCGAGGCGCCCGGTTCGGACATAAAGGTGGTGCGCAGCTAGCCGGCACGAACGTTTGTTCTACAATGGTCAGGGTGGTTGCCTTCGAACCCAGGCGTGCCGACGTCGAGTTCGTCGAGGTGGAGTGCAGGTCGGCGCTGAACCCCGTCAAGAACATGGGCTTCAGCTGGTCGCTGAACCCCTACACGGGCTGCGAGCACCGCTGCTCGTTCTGCTACGTCCGCGCCTTCGAGCTCCGCGCCGATCGTCCGTCCGACGACCGCTACGGGCGCACGGTGCGCGTAAAGGTGAACGTCGCGGCGGTGCTGCGCTCCGAGCTCGGGCGCAGGTCCTGGCGCAAGGAGACCGTCGTCATCGGCGCCGCGACCGATCCGTACCAGCCGGCCGAGGGACGCTACAAGCTCACGCGCAAGTGCCTCGAGGTCATGCGCGATTTCGCCAACCCCGCGGCGATGATCACCCGCGGGCCGATGATCGTCCGCGACATCGACGTGCTGAGCGACCTCGCGCGCCGCGCCGAGGTCCACATCACGTTCAGCATCCCGACGCTCGATGACGACGTCTGGCGGAAGACCGAGCCCGGCACCGCGCATCCGCGACAGCGCCTACGCGCCATCGAGAAGCTCGTCACGGCAGGCATCGACGTGGGCGTGGGCATGGCGCCGATCCTGCCTGGAATCTCCGATCGTCCGGAGCAGCTGGAGGCCGTCGTCAAGGCGGCGCGCGAGGCGGGCGCGACGGGGCTGTGGGCGGGGATGCTGCATCTGAAGGACGGGACGCGCGAGCATTTCATGTCGGTGCTCTCGAAGCACTGGCCCGAGCTCGTCCCGCGATACGAACAGGCGTATCGCGACCGCGCCTACCTGCCGCAGGCCTTCGGCGCACGCACGATGCAGGACGTCGCGCGACTGCGTTCGCGGCACGGCGTGTCCGACCGGCGCAGTGTGGTGCTCAAGCCACCGCCCGAACCGGAACAGCTGACATTGCTCCATTAGGATTGGAAACCGCATGCGCAGCCCGATCGACGTCCTGAAGGGCCGCGTCGGCGGATTCACCAAGATGGAGATCGCCCGCCGCACGGTCCCGTGTTTCAAGCACGTGATCGAGAAGGACGGCGAACGGCTGGCGGTGTGCCTGCTGGTCGACTCGGGCAAGCTCTACCGCTTCCCCTACGAGGACGCGAAGGGCATTCGCGGCCTCACGGTCAAAGCGCGTTTCCTACGCGGCGAGATGGAGCACCTACGCCTGCGCGAGTTCCAGCCTGGCCTTTGCCGCTATGTCGAAAGAGCAGACCAGGCCGTCTGAGTCGCTCGTCCAGGAGCTGCTGAACGAACGCCGTCAGCTGATGGTCGCGGTCGAGCGTCTGAAGCTGGAGCTCGCCGACGCCACAGCCGCTGGAGGCGGGGGACCCGACCCGAGGCTCAAGGGGATGCAGGAAGAGATCGAGCGGCTGCGCTACCAGCTCGCTTCGGCGCGCGCGGAGGCGAACAACCTGCGCGACGAACGCGACGCCCTGCGCATGGGTATCGAGCGTGCGCTCAACCAGATGGCGACGGACGCAGAGGAATAAGAAAAGGCCCCGCGACGGCGGGGCCTTTCGTGAAGTCGGGCTTACTTGATGGCGTTCGCGACCTGGTCGGTCAGCGAGTCGGTGAACGAGGCGATGCCGGGCGCCTTGATGTGCCCGCCCTGGTAGTTGAACGCGCCCACCAGGAAGATGATCCAGTAGACGACGCCGACGAGGTACAGCAGCGCGGACAGCGGGAAGAACACGAAGCCGACGACGAACGAGATGAGCCAAAGGCCGCCGAGGACGACGACCGACTGGGCTGCGTTCCACTTGACGTCGGGGTCGTTCTTACCGACGAACAGGAAGATCAGGCCGGTGACCCACCAAAGAAGGTAGGCAAGGATGACGTTGGTCTTGGCGCTGCTCGCGGTCGAGCTTGGGGTTCCGCCCATCGGCGCTGGCTGGCTCGGGGGCGGCGGTGGCATCTGGGCCATAGATCGAATCCCTCCTGTTGGCTGGTTGGTGCGCGCAGATTATCGGCGGTATGCCCCCAAAACGCCATAGCTGACGCGTATTGAGCCCCAACGTCACTCTGGTAGGCTCGGCCCGAGATGGAGGAGGGGCCGCAAACACCGGTTCCCGGCTGGGCGCCGCGCGCTCGTGGCGACGAGTCACCCGAGACGCCGAAGCCCGCGCAGCCGGTCGAGCAGCCCGGCTACGCCGGCGACTACGCGGCCACGATGCGCTTGATCCCGGTGCCGCCGCCGACCGCTCCACCGCCCCCGGTCGCCGCGATCACCACACCGCCGCAGGTCGCCGGCGAGCGCTACATCGGCAAGTACCTGGTCAAGGGTGAGCTCGGCCGGGGCGGCATGGGCGCCGTCTATCTCGCCGAGCAGCCGGGACTCGGTCGCGAGGTCGCGATCAAGGAGCTCATCCAGTCGGCCGACCCCGTCGCCCTGAAGCGATTTCTGCAGGAGGCGCAGGTCATGGCCCGGACGAGCCATCCCAACCTCGTCCAGGTCCACGACATGGAGCTGCAGGGCAACATCAACTACCTCGTCATGGAGTTCGTCCGCGGCCGCTCGCTGCGGGACTGGATGAACCAGGCGCAGATCCCACCGCCGCAGGTGTTCGCCGTCATGCACGGTGTCCTGCAGGCGCTCGACTAC
The DNA here is from genome assembly GCA_964461175.1 of uncultured Actinomycetes bacterium. Taxonomy (GTDB): domain Bacteria; phylum Chloroflexota; class Dormibacteria; order Dormibacterales; family Dormibacteraceae; genus 40CM-4-65-16. The sequence goes on along the minus strand of CAYWTI010000322.1, from coordinate 3,574 downwards.
GCCCACCGCCACAACATCGTCCACCGCGACATGAAGCCCGAGAACGTGCTCATCTCCGACGAGGGCATGGTCAAGGTCGCCGACTTCGGCATCGCGCGGCTGACCGACGACACCGGGATCGGTGGCACCGCGACCAAGACCGGGACCACGGTCGGCACGCCGCAGTACATGTCCCCCGAGCAGGTCGCGTCGAGCAAGGTGGACGGGCGCAGCGACCTGTACTCCGCCGGGATCATGTTCTACGAGCTGGTCGCCGGCCAGCCGCCGTTCACGGCCTCCGAGGCCGACGGTCCGTTCACGCTCATGGCCAAGCACGTGCAGGCGCCGCCGAAGCCGCCTTCCGTGTTCCGGCCGGGACTGAACCCGGACCTCGAGCAGGTGATCCTCAAGGCGCTCTCGAAACGGCCGGAGGACCGCTATCAGACCGGCCACGAGTTCGACGAGGCGATGTCGCGGGTTGCCGACCAGATGTGCCCCGGCTGGCAGCGCAGCCTCGAGCCGGGCGCCGACCTCTCGCGCATGGTGCCGCGTCCCAGCACGACCGTCGCGCCGGCGACCCCGATCGGCATCGCCATCTCGCAGCCGGGCGCCGCCGTCCAGGCGCCGCCGCACGTCGTCTACAACCCGACGCCGCCGGTGAAGCCGGTCGCCAAGAAGGCCACGGGATGCGTCAGCGTGCTCGGGGTGCTGCTCGCGCTCGCCGCCACGGCGGCGATCGTGGGCGGGGTGGTGCTGATCCGCTAGCCTCCGGCTAGTTCGGCGACTGCGGCTGTCGGGCGAGCATCTCCTGCGCCTCTTCGCCCACGAGCAGGTCTGTCGATCCCGTGTCCGCGGCCGCGATCACGGTTTGCTGCGTGTACTGCGAGGTGTAGGTGCGGTGAGCCTGCGTCGCGAGCTCGGTCGGGAACGGCACCCACGGCGAGTCCGGCGTCTGTCGGATCGCGGTCACCTGGTAGATGCTGAACGTCTCGGCCGATTTGCCCTTGAGCTGGACGCCCGGGACGAGGTCGACCGCGATGTAGTCGCGGCACATCTCGTACGTCTGCTGGCCGATCAGCACCTCGAAGGCGGGTGCGTGCGCGCAGAACCGCGCCGCGGTGTTGACGGTGTCGCCGAGCGCGGTGTACTGGAGGCGGCTGCGCGAGCCCATGTTGCCGACGACCGCCGGGCCGGTGTTGATCCCGATGCCCCAGCGGATCGGCGGCAGGCCCTTGGCGAGGAGCTTCTGCTGCAGCTCAGGCGCGCGGTTGATGCAGTCGTACGCGCAGCGGATCGCGAGCAGCGCGTGGTTGCCCTGGAAGCGCGGCGCGTTCCAGAAGGCCATGATCTCGTCGCCGACGTACTTGTCGACGGTGCCGTCCCAGGTGAAGATGATCCCGCTGAGGTGGTCGAGGTACATCTGCACGACCTCGGTCACATCGCTCGCGGCCATCGACTCGGACATCGACGTGAAGCCGCGGATGTCGACGAAAAGCAGCGTGATGTCGCGCCGCTCACCGCCGCGGAGGATGTCGTCGACGCCACCACGAGTTTTGGCGAGGTCGGCGACGATCTCCGGCTTGAGGTAGTGCCCGAACAGGTTGGTCACCTTGCGCTTCTCGCGGTCCTCGTAGAGGAAGCGGTACGCGGTGACGCCGGAGTACGTCAGGGCGATGGCGAGCCAGGGATGGAAGAGGTCAGGCACCCAGTTCTGGAAGCTCGACGCCGCTGACATCGCGAACGTGAAGAGGAGCAGCGCAACCACGGTCCCGGCGAGGCCCCACAGCACCGTCACGCGCGCGACGCCGACCGCGGTCGCGAGGCCGAGGACGAGGATGATCAGGAGAAGAACCCACGGCGGCTCGGCGGTCAGGAAGCGCGACGGGTTCGGCGGAAGCGGCACCGCGTTCAGCAGCATCTGGACCACGTTGGCGTGGATCTCGACGCCCGCCATCGCGGCGGTGCCGTTCAGGCCGAAGCTCGTCGTCACGAGCTGCTCGTCGTTGACGCCCGTCAGGCCGTACGCGCCGACCAGCACGATCTTGTCCTTCAGGAAGTCGGGCGAGACCGAACCGTCCAGGACCTTGCTCATGCTCACGTAGTGGCCGTACGCGTCGAAGTTGCCGGGCGGGCCTGAGTAGTTGACCAGCACCGAGCCCGAGCTGTCGACCGGCGTCGACCACGCCGTGCCGAACGTCGCCGCGCCGCCCTGGACCTGGATGTCCGGTCCGGTCTGGAAGTCGGCGCCGAGCTGGCCGACGCGGTAGGCGGCCATCGCGAACGTGTCCATGCTGGGTGAGCTACAGGTGTGTTTGGCGTAGCAGAGCGGCTGCACGGCGAGCGGCATCCTGCGGACCACGCCGTCGCGGTCGAGGACGAGGTCGGGCGAGCCAAGCACGACGTTTGGCAACGGCTGCGCGCAGGCGCCGCCTGGTGAGCCGGTCACGTCCGCGCACCGGAAGTCGCGGATGGGGATCTCGTCGATCAAGCCGGTCTGCACGGGTATCCCGCCGCCGCCACCCGTGGCCAGGTCGCTTGCGCCGTAGGCGAGCACGACCGGTGTCTTCGTGGCGGCGAGGGCGTCGTGGAGGGCCTTGTCCTCTTCGGGAACGCTGCGGTCTGGGAAGCCGACGTCGAAGGCAACCGCCGCGGCGCCGTCGGCCGCCAGCGTCTGCAGCGCCAGGGCGTAGTAGTGGCGCGGGATCGGGAAGCTGCCGATGCCCTGCACGGTCTGGTTGTCGATGCCGACGATGACGACCGAGTCCTGCGGCTTGCCCGGGTCGTACTTGCCGGCAAACCGGTCCTCGGGATGGACGGAGATGTTGGCGTAGCAGCCGTTCGGGCCCGCGTCGCACGCAAGCTGCTGCGTGTAGAGCCAGAACATCGCCCCGGTCAGCACCAGCGAGATGAGGACCGCGACCGCGGTGCGGTAGGTGTACCAGTAGCGGATGTAGCGGCCCAAGTCTTAGGTGCGGCGGATCATATCGCTCGTGGTGCTGTGTGGGATCGCCGGATGGGCCGACAAGTCGCTCATCGACTCCAAGCTCTTCTATCCGCTGGCGGTCAAGACGTCCGCCGACCGGCTGCGCTTCTACGCCACCGAGTTCTCGCTGGTCGAGGTCGACTCGACCTACTACGGAATCCCCAAACCCGAGTCGGTCGAGGCATGGGCGGTGCAGACACCCGCGGGGTTCGTCTTCGACGTCAAATCCTTCTGCCTTTTCACCAACCACCCGACGAAGCCGCTGTCGCTTCCGCCCGACCTGCGCGAGGACCTGCCGGCCGCGCTGCGCGAGAAGAAGAACGTCTACCTCGAGCAGCTGCCCGACGAGATGGTCGATGAGGCCTGGGACCGGTTCCGGGCCGCCCTCGAGCCGCTCCGGGCGGCCGGCAAGCTCGGGGCGGTGTTCTTCCAGTTCCCACCGTGGTTCCTGCCGTCCTCACGCTCGCTCGCGTACGTCGAGCAGGTGCAGGAGCGGATGCAGGGCTTTGACGTCGCCGTCGAGTTCCGCAAGCCCGAGTGGCTCGACCCGCGCCACCGCGACGGCACGCTCGCGTTTCTGCGCACCCGCGACATTCCCTACGTCGCCGTCGA
>CAYWTI010000321.1:0-37713 GCA_964461175.1 uncultured Actinomycetes bacterium | reverse complement strand
CAGAGCCGCTACCCGCCGCTCTGCCAGGCCGACCTGCAGGCGATGGCCGCTCTCGGCTTCAACTCCATCCGGCTGCCGATCTCATGGAGCGTGCTCGAGCCGGACCGGGGAAGGTTCGACGACCTCTACCTCGACCGCGTGCAGCAGATCGTCGATTGGGCGCGCGCCATGCGCATGTACGTGATCGTCGACATGCATCAGAACGGCTACTCGCACTACATCCCGGCCGGACCGCACGTCGACCTGACCTACCTGAGCGGCGCGCCACGCTGGGCGACCCTGACCGACGGCGTGCCGTCCCAGGTCTACGAGAATCAGCGCGAGCTCAACCCGGCCGTGTTCGAGGCGACGACGAACTTCTGGTACGACCGCGACGGCATCCAGGACGAGTACATCGCCGCCGTCGCCCACGTGGCCAAGCGCTTTGCAGGCGACAGCACGGTCGCGGGCTACGGGCTGTACAACGAGCCGTGGCCAGGCTGGAACGTCTCACCAGGGTTCGAGGACCTGCTCCTCTTCCCCTTCTACCGGCGCCTGGTCGACGCCCTGACCGGTGTGCACGACGGCCTTCCCTGCTGGACCGGTTTCTTCCTGCCCGCGGTCTGCGGCTATCGCGACCTCGGCGTGCACGACCGGCAGCTGATGTTCCTCGACACCGGTCTCGCGCGCGAGATCACCGACTTTCCGACGCACCTCGGCCTGCCGGTCAGCTCGTACCCGAACCTCGTCCTCGCCCTGCACGCCTACACGCACATCTACACCGCCGACTCGACGATCCTCCACCAGGACCTCGCCCACGCCACCTACCCCTGGGGCGGCTACGACGAGAGCTACTCCCTGGCGGAGCGCGAGGCGCGCGCGCTGGGCGCGGCGCTGTTCGTCTCCGAGTTCGGCAACGGGCCGGGCGACGACGGAGTGATCCTGCGCAGCCAGCTCGGCGAGCAGGAGCGGCACGACACCGGCTTTGCCTTCTGGACCTGGAAGGAGAACGGCAAGCCGAGCGACGCCTGGGGCGTCTACGACCCGGCGTCGGGGTGTCTCCGGCCGAGCCGCGAGTCGCAGCTCGCGAGGGTCTATCCCCGCGCGACCGCCGACCTCCACGCCTCGTTCGCCTATGACTCGTCGAGCGGCGCGTTCACGATGCACGCCGCCGGCGCGGGAGGCGACGCGACCACGGTGGTCTACGTGCCGCCGGAGGTGACGGGCGATGTCACCTGGAGCGGCGGCGTCAACGTCGTCGCCGGCGACCAGGGCGACGGCAGCCGCGTGCTTTACGCCACGCCCACCGGCGGCAGGTTCACGATCGCGATTTCGCCCGCCCCGCTGCATCTTTTGTCCTGCGCCTAGGACATCTGTCCCACCTCGTTCTTAGGAGATTCACGGGGGGCCACCTGAACTTGGACGGCCGCGCCAGCTTGGGCTAATCTGGACCTAAGGGTGGGAATCCGACCAGCGACGACTGGCCGCGTGCGCGCGCACCAAAACGGTGCCGGCGCGACCGTCGGCAGCAAGGAGCAAACGCGGCGCCGCGCGAAGCAGGCCGTCACCGTCGTGGTCGAGCCGGCCGTGAAGCTCGTCGGCGTGACCAAGTCATACGGCAAGAGCCCGGTGCTGAAGGGCGTGAACCTGACCGTGGGCGAGGGCGAGCTCTTCGAGGTCACCGGCCCGAGCGGCTCCGGCAAGACGACGCTGCTTCGCCTCGTCCACGGCCAGCTGCGGCCGAGCGCGGGCGAGGTGTGGGTGCGGGGCAAAGGCCTCCACCGGTGGTGGCGGCGAGGCCTGGGCGGCCTCCGCCGGGACGTCGCTTACGTCTTTCAGGAGCAGCGCCTGCTGCCCCGGCTGAACGCCTTCGAGAACATCGTCTACGCGATCCAGCTGCGCGATCCGCAGGTCCCGAACCGGGAGATCAAGCGGCGCGCGCTGGAGGTGCTGGAGTCGGTCAATCTCGCGCACCGCCGGCGCGCCTACCCGCACGAGCTGTCGGCGGGAGAGCGGCAGCGTGTGGCTGTTGCGCGCGCGCTCGCCACCCGGCCACGCGTCCTCCTCGCCGACGAGCCACTCGCGGCCATGGACGACGAGAACGCAGGCATCATCACGCGCCTGCTGGAGGACGCCGCCGCGCGAGGGACGACGGTGATCGTGGCCTCGCACAAGCACACCTTCGCCGCGACGCGCGTCCTCCGCCTGCCCAGCGAGCGCGTGATGACGAATGGAGTCAAGCGCCCGGCGCTCAACGGCACCGGCAACGGCCACGCGTTGGTGGTGAACGGAAACGGTCACGCCAAAGTCAACGGCAATGGAAACGGGAACGGCAACGGCCATGCGAACGGCACCAACGGGCATGCGACCGCCACCCCATGGTGGCGGGTGGTCGTCCCGGCCCGCCCGCGTCCTCAGCGCGTCGCCAGGGTGTCCCGCCCGCCGCTGTGGCGGCGGTCGGCCGCCTGGATGGCGAACGGCTATCGCCTGGTCGTGCTCAACGGCCTGCGTAGCTGGAGCCGCGACGTGCGGCTTGGTGCGCCCGTGATGGGCACGATCGCGCTGCTTCTCGTGCTCTGCGGCACGCTGGCGCTCGTCGGCATCGCGCTCGAAGGCGCGATCGCCGGGGCGGCAGGGCAGGCGTCGATCGTGCGTGTCTACATCGCCGACGGCGCCACGCAGAACTCGATCGATGCGCTCCAGGCACGGCTGAAGGCGGATCCGCGGGTGGCGTCGGTCCGCTACATCAGCGCGGACGAGGCCCTGGCGGAGGCCAGGACTCGGCCGGGTCTCGACGGCCTCGCCGGCCTCAGCTCGAGCAACCCCTTCCCCGCGAGCCTTGATGTGCAGGCGCGCGTGGTCACGCAGGTAGCCGGCATAGCCGACTCGGTCAAGGGCGATCCGGCCGTCGACCCGGCCTATCCGACGTCGTACGACCCCGACACGTATTCGCGGCTCCGGCATATCGCCCTGATCGCCGGGGGCGTCGCCCTGGGCATCGTGGTGATGTTCGCCGCGATCGCGTACGCCGTCGTCGCGAACTCGATGCGCGGCATCGCGATCGCGCGACGCCAGGAGGTCGCCGTCGCCCGGCTGCTGGGCGCGCGCGCGTGGATGCTGCGCGGGCCGTTCGTGGTCGAGGGACTGACGACGGGCGCGCTCGCCGGCGCTCTCGCCGCGGCGCTGGTCGGCGCTGCGTACCTGCTGGCGACGCGCTTTGAGTCCGCGATCTACGTCCAGGTGCTGCCCGGCGTTGGCGCGACCGCGGTGCAGTACGTCCTGGCGGCGGTGATCACCGCGGGCATCGTGCTGGGGGCGGCGACCGCCATGCTCGGCTTCCGCAAGGCGCGCGCGTGAAGCGCCTGCTGGGCGCCGGCGCGGTGGCTTTCGCCATCGTCGCGGCCCAGGCTCCCAGCGCGAGCGCGACGGACACGACGTCCTGCACGGCGACGTCGGCGTCCGGCGCCCGAGTCACGTGCCCCACCACGCCGGCAGACCCCAACCAGGCGGCGTACGACGCCCTGAAGACACGCCTCGGCGGCGACATCGCGAACGCGCTCACGGCGGAGCAGCGCCTGTCGGCCACCCTCGACCAGTTCGCGGGCATCGAGGTGACGCTGACGGCAGAGGTCGCGCAGGAGGAGTCGGTCATCGCGACCCTCGAGGCCGAGATCGCGCGCCTCGACGCGCAGATCGCGGACACCCAGGCGCGGATCGACGTCGAGAAGCAGGAGCTGGCTTCGCTGTCGCGCGCGCTCTACCGCGAGCCGGACTCGTTCTGGCTGATGATCGCCCGCAGTGGCAGCCTGAAAGATGCGCTTGTCGCCACCGCCGACGCGGTCGTCGCCGGCCAGCGCGCCCACGCCCTTCAGGACAAGCTCGAGGCCGACCTGGCGAAGCTGCAGAGCGAGCGCGACGCGCGCCAGACCGACCTCGACCGCGAGACCAACACGCGCGACCTGCTGGTCGCAAACCTCAGCTCTCTCCAGGACGTCATGGCCCAGCAGGACGACGTCAGCGCACAGCTCACGGACGTGGTCGGCGAGCTCCAGACCGCGAAGACGCATCTCACGAACGTGTCGCCTGACGTGACGAACAACCTGGCGCAGCTCCTCGAGGCGCAGGAGCAGGACCTGATCCTGCGCTCGTACCAGACCGCGTGGGCGCAGGCCGAGGTCGGCACTGGCGTCGCGCTCGTCCAGAACGCGCTGCCGGCAGGCAAGACAATCGCGGGTCTTCGCCTCTCGTGGCCGATGACCGGTTTCGTGATCACGCAGGGCTTCGGCCCGACGTCGTTTGCGCTCGAGCCGCCGCTCGGCCCCTATAAGCACTTCCACACGGGTGTCGACATGTCCGCTCCGCTCGGCACTCCCGTGCGCGCGGCCGCCGACGGCGTCGTGGTCGCGGTCGGCCACGGCGCGACGGGTTACGGCAACTACGTGATCATCGCCCACGGCAGCGGGATCGCCACGCTCTACGGGCACCTGCTGCAGACCACCGTCGCGGTGGGCCAGAAGGTCCTGGGCGGGCAGCTCGTCGGGCTCGAGGGCTCGACCGGATACTCGACGGGACCGCACTTGCACTTCGAGCTACGCGTCAACGAGCAGGTCACGGACCCGATGCCGTACCTGCCCGTGCCCGGCACAAGCTGGAGCGGCTGAGCGCGGCGCTCCTCGCGTACGGTCTCGAATGGTGCCCCCGGAGGGAATCGAACCCCCGACCTTGACGTTAGGACCGTCCTGCTCTATCCCCTGAGCTACGGGGGCAATCTCGACGCGTGAGCCTAGGAGAGTCTACCCAGCGCCAAACCCGGCCCTCTCAGGAACCTCACAGCCTTCTCCAACGTTTGGTTCAGACGACCTTCGCAACCTGTAAGCCATGGACACAACCAACCACACTGAACGCCGCATCCGGGCGCGAGAGACAGCGCTGGCGCTGATGAACCGTCTCACCGTGGCCGTCGCGTTCGGCGCGGTTGCGTCGGTCGCCGTGCTGGGCGCGGTCAGCGCGGCCACGATCCCCGGTGCCTTCGCCGCGTCGACTTCGAGCGGCGCCACCTCGAGCAGCCTGCAGGCGTCCACCGGAGTCACCTCCTCGTCGGGCGTCGCCCACGCGATCACCGGCGCATCGCGCTGACGGTTGTCCAACAACATCCTCTGGTACACGACTCGAGGCGCCGGCGCGGTCACGCTGGTGCTGCTCAGCACGGTCGTGGTCCTCGGCATCCTTTCCACCCTGCGCGTCCAGAGCGAAGGATGGCCTCGCTTCCTGACCACGGGTCTCCATCGCAACCTGGCGCTCATGACGCTCGTGTTCCTCGTGCTGCACATCGTCACAGCGGTCGTGGACCCGTTCACGAACCTCGGCTGGACGGCGGCGCTGATCCCGTTCTCCTCGTGGTACCGCACGTTCTGGCTCGGCCTCGGCGTGATCTCGTTCGAGCTCCTGCTCGCGATCGTGGTCACGAGCCTCGTGCGCGGCTTCCTCGGCCACCGCGCGTGGCGCGCGATCCACTGGCTCACCTACGCGGCGTGGCCGGTGGGCGTGCTGCATGGGATCGGCACGGGGACCGACACATGGTCGGCGTGGATGCTGGGGATCACGGCGGCGTGCGTCGCCGCGGTCGGCATGGCGATCGTCCTGCGCCTGATCACCCCATCACCTGACCCGCTCGCCGACCAGCGAGCCGCTTTCCGGGCCGGCGTCGACCGGCGCGAGGTGCGCTGATGCGCCTCTTCGAGACGCTCTATCACATGGGTGACGCGCCGCCTGCCGGCGTGCGCTTCCTCGATGTGCTGGAGCGCTCGGGCCTCACCGGGCGTGGCGGCGCGAGCTTCCCGACCGCGACCAAGTGGCGAGCGGTCGCGAAGCGCTCGCGCGGCGACGCCGTGATCGTCGTGAACGGCGCCGAGGGCGAGCCTCAGAGCAAGAAGGACACCGTGCTGATGACGACAAGGCCGCACCTGGTGCTTGACGGCGCGTTCGTCGCCGCGCGCGTGCTCCGCGCCCGCCGCATCGTTCTCTACATCGGCGAGCGGCACCACCAGGCGCGCGACGCCATGCTCCGGGCGCTCGGCGAGCGGCGCGAGCCCGAGCGCGGCATGGTCTCGCTCTCACCCGCTCCCGCCCGCTACGTCGCGGGCGCGGAGGGGGCGGCAGTCCATCTCGTCAACGAGGGGCTCGCCACGCCGACAACCGTCCCGCCGTACCCCTTCGAGCGCGGCGTCGACGGCGCGCCCACGCTCGTCCAGAACGTCGAGACCCTCGCCCATGTCGCGGTCCTCGCGCGGACAGGCGCGATCCCTGGCACGGTGCTGATCACGCTGGCCGGCGGCGTCGCGCGGCCGGGCGTCATCGAGGTCGCGGCGGGGACCGGGGTGGGCGAGGCGATCGACCTGGCAGGGGGCGTGACCGAGGTTCCGCGCGCCGTGCTCGTCGGCGGGTATTTCGGGTCGTGGGTCGAGCGCGAGAAGGCCTGGACGCTCCGGCTCGATCACGAGTCGCTTCGGGCGCAGGGCCTGGGCCTTGGCTGCGGCGTCATCGGCTTTCTGCCCGAGCGGCGCTGCCCGGTGTGCGACGTCGCCGGGATCATGCGCTACCTCGCGGGCGAGAGCTCGGCGCAGTGCGGCCCATGCTTCTTCGGCCTGCGCGCCCTCGCCGACGCCTGCACGCGAATCGCCGAGGACGGCACCAATCCCGACGACCTGCATCGCCTGCGGCGCTGGGCCGTCGATGTCCGCGGACGAGGCGCGTGCAAGCACCCCGACGGCGCTGTGATCTTCCTGTCCTCGGCCATGAACGTGTTCGCGCGCGAGTTCGAGTCGCACCGCCCTCACCGCGTCCGGAGGACGGCGTGAGCAAGCAGCATTCGCTCGTCATCGACCGGATCAGGTGCGACGGTCGCGGCCTGTGCGCGGAGCTCCTGCCCGAGCTGATCCGGCTCGACGACTGGGGCTACCCAATCCTCGCGCCGGGCCCGGTGCCGGAGCATCTCCTGCCACTCGCCGAGCGAGCAGTCGAAGACTGCCCGGTGCTCGCGATCGCGCTCCGCCGGACCGAGCGCAAACCGTGACGGCCAGCGTCCTCGGCATCGCCGAGGGGCGGGCGCTCGGCTGCACGATGCGGGTCGTCGTCACCCGGCCGCAGGCGCTGGCGTCCGCGAGGGCTGCGGTCGACGGCGTCCTCGCCGACATCGACGCCGCCGCGAGCCGGTTCCGCGCCGACAGTGAGCTGTCGCGCCTCAACGCGACGCCCGGCCGAGCCGTCACCGTCAGCCCTCTGCTCGCGCGCGCCATCGAAGAGGCGCTTCGGGGCGCACAGCTGACCGATGGCGCCGTCGACCCGACCGTCGGCGCGGCCGTCCGCCTGGCCGGCTACGACGTCGATTTCGCCGCCGTGCCGGCCGTGGGCGCGGCCATCACGCTGGTCGCCGAACGCATCCCTGGATGGCGCGCCGTGGAGCTCAACCGCTCCGCGCGGACCGTTGTGGTGCCGGTGGGCGTGGAGCTCGACCTCGGCGCGACCGCGAAGGCGCTGGCGGCCGATCTGGCTGCTGCGGCCGCGGCACGGGAAGCGCCAGACACCGGAGTCCTCGTCAGCCTCGGCGGCGATATCGCGGTCGCGGGCGAGCCGCCGCCGGGCGGCTGGGCCATTCAGGCGAGCGAGGACAGCGCCACGCCGCTTTCCGACTCCGAGGAAACCGTCAGCATCTCCGCCGGCGGCGTCGCGACGTCGGGGACCACGGTGCGGCGGTGGACCCGCGGCGGGACGGTCCTGCATCACATCATCGACCCGTCGACGGGCCTGCCAGCCGAGACATGCTGGCGGACCGTGACCGTCGCGGCCGCCACCTGCGTCGACGCCAACATCGCCTCGACCGCGGCGATCGTCCTGGGCGAGCGGGCGCCGTCCTGGCTCGAGGCCCATGGGCTGGCGGCCCGGCTCGTGCGCGTCGACGGCTCGATCTCCAGGGTCGGCGGCTGGCCCGAGCCGAAGACGATCCCCAACGATCTCTGAGCAATCTCCCAGGAATCGAGATCAGGATGGAGCCCGTGAACACCGACGGCGGCGCGCGCGTCCTCGTCGTCGACGACGAGCCGAACATCACCGAGCTCGTCGCCATGGCGCTCCGGTACGAGGGCTTCCAGGTCAAGACCGCGGCCAGCGGCCGAGCGGCGATCACGGCCGTGACCCAGTTCTCGCCGGCGCTCGTGATCCTCGACGTGATGCTCCCCGACATCGACGGCATCGAGGTCCTGAAGCGGCTGAACAGCTCCGGCGCCAAGGTGCCGATCATCTTCCTCACCGCCAAGGACGCGACCGAGGATAAGGTCCACGGCCTGACGATCGGGGGCGACGACTACGTCACCAAGCCGTTCAGCATCGAGGAGCTGATGGCGCGCGTCCGCGTAGTCCTGCGCCGCCACGGGAACAGCTCCGAGAGCGGCAAGCTGTCGCTCGCGGACCTGGAGCTCGACGACGAGGCGCACGAGGTCCGGCGCCACGGCCACGTGGTGGAGCTGACGAACACCGAGTACCGCTTGCTCCGCTACCTCCTCATCAACGCGGGCCGCGTGCTGACGCGAAGCCAGATCCTCGACCACGTCTGGCACTACGACTTCGGCGGCGACGCGAGCGTGCTGGAGACGTACATCAGCTACCTGCGACGCAAGGTCGACCGCTACGATCCGCCGCTCATCCAGACCGTCCGCGGCGTCGGGTACGTTCTCCGCACGCCGAGGAAGTGATGCTGTCCCTTCGCGGGCGGCTGCTGATCGGCGTCGTCTCGCTTGTCGTCCTCGGCTTGCTCGCGTTCGACATCGCCGCCTACGTGCTGATGCAGCGGTCGCTGGTCGACCGCGTCGACAGCCAGCTCAAGGCCCGGACGACCGTGGACACCGCCGTGAACGTCATCAGCCACAACTGCCGCCCGGGTCCCGGGAGTGCGGGCGGCTTTCCGACCGACACGGTGACCGAGCTCGTGGACGACGACGGCAACGTCGTGGTGGCGTGCCGCGTCGGCAGCGGTTTTGGCAGCGACTCGTCGAACGCGGCACCGGTGCTGCCGAAAACTCTGTCGACCGGCGCGACCGACACGCCGGTCGAGCCATTCACCGTTGCAGGCATAAACGGTGTCCGGCAGTACCGCGTGACGGACTGGGCGGAGAACTCGTTCACGGGCCAGACGGTGGTGTTCGCCATCCCGATCGACGATGTGCCCGCGACGCTCGAACAGCTGCTCAGGCTCGAGCTCTTCCTCAGCCTTGGCGTGGTCGCAGGAACCGCGGTGCTTGCGTGGCTCATCATCCACGTCGGGCTTCGGCCGCTGCAGCGCATGGGCGCGACCGCGGGCCAGATCGCCGCGGGCGACTACAGCCGACGCGTCTCCCCCGCCACGCCGCGCACCGAGATCGGACGCCTGGGCCTGGCCCTGAATGCGATGCTCACCCAGATCGAAGCTGCATTCGCCGAGCGCACCGCATCGGAGCGACGCCTTCGCCGCTTCATCGCCGACGCCTCGCATGAGCTGCGGACACCGCTGACCTCGATCCGCGGCTACTCCGAGATGCTGCGCCGCGGCGCCGCCGAGTCGCCGACCGACGCCGAGCTTGCGCGCCGGCGCATCGAGGAGGAGTCGGTGCGCATGTCGACCCTCGTCGACGACATGCTCCTGATCGCCCGCCTCGACCAGGGCCGGCCCCTCGATTCCAAGCCTGTCGACCTCCAGGTCATCGCGCGTGACGCCGCCGCCGATGCCCGCGCCGTCGCGCCGGAGCGCGAGATCACGGTCGAGGCCCCCGACAACGTGGTCGTCGCGGGCGACGACACCCGGCTTCGCCAGGTGGTCGGCAACCTGGTGCGAAACGCGCTCGTGCACACGCCCGCGCAGTCACCTGTCGCGATCTCGGTCACGACGCGCAACGGGACGGCGCGGCTTTCCGTCGCCGACCACGGGCCAGGCCTGCCGGCGGGCGACCGCGAGCGGATCTTCGAGCCCTTCTACCGCGCGGACGCGAGCCGGAGTCGCGACAGCGGCGGCGCGGGGCTGGGCCTTTCCATCGTCAGCGCCGTCGTCGCCGCGCACGGCGGCCACGTCCGCGTGCGCGACACCGAGGGCGGCGGAGCGACGTTCGACGTCGAGCTGCCGCTCGTCAATAAGGGCTGACCCGGAAGGCGAGCACGTCGCCCGCGTAGTCGCCGGCGACCAGAAGGTCGCCCGCGAGGGCCGGGCCGCCGCGCACGGCCGAGTGCACGTCGTAGCTCCAGAGCTCGCGACCGTCGTCCGTCGCCAGCGCGATCAGGTAGCCGGCGCCAAGGTTGCCGAAGACGTTGCCGGTCCCGAACACGAGCACCCCGTCACCCAGCGCCGGCGCCGAGTACACCGGCAGCGTCGTCCCGACCCGCCAGCGCGTTCCGCCGCCCTCCTTGTAAAGCGCGAAGACGCCGGTCGGCGGGCTCGCCGAGGCGACGTACAGGTTCGTGCCGTCGTACGCAGGCGACGCGATGAGGCCGTGCACGGCCGAGCCGTCGACCACCTGCTCGGAGAAGATGACGACCCCAGTCTCGGCCTCGAGCATCGCAAACAGGCCCGCGACCGTTGCCTGCGCGACCGCGCGGCGGCCATCGCCGACCGCAAGCACGACCGGGCTTGCGCCCACGTCGACGTCGCGGTTCGAGTCGGGATACAGGCTGGCCATCCAGTACCGCTCGCCGGTCAGCGGGTTGAAGGCGAGGACGGCATCGTCGGGGTTGCCGACGCCGACGAAGGCAACGCCGTCGCTGTCGATGGCGGGCGTCGACCAGACGCCGTCGCCAGCGGCGCACCCGGCGCGGATGCACGTGCTCCACACGACCGCGCCGGTGGCAGCGCTGAGCGCGACGAGACCACCAGGAACGAGCGGCGTGTCGCCGTAAGGCGACGCGAGGCCGACGATGACCGTGTTCGCGTAGGCGAACGGCGATGCCCAGATCGCGACGTGCGGCGGCGCCTGCCAGCGCCAGGCGTCGTGGCCATCGCCGAGGCGCAGCATCCTCACGGACCCGTCGAGCGTCGCCACCACGACGCCGTCACCGGCGACCGCGGGCGAGGCCGCAACGGGGCCGAGGCCGCGCCGCGTCCACAGCGTCCGTCCGGTCGCCGCGTCGAGGGCGGCGACCACGCCATCCGCCGAGCCGGCGATGACTTCGCCCTGCCACACCACGGGCGTGCCGTCAACCGCGCCACCGAGGTGCACGCGCCACGCGGGTGCGAGCCGCCTCGCCTGCGCGTCCGTCATCACCGAATCGCCTGAAGCACGCCCATCGCGTGCCAGGTCGCCGCGATACATGGTCCACGCGCCCGTCACCGGCGCCGGCGCCGGCTGCGGCGCGACAGAGCAGGCGACGCTGCACGTCAACACGACCGCCAATAGGGCGCTTTCCATCAAAGCGCACCTATCCGACCACCCGATTGGGTGCGGTATGCGCATACCGCACGTCGGCGCCGGCCACCTCTTGGCGATTTCCAAGCTTCGTCCCAGGACCCTCTGAGCGGCCAGGGTCATCGTTCTTCTTGCGCCCGATGCCACCTCGGGCCTTTCCCCAGATGCGTAGGGGCCGTCCCCTAGCGGCCCCTACACCCTGGAGTTACGAGAGCTTCCAGGTCACGCTCGCGAGCACGGGCTTGGCCACGGTCAGGTAGGCGCTGAGGTTGTCTGCGCGCGTGAGCACGAACGCAAGGTAGTAGACGCTCCCGCTGTCGTTCGCCCCGGCGAACATCGAGGCCGCCGCGGGAAGGGATTGCGAGCCGCTGGTCAGCGTGAAGCACAGCGTCCACGAGAGGCCCTTCGCGCCGTTGAACGTCGTGCTCGCCGTCTTGGTGTTCGGGCAGTTCTTCGTGTCGGGGTACTTCGACTTCAGCTCGTTGTTGATCTCGTTCATGTTGTCGGTCGCGGACGCCGCCGGCAGTGAGGCCCCGCTTGCGACGGTGACCTCGCCCTCGGTGTTCGGGTCGAAAAGCACGATCGACTCGCTGTCCTTGCTTTCCACCGTCCATCCGGCCGGCAGCTTCACGCTCACGCCGTCGTTCGATTCGACGCCGTTGGCCGTGGGCGATGTCGTGGGGGAGGCGACGGGGCTGGGCGAGCCGACCGGCGACGGGCTCGGAACGTCGCCGATCGTCGACGACCCATTCGCCGCCGTGCCGCCGCGGTTCGCAAGGACCGCGAACGCCGTTCCGCAGCCGGCCATGAGGACGACGAGCGCGACGACGCCCGCGATGATCAGCGTCAACGGCGCGCGGTGGACCGGGACGGTCGCGCCCTGCGGCTGGTAGTACGGGCTCGCGTAAGCCGAACCGCCGGCGAAGACCGGCGGCGGCATCCCCGCTGGCGGACCGGTGACGGCACCGGGCGGTGGTGCCATGGGCGGTCCGGGCGGCGCAGCCGGAGGCGCGGGCGGCGCCATCGGCGGGCCGGCCAGGGGAGCCGCGGGCGCCAGCGGCGCGCCGCACGCCTGGCAGAAGGCGTTGCCGTCGGGATTCTGGGCGCCGCAGCGGGCGCAGGCCATCGCCATCTACGTCCGCGACGCGGCCGAGGCCGCCGGCTTGCGCGTCCGCTTCACCGACGACGGGGCCGCGGTGAGCGCTCCGCCGCAGTTCGGGCAGAAACCGGACGCGACGATGTGCATGTGGCAGTTGGGGCAGACCGTCTCGGCGAACCCCATGTGCGCCGCCTCCTCCATGAGCGCGTGGTGGAGCAGGTAGCGGACGTAGACCAGCAGGGCGCCGACGACGACGGCCTGCCAGACGAGGACGAAGAGCTGCGCCACCGCGACGTCCTGCAGCAGCTGCGTGCCGAGCGAGAACGCGACGTGCGCGATGACCGCCATGGCCACGCCGCCGATCTCGCGCCCGCCAAGGCGCCCACGCCTGTAGCGCCACACCGCAGCCGCGACCATGCCGGTGGCGCTGCCCTGCAGCAGCGGCTGGAAAACGGCGAGCATCGCGAGGTCGTAGATCCAGTTGCCGGGGGTCGAGTGCGCCGGCAGCGAGACGAGCACGGTCGAGAACGCGACCAGCGATTCGGCAAGGCCGAAGCCGAGCCCCGCGGCGATGCCGAAGACCAGGCCGTCGACCGTTTCGGGGAAGTCCTTGCGGTTGGGCAGGAACATCGCCGGCAGCGGCTTGACGGTCTCCTGCACGACTGGGACCAGCAGACCGAGGAACAGCACCGCGCCGACGTTGATGCCCGCGTTGTGCAGCGGGTTGCCGACGCCCGAGAACGGGTTGTAGACGGCGCGCTCGATCAGCGTCACGACCAGGCCGAGCACGGCCCCGCCCCCGAGCGTGAAGCCGAGCACGGTCGCGGGCTCGTCGCGATAGACCTGCGCCTCGTAGAGGTAGATGAGGTAGAGGACCGGGACGAGGAAGACGGCGACCAGGATCGCGGCGCTGATCAGCCCGGCGACATAGAGCACCAGGATGCCGCCGAGGCCGACGGCGAAGGCCCAGCGGAACTCATGGACCTTCTGGTGGCCGAGGTGCGGAAAGAGCGTCGTGAAAACGGCCGGCTGCATGACGTGCTCGGCCGGATGGGCGGCGTAGTTGTGCGTCCGCTTCTTCGCGCTGCCGAGCTCGTGCGTCGTTCCCTGGTGCGCTCCGCAGCGGGTGCAGAAGACGCCGTCAGGAACGTCGTTCGCGCAGTGGTCGCACCGCATCGGCCGGTAAGGATATCGGCCGGTGCTTGGCTTTACGCCTGCTTAGCGACCTCGCCTAGGCCTGCTTCGAGGCCTCGGCACCCTCCGCCGGCACCCAGCCGCGGATGAAGTGGCAGCCGTAGTGGCCCGGGTGCTTGTCGAAGTAGCGCTGGTGGTACTCCTCGGCGCGCCAGAAATCCGTCGCCGGCACGATCTCGGTCACGATCTTGCGGTCGAAGTACTTCTGCGCCTCCTCCTTGGAGCGAAGCGCAGCTCTCTCCTGCTCCGCGTCGCGGAAGAAGATCACGCTTCGGTACTGGTGGCCCATGTCCGGACCCTGGCGGTTGAGCGTCGTCGGGTCGTGCATGTTCCAGAAGGTGTTGAGCAGCTGCTCGTACGACACCTTCTCCGGGTCGTACGTGACCTCGACCGCTTCGGCGTGCCCGGTGCGGCCGCCGCAAACCTGCTCGTACGTCGCATGGTCGACGTGCCCGCCCGAGTAGCCCGATACCGCTTCAATAACGCCCGGGACGTCGTTGAAAAGATGCTCCACGCCCCAGAAGCAGCCGCCCGCGAAAGTCGCCTTTTTCGTCTGACCCATGTGGCCCTCCAAGCTTAGTGAGACAGCATGATCATTCCCGAAGATGAAGATTCTTTAACGCCGCGGCCGCCGCGCAAGTGGTGGCACGTCGCGACCGTGGACGTGACGCCGTTGCGCCGGCACCGCGACTTCCGGCTGCTGTTCATCGGCCGCTTCTTCTCCTTCTTCGGCTCGATGATCTCGTCGGTCGCCCTGCCGTACCAGGTCTACCAGCTCACCCACAACCTGCTCGCGGTGGGCATCCTCGGGGTCGTCGAGTTCGGCCCCATCCTCGTCTTCGCCTTCGTCGGCGGTGCCCTGGCGGATGCGCGCGACCGGCGGACCATGGTGCTGCTCAGCGAGGCGGGCCTGATGGTGTGCAGCGCCGTGCTCGTCTTCAACTCCGCGATCGCCGCGCCCCACGTCTGGGTGCTCTTCGTCGTTTCGGGCGCGTGGGGCCTGCTGGACGCCCTGCAGCGACCGTCGCTCGACGCCATGCTGCCGCGGCTGGTGGACAAGGAGGAGCTCATCGCCGCCGGCGCGCTGGGCGGCGTGCGCGGGACGCTGGGCCAGATCCTCGGGCCGGCCCTCGGCGGCGTGCTGATCGCGGTGGTCGGACTGCCGATGACCTACGGCGTCAACTTCGCAACATTTGTCGTCGGCATGGCCTGCCTACTGCTCATGCGCGCGGTGCCGCCGCCGGTGAACGCGGTCCGCCCGAGCATCAAGGGCGTTGTCGAAGGCCTGCGTTACGCCCGAAGCCGGCAGGAGCTGCTGGGCACCTACTTCGTCGACATGATCGCGATGTTCTTCGGCATGCCGATGGCCCTCTTCCCGGCGATCGCGCAGGGCCTTGGCGGTCCGAAGGTGCTCGGACTTCTTTACGCCGCGCCCGCGGTCGGGTCGTTCGTGTTCTCGGCCACGAGCGGCTGGACGAACCGGGTCCATCGCCACGGTATGGGCGTCGTCGTCGCCGCGATCGTGTGGGGCGTGGCCATCGTCGGCTTCGGCCTGTCGCCGAACCTCGTCCTGGCCTTCTCCTTTCTCGCGCTCGCCGGTGCCGCCGACATGATGAGCGGCATCTTCCGCAGCGTGATCTGGAACCAGACGATCCCCGACGCGCTGCGCGGCCGGCTCGCCTCCATCGAGATGCTGAGCTGGTCGTCGGGACCGGCGCTCGGCAACTTCGAGGCCGGCATCGTCGCGTCGCTGTTCAACGTCCGCGTCTCCGTCGTCTCAGGCGGCGTGCTGTGCGTCGTCGGCTGCGCGCTGTGCGCGGTTGCGCTTCCTCTGTTCCGGGCCTACGATGCGCGGCTGTACAAAATGCCGCCAGATCAACGCCCGTCCAGCGTCAAGCGGGAGAAGCAATGAGCCCCGAGCTCGTCCTGGCCTTCGTCGCGGCGATCGCGGCGGTGTGGGCGGCGTTCTTCGCCACTCGCGCCGACTGGTCGATGCGCCGCGCATCGAGGCGCTGGGACTCCGCCACGAAGCCTGCGCCCAACATCGTCTTCGGCAACGTCTCCCCCGGCCAGGCCGTCGACCTCGAGGTCGAGAACCTCGGTGGCACATTGGCCGCCGGCGGCGTGATCGTCCACGTCGGCGACGAGCTTTTCGCCGGCGAGCTGACCCTGCCGGAAAAGGCGCCACCGCGGCATATCTCGCTGCCATTCATCGTCAAGGCCTGGAAGCGGCAGCTCGAGCCGCAATGCCTCGTCCTGGTCGCCCGCGACGTCAGCGGGCGATGCTTCGACTACGTCGACGGAGGCCGCCAGGTGAAGAACCCCCACCGCTGGCTGTCAGGCCAGCTTCGCGAGCTCCGCATGCAGGGCATGGTCGACTTCCCGCATGTCACGGGCAGGCAGTAGCCGGCGCACGACGTCAGTGGACCGGGTCTAGCTCCGCCTTCAGCTTCAGCTCGACGTTGCCCTTGAGGGCCTGGGAGACGGGACAGCCGACCTTCGCCTCCTCCGCGAGCTTGTGGAAGTCGGCCTCGGAGATGCCGTGGATGTGGCCCTTGACCGTCAGCGTGACGGTGGTGATGCCCTTGCCCGGCACGAACTCGACCTCGGCCGTAGTGCGCAGCCGCTCGGGCTGGTGGCCCGCTTTCGCGAGACCGTTGGAGAAAGCCATTGAGTAGCACGCCGCATGCGCGGCGGCGAGCAGCTCCTCGGGGCTCGTGCCACCGTGCGTGCGCTCGGCGCGGCTCGCCCACGTCACCGGGAACTCCTCGAATGTGCCGCTCGCGACCTTCACCCGGCCCTTGCCGTTCATGAGGTCGCCCTCCCAAGCTGCGTCGGCTCGACTGATGGCCGCCATCAAGCACCTCCAGGCTTTCGAGATTGTTTCGGTGCTTTAACTATCGCGCGCGGCCGCTTATGCCCGCGGCCGCGACGGCGTTTCTACTCACTTGCGATAGTTGCTGCGTGGAAGCGATCGCCTCGGTCGTGCCGGCGCTCGAGGCCAGGGCCGCCTCTTACGTCAAGCAGAACCGTCTGCCTGGCGCTGCCGTCGGCGTCGTCCACGGCGAGGCCCTCGTGTGGTCGCACGGCATCGGGTTCGCAGACGTCGCCAGGCGCATCGTCCCCGATGCCCGCACGCTCTACCGGGTCGCGTCGATCACGAAGACCTTCACCGGCACAGCGATCATGCGGTTGCGCGACGAAGGAAAGCTCGACCTCGACGACCCCGTCGGCCGGCACATCCCCGAGCTGGCGCATCTCGACCGAGTGACGTTGCGCCGGCTGCTGTCGCACGAGTCCGGCCTCCAGAGCGAGCCGCCCGACACCGACTGGCGCGCGGCGCGCTACGAGCCGTCGATCGCGCGCAACCTCGCGCGCGCCCCAGAGATCACGACGCGCGTGCCGCCCAACACGCAGCAGAAGTACTCGAACATGGGATTCCAGATCCTCGGCGAGGTCGTTGCGCGAGCGTCGGGCATGCCCTACGTCGACTTTGTCCGGAGGACGTTTCTCGACCCGCTCGGCATGACCGGCAGCGGCTTCGACCCCCTCCCCGCAGCGCTCGCGTCACGCGCGGCCACCGGTTACTCGGGCCGGTTCGTGTCCGACGAGCTGAGCGTGGCGCCGGCCGCGCCAAGCATCGGAGCCGAGGGCGGCCTGTGGTCGTGCGTGGAAGACCTAGCTCGCTGGGTGTCCTACCAGTTCGGCGACGACCCTACGCTGCGCGAGATGCATCGTCCGCGCTACCTGGCGAACGCCGAGTGGACCGAGGCGTTCGGCATCGCGTGGTATGCGATCAGGCGCGGCGAGCGAATCTGGGTCATGCACTCCGGCGCGCTCCACGGCTTTCGCACCAACGTGTGCTTCGACGCCGCGCACAGGGTCGGCGCGATCGTCCTGCTCAACGGCGTCGGCGACGCCGCGACGCTTGCGATCGACCTCGCCGACATCGCGCTCGCGGCGGCGGCGGCCGGTGCGCCGGCCGTCGAGGCGCCCGCTCCGGTCCCCGACCGCTACCGAGATCTTCTCGGGGTGTACTTCGATCGCGACCTCGGCCTGATGCGCCGCGTCGAATGGCGCGACGGCAAGCTGACGATCGTCGACCCCGAGCTGCCGGCGTGGCGCCCGACGCTGGCGCCGACGGCGGACCCCGACGTGTTCCTGATCGAGCCAGGGTTTCGTGAGTCAGGCGAGAACGCCCTGTTCAAGCGCCTCGCCGACGGCCGCGTGGCGTCGGTCTTCATCGCCGCCGGCACGTGGCAGCGGCTCGAGCCGGTCGTGCGCGTCAGGCCTGAGGCGGAAGCTCCTCGATGATGAGCGCGAGGCGCGGACACGTCGCCACCGCGCGGCGCGCGTGCCCGAGCAGCTCCGCGGACTCGATCTCCTTCTGGCTCACGATCGGGTAGCCCCAGTCGTCGACGGATATAAGCTCGGGCACGATCTCGGCGCAGTAGCCGTAGCCCTCGCATAGCGTCGGGTCGACACGCAAACGGCGTCGCGTGCTCACTTCCATCGGTTGCCGGGGCGAGGCGGCGGCGGAAAGCCGCTCGCGGCCGCCCCCACGCACGGCCTGCCCGCGAGGTGCGAATCGAAGTGGGCGCGGAACGCGCCCAGCGCTGTGCGCAGCTGGCCGACTGCGCCGTCAGGGTGGTGGCACGCGCCGCGCCCGTCGACCATGTCGATCCAGCGCCACACCCGCTCGCCGTCCTCGGGTTCGGGCGCAGAGGCGGCGATGCGCTGCATCGTCTCCGCCAGCGCGGCCAGGCCGTTGACGCAGGGTCCGCACTGGCCCGAAGTCTCTGCGGCGAGGTACGCAAGCACGCGCGTCGCCTCCACGATCGCGCACCCGTCACGCGGCAGGACGGCGACGACGCCACATCCGAGCGCGATGCCGTGCGAGCGGAGAACGTCCACGTCGAGCGGAAGGCCCGCGAGCGCCTGCGGCGCAAGCCACGTACCGAAGTACCCGCCGATCAGCGCACCACCGGGCGCGCTCACCGTGCCGCCGGCGCCGTTCAGCACGTCGCCGAGCGTTGCGGCCGTGTCGACCTCGTAGACACCGGGCCGGGCGACGTTGCCGCACAGCGTGAGCAGCGTGCTGCCTGGCGAGCCGGCGGGGCCGAGCATTCGAAACCAGTCGCTGCCGTAGCGCGCGACGAGCGCGACGTGCGCCAGCGTCTCCGCGTTCTGGACGAGCGTGGGGTGTTCGCCAACCCCTTTGTCGGCGGAGCGATGGAGCCGGAACGTGGGCTTCGACGGCCCGCCGGAAAGCCGGTTGATGGCGGCCGAAGACTCGCCCGCGATGTAGCGGTGCGATGTGCGCTCGATGCGCAGCGCCGGCCCAGGATCGGCGGCGCGCTCCTCGACCGCGCGCGAGATCGCGTAGTCGGTGGTCCGGGAGCCGCGCGAGAGATAGACGACGATGTCGTCGGCGCCGACGGTCTCGGCCGCAAGTGCGGCGCCGTCCAGCACGAGGTGTGGCCTCGTCTCCAGCAACACGCGATCCTTCGCGCTCAGCGGCTCCCCCTCGGACGCGTTCACCACGATCACCGCGTGGCCGTCCGAGCGCTCGCGCACGGCGGACCATTTTTTCCACGTCGGAAACCAGGCGCCGCCGCGGCCGCGCAGACCGCTGGCCTTGACAACCTCGAGCAAGCCGGCGCCGCCGCGCGGACGCGGGCCGAGCCGGCGCACGTGCTCGGACATGCGCTCCGCGCCCGCGGTCATCGCCGGTCCGGCGAGCAGGCGGCGGCCGAGCGCGGCGCGTGGCCGCGCCGCCGCGGCCGGGCTCACAGCAGCGGTCCCGACGTATCGAGCCGGCCGGCGATCGTTCCGCCGGCGTCGTACGTCTTCATCGAGCCGTACAGGGTGATCGTGAGACGCGTCTTGCCGCAGACCGCGTAGAGGTTCGTGTCCACGCTCGCCGGCACGGTGCATAGCACGCGCCCGTCGCGCGCGATGGTGACCACCGGAAGCGTCTCGCCGGCGTTGGGTGAGCGGATGAGGATCGTGAGACCGGTGTCGACTGTGTCGCGGAACGCGATCTGCACGCCGCCCGACTTGTCGCGGATGACCACCCCGACCAGCGGATCGCTGAATCCTTCCGGTCCGCGGTGCACCCGCGATACCGACGCCGCGACGGTGACGACGGTCGGGGTGCCCGCCTTTGCCGACCATCCCGGCTGCAGCGGACCGCCGACCGCCCAGACCGAGCCGAACACGACAAAAGCGGCGACCGCGACCACGACCAGGCCGCGCACAGGCAGCGTGACGACCCGGCCGTCGCGGATCCTCTCGGCGATGGCGACGACGACGGCGGAGACGCACGCTGAGACGACGGCCACCATCCAGTACGCGCGCGAATCGCTGCCGGTGCCGAGCCCATGCACGACGGCCAGCGGCCACGACGCGTAGGCCGCCCAGTGGATCAGGCGCCAGGCCCGAGGGCCTACCCAGCGCCGCAGCAGGCTCGTTGCCGCGACGCCGACCAGGATCCAGAACGCGACGACGCCGAGACCGAGCCACACCGGGCGGTACGCGGCGCCGACCGGTACGAGGACGTCGCGCACCGAGATATGCGCGAACGGGTCGAGGACGGTGGTGACGACGTGCGCCAGCAACAGCACGATCGCGAGAAGGCTTAGGTTGCGGTGAAGGTCGACGGCGACGAATCCGGGGGTGTCCTCGCCGCTCCAGCGGGTGGCCGTCAGTACCCCGAGGACGACCGTGGTGGTCAGGACGATGAGCAGCGTCGTGCCGAGTCCCCGGGTTGCGTACCACAGCCAGCTCGGCTGGCCGGCCGCCGCGACCAGGAAGACGGGCATCACGCCGCCCACCCGCCGGTGGCGAACACCGTTCCGTCCTGATGGACCAGCCGCGACGGCAGACCAAGCGCTTCGAGCCAGGCCGGCGCGCCCTCGCCGATGATGATCGCCGCCGTCGCGGCAGCGTTCGCCTCCAGGCAAGTGGCCGCCGCGACGGTGACCATCTCCCATCGCGTCGTCGCGGGCAGGCCTGTCCGCGGATCGATGATGTCGTGGACGGCCACGCCGCCGCGGCGCCAGCGTCGCGCCGTGACACCGGAGGTCGCCAGGCCTCCTTCGCACAGGCGCACGTCCTGCCCGTCGGCGGCGCCCACACCCGACGCGACGCGCACCGGCCAGCCACCCGCGGGCGGCGGACCGCTCACGGCCACGTCTCCCCCGCACTCGACCAGCACGCCGACGCCGAGACACCGCGAAACCTCCGTCGCGGCGGCGTCTGCGGCCCACGCCTTGCCGCTCGCGCCGAGGTCGAGCGCCACCCCGGCCGGCAGCCGAACAGTCGCGGCCTCGACGTCGATCTCGACGGCCCGCCAGCCCGCGACGCCGCGGACGCACAGCTCCAGCGCCGGGCCGTCGGGCGGCACCTCGCCGAGGGTCACGGTGTAGCCGATGGCCTCGAGGCACCTGCCGATGGTCGGGTCGACCAGGCCGTCGGTCATGCGCGCCGCCTCCATCGAGGCGACGAGCGCCTCCTCGAGCACGCGGCTCACCTGCACGGGACCGCCGCCGGCCGATCCGTTCAGCCGCGAGAGCTCGGAGTCGGCCCGGAAGCGGCTGCACGTCGTGTCGATCTCGCGGACTCGCGCCGACACCAGGGCCAGGGCTTGCGGCAGCGCGGCGGGTTCGGCGACGACGACGGTGTTCCGCGTCCCCATCGCCTCGAAGGTGGCGCTGCTCAGCAAGGCTTGGAGGGTGTCGAGTGGCATACCGGCGGCGGAGGCGGCGCCGGCGCCGCGCCCGGGGGCTGTGAGGGTGGACGGGGCGCCCCGGCTCCGCCCGGCGGCGGACCCGAGTGGTGGACGACGCTGACCACGACGGGTGGCGGCTTCTGGACCGGAGTGGCCTCTTTCGGGATCACTGGCGGCGGCGCGGGGGTCGCCGGCTTGCCGGAGAAGTAGGCCTCGGCGAGCTGGCCGAAGGCCCACGCGAGCGACAGGGCCCCGGCCGCGGCGCCGGCCGTCGCCAGGCGGACGATCCGGATGCCGCGCCTGCGGCTGCGTGCCTGCGGCTCGCCGTCCATCAGTGGTCTCCGGGCTCGGGGCTCTCGCGTGGCTCCTGGGTCGGGCTTCCGGTCGGCGAAGTTCGCCGCGGAGGCGCGGAGGTCGGGTGCCCGGCGGGCGGGGTGTCGTAGACGTCGACGACCTTGTGCACCGGCTGCGCCGCCGGGAACACGCTTTGCGCCGGCACCTGGACGGTGCCGGAGCCGAACACCGCCGCGATCATCGCCTGCACATTGCCGAACGGCCAGACGTTCAGCCATGCGGCGATCCCGGTGAGCAACCCGACAGTGCAGATGACGAGCAGGAAGCGGGCGGCGCGCTTTCGCCGGGGCTCCTCCTCCGTCGATCCCTTGCGCACGGCACGACGCGAAACCAGGCGCCGAACGATCATCGGCCCTTCACCTCTCTCTCGTTTTCCCTTCGACCGACACGCCGGCCGCGCCGACGTGAACCAGAAAACGCCTGAAGGCCCCCGAGTCGGAAGCCATGCCGGGCCGAACGACGGCCCAAGGGCTATCTTGCGAGGCGTGCAGGCGCACGAGGTCCCGGAGCTCGATCCCCAGCCGCGCGACGCGGACGGGCATGGGTACGTCGACTTTCTGGCCTCGGGGCTGCTCTCGGTCGGGCTTGCCGTCTGGCCGGCAGGCTCGACGGACCGCCAGCGGCCCCACGAGGAGGACGAGGTGTACTACGTGATCGCCGGGCGGGGAGCCATCCGCGTGGGCGACGAGGACAGGCCGGTCAAGCCCGGGAGCCTGGTCTTCGTCGCGTCGCACGTCGACCACCGCTTCCACTCCATCACCGAGGACCTGCGTGTCCTGATCTTCTGGGCTCCGCCGCACAACCGATCGGCGCATCATGGCTAGCGGCATGTCGCAGGCGGCACCCGTGCTCGTAACCACGACCGAGCGCCCTGCCGGTTACGAGGTCAAGCAGGCGCTCGGCCAGGTCTTCGGCGTGGTCGTTCGCAGCCGCGGCCTCGGCGGCAACATCATGGCCGGGCTGCGCTCGCTCGGCGGCGGCGAGATCGTCGAGTACACCCGCCTCGTCGAGGACACCCGCCGGCACGCCGTCGACCGGATGATCGAGAACGCGCGCGCCATGGGCGCGAACGCCGTCGTGATGATGCGATTCGACTCCTCCGAGCTCGGGCAGACGATGACCGAGGTCGTCGCCTACGGCACGGCGGCGATCATCGAGAGGTCGGCGCCCTGATGGAGCAGGTCGTGATCCTCGCCGTGGTGCTCGTCTTCGCCGTCATCGGCTATTTCGTCTGGGACCGCCGCTACCGCGGACAGGACGGCGGCGCTTTCAAGCGCACCGACGAGGTGTTCAAGGACCCGACCACCGGGAAGCTGACGCGCGTGTACGAAGACCCGTCCACCGGCAAGCGCCAGTACCGCGAAGAGGTCTAGTACCCGCCTCCCGAGGCCGTCGTCTCCTCGCGTGCGCTGCGCATCTCCGCCACGGCGCCCATGGCCTTGTTGCGCAGATGCCGCGCCTTCTTGCCGCTCCAGCCGGTGACCTCACGGCCGGCCGCCATCGCCCGGTCGACCGCCCCACGCCGCCGGCCGCGGTCGAGGAGCAACCCCGCCGCCGCCGCCAGCGCGAGTCCGCCGGCCAGCCACATCACCGCGGTCTGCCACATCGGCCGCTGTCGAATCGGCAGGGTCAGCATCGCGCGGTCTTTGAGCTCGTCCGCCTTGCGTGTGATCCGAGAGGTGTCCATACCGAAGGAACGATGCTTTTCCGCCGCCTACCCGCGAGGTGTGCGGGCGCGCCCTCGGCGCCGATGGCGAGGCCGCTTGGCCCCGAGCCGGCGACCACGACGTCGTCCGGCTCGGAGGCCATACCCCTAGATCTAGGCTCTCGCTTTCTTCGGCGCGTAGTAGTCGCGCCAGATGAGACGGTGGATCGGGACCCAGCGCGGGATGTCGCGCAGGATCGGGATGAGCGGCACGAGCGCCAGGGCGGCGGTCAGGACCGTCATCAGGATCACGATCCCGAGGTCGGCGTTGCTCGCGTTGAGGCCGATGAAGCCGCTGTCGCTGTTGAACGGGAACACCTGGTACCACATCGTGTACAGCCACAGCCACGTCTGGCCGGGGTACTGCCCGGTCTCGTTCATCATGCCCCACTGGTCGCCGTGGAGGTTCCAGTTCGCGGCCAGGTTGTCGAGGTAGCCGCCGTCGCCAATGAAGAGGAGCGCCGGCGTGTAGTCGGTCTGGTAGAAGCGGCCGCTGATCTGGAGCACACCGTCGAGGGCTCCCGACTGCGCCATGCCGAGGAGGTTGGTCATCATCACGGGCAGCGGCCCGTAGTCGCCGTCGGCGACGCTGATCTTGCCGTCGGAGCCGACCTTGGCGTCGGCCAGCGCCTTGGTGTAGGCATCGGTCCACGCGGCCTGCTGGTCGCTGGTGGCCGACTGCCACGTCTTCAGCGCCGAGTCGAGGTCCGAGTTGTTGAACGCCGCGCGCTGCAGCGGCTCGACGACGAACAGGCTCGCCGAGTCGACAGGTATGCGGGTGCCGAACCACGCCTGCGGCGAGATCGGGCCCCAGGCCTGGTCCGCGCCGGCGGTGTCGTTGTAGGGCTGGCCGTAGCCCGCGCTCGTCGTCGTGCCGGCCAGCTCACCCGTCGCAGTGGTGACGAAGTCGACGGGATCGCTCTGTGACCACGACGCGATGGTGACCGGCGCCTCGTCCGGGGACGAGAACACTGCCGCCGCGACCACGCCGATGACGCCGATCGCGACCACCGCGATCGCGAGCTCCTTGATCAGGTCGTACGGCACCATGCGGATGCCGCGGTAGTACTCGTCCTGGGTGACCGTTGCTTTGTGCTTCATGCCGCACCTCCCTCGGCGCCGATCGGTTTCACGACGCCACGCATGCGGACGAGCACGATGTGCACCACGACAAGGAACGTCACGCCGACCGGCAGCAGCATCACGTGCAGCCCGTACATCTGGCCAAAGTTGAGGACGTTGAAGAAAGCCCCTATCCCCGCTCCGTTCATCGCGTCTTTGGCGTTGATGGCGATGAACTGGGAGTCGAAGTTCTGCTGCGAGAGGTAGCCGGTGAACGCGGTCAGGATGCTGACGCCGAAGATGACCACGCCGATCATCCAGGTCGCCGCACGGCCATCACGCCAACCCGCCGCAAAGTACTGACCCCAGAGGTGGAGGACCATGAAGATGAAGAACATCTGGACCGACCAGAAGTGGAGGCTGTTGAAGAACTTGCCGAGGCTCGAGGCGTGCCACCACTGCGGGCCCATGAACGCCAGCACGACGCCGCTGACGACGACCCACGCGAAGGCGGCGATTGTGATCACGCCGAAGACGTAGACCCACGAGCCGACGAAGTAAGGCTGCCGGTCCGGCAGCAGGTGGTCCATCGGCAGCAAGCGGTCGATGAGCTGGCGCGTGCGCAGCGTCCAGCTCGCCGGATCCTGCTCGACGGGCGACGCCGCGGTGCTAGCTGCGTCCATCGTCGGTCCTCCCGCCGTGCGGGAACGGGGCCACCAGCGCGATCGCGAACAGCACGATCATGCCGATGATGACGAGCAGGTTCGGGAGCGAGATGTGGATGAAGCCCCAGTCGTAGTAAGCGGTCGGCGAATCCATCGGTCCTCCTTGGCGTGAATTGACTTTCAGTTTCGGGTTCACGCGGCGACGGCACGGAGGGCCGTAAGGCCCCTACCGGCAGGGACCAATGGTCCACTTCGGCCAAGACAATTCGCAGACGATGGACCCATGCACCTCCATCCCGAGCATGCTGAGAAGCACTTCACCGCCGGAGATACCGTCCGCGACGTCGTCGTGGGGATGTCCGACGGCCTCACCGTCCCGTTCGCCCTCGCCGCCGGCATCTCGGGCGCGATCGCCCAGAGCCACCTGGTCGTCACGGCGGGCCTGGCCGAGATCGCGGCCGGCTCGATCGCCATGGGCCTGGGCGGATACCTCGCCGGCCGGAGCGACGCCGAGCACTACGCCAGCGAGCGCAGGCGCGAGGCCGAGGAGGTGCGCTCGATCCCCGACGCCGA
This sequence comes from uncultured Actinomycetes bacterium, assembly GCA_964461175.1. Classification (GTDB taxonomy): domain Bacteria; phylum Chloroflexota; class Dormibacteria; order Dormibacterales; family Dormibacteraceae; genus 40CM-4-65-16. Next base: position 11,930 of record CAYWTI010000321.1, on the reverse strand, counting down.
GACCCGAGAGGTCGAGGACGTCTTCACCGTCTACGGTGTGACTCGGGAGCAATCGCGCGGCGTCGTCGAGGCGCTGCGGGCCAGGCCCGAGGCGTGGATCGACTTCATGATGCGGTTCGAGCTCGGCCTCGAGAAGCCCGACCCGCGCCGGGCGCTGATCAGCGCGGTCACGATCGGCGGTTCGTACGCCGCCGGCGGCGCCATCCCGCTCGCGCCTTACCTGTTCATCCGGGATGCGCACTCGGCGCTGGTGGTGTCGGCCGTGATGACGATCGTGGCCCTGGGCCTCTTCGGCTACGCCAAGGGACGGTTCACGGGTGCGAACGCGTGGATCAGCGCCCTGCAGACCGTCGTGATCGGCGGCCTGGCCGCCGGCGCGGCCTTCGCCCTCGCCCGGGCGATCGCCTAGGTCCTAGGCGGGGGGCGCGGCCAGCACTCGCCTGACCTCGCGCGCGACCTCGACGTCCTCGCGCGCCTTGATCACGAGCGTGGGCACGGTCGCGCCGGGGGCGCTGATGTCGTTGTCGGGGCCGAGGCTCGCGTTGAGCGTCGGACCGACCTCGACGCCGAGGAAGCGAAGGCCCGCCGCCGTCGCCGAGCGCACCGGGGCGGCGTTCTCCCCCACTCCGCCCGTGAAGACGAGCGCGTCGAGGCCGTTCATCGCCGCGGCCATGGCGGCGATGAGCGCACGAAGGCGGTGGACGTAGACATCGAACGCGACCTCGGCGTCGTCGTCGCCGTCCGCGATGCGGCGAAGGATCTCGCGCATATCGCCGGTGCCTGCGAGGGCCACCAGGCCGCCGTGGCGGTCGAGGTCTTCGGTGAGCTCGGCCTCGGTCTTGCCCGCGTGGCGCTGGAGGTAGAGGATCGCGCCCGGGTCGACGGTGCCGGAACGCGTCGCCATGACAAGACCCTCGAGCGGCGTGAAGCCCATGGTCGTGTCGACCGAACGCCCTCCGCGCACCGCGGCAAGCGACGCGCCGGAGCCGAGGTGACACGTGACGACCCTCAGGTCGAGCGGCGAGCGCCCCAGCATCTCGGCGGCGCGCCGGGACGCGTACGCGTGCGAGAAACCGTGGAACCCGTACCGCCTGATGCCGTAGCGCCTTCGCCACTCGTCGGGGACGGCGTACGTCGAAGCCGCGGCCGGCATCCGCGAATGGAACGCCGTGTCCAGGCACGCGACGCCTGGCATGCGCGGGAGCAGCTCGCGCGCGGCGGCGATCCCGGCGAGCGCCGCCGGCATGTGCAGCGGCGCGAGGTCGGTGATGGTGACGAGGTATTTGATGACGTCGCCGTCGAGGCGCACGCTGTGCGTGTAGCGCGGCCCGCCATGCACCACGCGGTGGCCGATGGCTTCGATTCCCTGCATGTCGTGGACCGCGCGCGCGAGCTGCTGTCCATCGAGCCGCCCCTCGGCGACCTCGAACTCTTGCTCCGCGACGACGCTGTCGTCGGGGTCGACGAGGCTGACCTTGAGCGAGCTGGACCCGGCGTTGAGAACGAGGACGCGCAATCTCGCTAAGCCGGAACCATCGGCCCGGTACCCCTACCAGTGTCACCATGGCGGCCGGGCTTCGCCCGGCCGCGACTATGCCTGCTGGTCATCGGGCGTCGTCGAGTGGGAGGCGTTTGAGCAGACCTGACCGTATACCGGAAGGAGAGAGGCCCGTCGCGGAGCGACCGGCCGATGAGAGGAAACCATCCGGGTTTCCTCTCATATTTAGGTTGGCCACGTCCACGAAAGAATCTCTGGCGGGTCCTGGCCGTGGTCGCGCGTGTACTGCCGGCTGCGCAGCCGGTGGTCGACCATCTGCTGGCGGACCTGCGCGGCCCTCGACCCGAGCGACGGCACGCGGTCGATCGCGTCGATGACGAGGTGATAGCGGTCCAGGTCGTTGAGCATCGCCATGTCGAAGGGCGTGGTCGTCGTCCCCTCCTCCTTGTAGCCGCGCACGTGGATGTTGTCGTGGTTCGTGCGCCGGTAGGTCAGGCGGTGGATGAGCCACGGGTAGCCGTGGTAGGCGAAGATCACGGGCCGGTCCTTCGTAAACACCTCATCGAACTCGGCGTCGCGCAGGCCGTGAGGGTGCTCCGTCGGCGGCTGCAGGCGCATGAGGTCGACCACGTTGACCACGCGCACCGCCAGCTGCGGAAGGTGCTTGCGCAGGAGGTCCACCGCGGCGAGCGTCTCGAGCGTCGGCACGTCGCCGGCGCACGCCATCACCACGTCAGGGTCGCGCCCCTCGTCGTTGCTCGCCCAGTCCCAGATGCCAAGCCCGCGCGAGCAGTGCGCGATCGCGTCCTCCATCGACAGGTAGTCGAGCGCGGGTTGCTTGCCGGCGACGATGACGTTCACGTAGTTGCGGCTGCGCAGGCAGTGGTCCGCGATCGACAGCAGGCAGTTCGCGTCGGGCGCGAGGTAGACGCGGATGACCTCCGCCTTCTTGTTGGTCACGTGGTCGATGAAGCCGGGGTCCTGGTGCGAGAACCCGTTGTGGTCCTGCCGCCAGACGTGCGAGGACAGGAGGTAGTTCAGCGATGCGATGGGCTGCCGCCAGGGGATGTTGCGCGTCACCTTCAGCCACTTCGCGTGCTGGTTGAACATCGAGTCGACGATATGGATGAAGGCCTCGTAGCAGTTGAACAGGCCGTGGCGGCCGGTCAGGAGGTAACCCTCGAGCCAGCCCTCGCACATGTGCTCGCTGAGCACCTCCATGACGCGGCCGTCGGGCGCCAGGTGGTTGTCGCCGGCAACCGTCTCCGCGTCCCAGGCGCGATTGGTGGCCTCGAGCACCGCGCCCAGGCGGTTCGACTCCGTCTCGTCCGGGCCCATGATCCGGAAGTTGTCGGGGTTCATGCGCACCACATCGCGCAGGTACTCGCCGAGGACGCGCGTCGCCTCGCTCGCCCCGGTGCCCGGATTGTCGACGCGGACCGCGTAGCCGCGGAAGTCCGGCAGGCGCAGGTCGCGCAGCAGCTCGCCCCCGTTGGCGTGAGGGTTCGCGCTCATCCGGCGCGGCCCGCGCGGCGGCAGCTCGGCGATCTCACGCACGACGGCGCCCTTCTCGTCAAAGAGCTCATCGGGCCGGTAGCTGCGCAGCCAGTCCTCGAGGATCGCAAGATGCTCCGGCTTCTTGTCGAAGTCCGTCACGGGCACCTGGTGCGCGCGCCACGTGCCCTCGACCTGTTTGCCGTCGACCTCCTTGGGGCCCGTCCACCCCTTCGGTGTGCGGAGCACGATCATCGGCCAGCGCGGCCGGGTGGTCGAGCCCGTGGCCTTGATCCGCGCGATCTCGTCCAGCGCCCAGTCGAGGGCGGCCGCCATCTGCTGGTGCACGAGCGGCGGGTCGTCGCCGCTCACGAAGACCGGCGCGTGGCCATAACCCTCTAGCAGCTGGGTGAGCTCGGGCTGGGGGATCCGCGCCAGCACAGTCGGGTTCGCGATCTTGTAGCCGTTGAGGTGGAGGATCGGGATCACGACGCCGTCCTGCGCCGGGTCGATGAACTTGTTCGAGTGCCAGCTCCCGGCCAGCGGGCCGGTCTCCGCCTCGCCGTCGCCGACGATGCAGAAGACGATCAGGTCGGGGTTGTCGAATGCCGCCCCGTAGGCGTGGACGAGGGCGTAGCCGAGCTCGCCGCCTTCATGGGTCGAGCCGGGCGTCTCGGGCGCGTTGTGGCTCGGGATGCCGCCCGGAAACGAGAACTGGCGGAACAGCTGGCGCAGCCCGCGTTCGTCCATGGTGATGCCGGGGTAGCGCTCGGTGTAGGTGCCCTCGAGGTAGGCGTTGGCGACGCCGGCGGGACCGCCGTGCCCCGGACCCATGATGTAGATCGCGTCCAGGTCGCGTGACTTGATCACCCGGTTGGCGTGCGCGTAGATGAAGTTGAGACCGGGCGTCGTGCCCCAGTGGCCGAGCAGGCGCGGCTTGATGTCCTCCAACCGCAGCGCCCGGCGCAGCAACGGATTGTCGAGCAGGTAGATCTGGCCGGCCGAGAGGTAGTTCGCCGCGCGCCAGTACGCGTGGAGCAGACGCAACTCTTCATCGGATAGAGGCGTGCGGGTGGGATCGGGCGCGGCGGCAGTGTTGGCGGCCTGGGTCATGGATGGTCTCCACGATCCATCATGAACGAGGTGCCGACCGACCATCGTTTGCTGGAATCGATACCGGACGCGGTGATCGTCACCGGACCCGACGGTGAGATCGTGTTCGTCAATCGCGCGGCGCAGGCGATGACCGGTTACCTCCGCAAGGAGCTGCTCGGGCGCAAGGTGGAGATCCTCGTCGCGCCGCGGCGGCGCGGCATCCACGTCCGCCACCGCCGCGACTTCTACCGTCGCGGCGTGGCGAGGCTGATGGGCGGCGCCGGCCACGGCGCGGACCTGAACCTCAGGCGCAAGGACGGCTCGCTCGTCGCGGTCGAAGTGTCACTCGGACCGGCGGGCGAGGATACGGTCTCGGTGATCCGCGACGTCACCGAGCGCCGAAGCATGGAAGAGGCGCTCGAGCACCAGGCGCTGCACGATCCGCTGACGAACCTTCCGAACCGGACGCTCTTCTTCGATCGCCTCCATCAGGCGATCAACTCGGCGCGCCGGCAGGGCACGCAGGTCGCGGTCGTCATGCTCGACCTCGACGGCTTCAAGTCGGTCAACGACGCGTACGGCCACGCGGCCGGCGACGGGGTGCTGAAAATCGTAGCCTCGCGCCTGTCCGCCGACATGCGCGCGACCGACACCGCGGCGCGCATCGGCGGCGACGAGTTCGCGTGGATCTTGCCGCGCGTCGCGAGCCGGCGCGCGGTCGACCGCATGATCCGCAAGCGCCTGGGCGCCGCCCGGGAGCACATCGCCGTCGACGGCGACCGCGTGGACGTCGGCGTCTCCGCCGGGATCGCCCTGTATCCTGACGACGGCCGCGACGCGGATTCCCTCATCCGCCACGCCGACGCGGCGATGTACAGCGCCAAACGCAACGGCAGGAGCATGGTGTTCGCGTGACGGTGACCTACCCCGAGCACCGCGAGGCGACAGTCGTCTTGCGTGACGGTTCGACCGTCGCAGTGCGGCCGATCCGCGCCTCCGACGAGGCCGACCTGTCGCGGTTCTTCTCCCAGCTGTCGCTCGAGTCGCGCGTATTCCGCTTCTTCGCCGCAGTCGCCAACGCCGACGCGTCCGTCAAGCGCATGGTCGACGTCGACTACGCCACCCGCTACGGCATCGTCGCCATCTCGGGCGTCGACCAGGAGATCATCGGCCACGCGATGTACGTCGCGATCGGTTCGACGACAGCGGAGCTCGCTCTCGCCGTCGCCGACCAGTACCAGGGCCGCGGCCTGGGGACGATCCTTCTGGGCCAGCTCGCCGAAGCCGCCGCCGGCGCCGGCATCCAGGTGCTCGAAGCGGTCGTCCGTCCCGAGAACCACCGCATGCTCGAGGTCTTGCGCGAGAGCGGGTTTCCCGTCCACACGCGCTCCGAGCCCGGTGAGGTGCACGCCGAGCTGCCGACCGAGCTCACGCCCGCCGCGCTGCGTCACTTCGAAGACCGCGAACGGATCGCCGCCGTGGCGGCGATGACGCGTTTGCTCGCACCGCGGTCGGTCGCCGTGATCGGCGCGTCGCGCAGGCGGGGCAGCATCGGCGCCGAGCTGTTCCACAACCTCGTGTCCTACGGCTTCACGGGACCGACCTATCCGGTGAACCCCGCCGCCACGGAGATCGAGGGCGTCACGGCCTTTCCGACGGTGCTCGACATCCCGGGCGACGTCGACCTCGCGGTGATCACCGTGCCTGCGGCTGCGGTCATCCAGGTGGCGGAGGAGTGCGCGCGCAAGGACGTGCGTGGCCTCGTCGTCATCACGGCCGGGTTCGGCGAGGCCGGACCGGAAGGCATTGAGCTCCAGCGGCGCCTCGTCCAGATCTGCCGCGAGTCGGGCATGCGGCTGGTCGGCCCCAACTGCATGGGCGTCATCAACACCGCGCCGGACGTGCGCCTGGACGCAACCTTCGCGCCCGACGTCCCTGTACGCGGCCGCATCGGTTTTCTTTCCCAGAGCGGCGGCCTCGGCATCGCCGTCATGGAGCGTGCACAGGCGCTCGGCTCGGGCGTGTCGTCCTTCGTCTCGGTCGGCAACAAGACGGACATCTCCGGCAACGACCTGATCCAGTACTGGGAGGCCGACCCCGAGACCGGGCTGATCATGCTGTACCTGGAGTCGTTCGGGAACCCGCGCAAGTTCGCGCGCATCGCGCGCCGCGTCAGCCGCTCCAAGCCCATCCTCGCCGTCAAGGGCGGGCGCACGCCGGCCGGCAACCGCGCGACCTCCTCGCACACGGGTGCTCTCCTGTCGGCGAGCGATGTCACCATCGACGCGCTGTTCCAGCAGGCGGGCGTGATCCGAACCGACACGCTCGCCGAGCTTTTCGGCGCCGCGCTGCTGATGGGCAGCCAGCCGCTGCCGACCGGCAACCGCGTCGCGATCCTGACCAACGCGGGCGGGCCGGCGATTCTCTGCGCCGACGCGTGCGAGGCCGGCGGGCTTGTCGTGCCGCCGCTTCCCGCCGACGTGCGCGAGGAGCTGGCGAGCTTCCTTCCCGCCGCCGGCTCGACGGGCAACCCCGTCGACATGCTTGCGGCGGCAAGCGCATCCGACTACGAGCGCGCGATCGGCGTGCTCGCGGCGTGCGCGCAGGTCGACGCCATCGTCGTCGTGTTCACGCCGCCGCTCGTCACCCAGGCGGAGGACGTCGTCAGGGCGATCCACTCCGCCGCGGCGACGCTGCCCCGGCGCGTGCCCGTGCTGAGCGTGTTCATGTCCAAGGAGAGCTCGCCCCACGTGGTCGGGTCGGAGGCCGTGTCAATCCCGTACTACCCGTTCCCCGAGGACGCCGCCCGTTCGCTCGCGCTCGCCGCCCGGTACGCCGCATGGCTCGCCACGCCGGACGAGCCGGCCACGATACCGGCGGGCGTCGACCGCGACCGCGCCACCGCCGTCATCGCCTCCGCCCTGGCGGCCGGCAGCGAGTGGATGCCGCCAGAGGCCGTCGGCGAGCTGCTCGCGTGCTACGGCGTGCCGCTGGTCCAGACGCGATACGCGACCACCGCCGAAGAGGCGCGCGACGCGGCGCGGGAGATGGGTGGCGCCGTGGCGCTGAAGGCGATCGCGCCGGGGGTCCTGCACAAGACCGACGCCGGCGGCGTGCGCCTGGGGGTGAAAGCCAACGCCGTCGAGAAGGCCGCGGAGCAGATGGCGGAGCAGTTTGCGAAGGCCGGCCACCCGCTGCAGCGGTTTCAGCTCCAGCCGATGGTCGCGCCCGGCGTGGAGATGATCGTCGGCGTCGTCCAGGACGAGCATTTCGGACCCGTGCTCGCGTGCGGGGCCGGCGGCACGGCGACCGAGCTCCTGAAAGACGTCGCGGTGCGCATTACCCCGATCTCGAGGGCCGACGCGCTCCGCATGGTGCGTTCGTTGAAGACGTACCCGCTGCTCGACGGCTACCGCGGCGCGGCGAAGGCGGACGTCGACGCCCTCGCCGATGTGCTGGTCAGGGTCAGCGCGCTGGTCGAGGCGCACCCGCAGGTCGCGGAGATGGACCTGAACCCGCTTGTCGTCCACACCGACGGGGCTGTCGCTGTCGACGCGCGCATCCGCCTCGAGCCGGCGGCCGCCCGCAAACCGCTGGGGGCGCGCTAAGCGCCGGCCAGCCCGCCGTTATGCCCGCCGCCGTTGGGGCGCCGGTGCTTCAGATGCTCGACCCAGCGCAGGTTGAACGTCGTCATCCACTCGCTGATCACGTGCGGCGTGTGCACATGATCGGTGCGCCGGGTCCGCGCTCCAGAGTCCGCAACGTCGCGCTTGCCTCGTCGTTCATGCATGGCTCGATCGCCTCACCTTGAGATGGTTCTTCACGCCCACCACCCCGGGCACGCTGGCGACGAGCCGCAGCAGAACGTCGGTCAGCGTGCCCGGCTCGACCTCACCGTCCAGCGTCACCACGCCGTCGCTGACGTCGGCCTGCACGCGTCCCGCGCCGATGAACGGCATATCGCCTTCGACCGCCGTCGTCACGTCGCGCCGGATCGAGACGTCGCTGCGCAGGAACATCCGCAGCACGTCAGAACGGCTGACGATGCCCATCAGGCGGCGGTCGTCGTCGACCACGGGCAGCCGGTTCACCCGGTGCTGGAACATCTCGCGCACGGCGGCGGACAGCGGCGTGTCCGCCCGGACGGTGACGATGTGCCGGGTCATCAGCTGCGACGCGATCAGGCCGCGCCGCGGACCTGCGCGCGAGACAGTCTGCTCGTAGCGCTCGCGCACGGTCGGCCTCCGCTCCTTCAGCACGAGGTCGGTCATCGTGACGATGCCCGCGACCTTGCCGTGATCGACCACGGGCAGCGCGCCCACGCCGTGCATGCGCATGAGGCGCACGCACGCTTCGTAAGTGACCGTCGGACCAACGGTCACGACGTCGCGCGTCATCACATCGGCGACCATCCAGCTCATCGCTCACCACGGTGGTGCGACCGGCCGTCACCGGCGAGGGGCGAACGGCCCGCCGGAGCCGGGCCTGTGAGTCCCGTGCCTCCCCCGAGCGCGCGCAGCGCGTTCAGGATCACGGCGACGTCGATGGCCTCCTGGAAGAACGCCCCCGCGACGGGCGCCAGGACGCCGATCGTGGCGAGCACCATGCCGGCGATCGAGAGCGCCATGCCGGCGATCACGCTCTGGACCGCGATCGCCCGCGCGCGCCCGGCGATCGCGATCGCGTCGGCGACCCGGTCCAGGCGGTCGACGACCACGACCGCGTCGGCCGCCTCCGACGACGCGGTCGCGCCCCGGGCGCCCATCGCCACGCCGACATCGGCCGCCGCGAGCGCCGGGGCGTCGTTGATGCCGTCGCCGACCATGACCGTGACCGCACGCCGCCGCTCGTGGCCGACCGCCTCGACCTTCTGCTCTGGGCTCTGCTCGTACAGCACCTGGTCGACGCCCAGGCTCCGGCCCACGGCCTCGGCGACCGAGCGGTGGTCGCCGCTCAGGAGGACGATCCGGCGGATCCCGGCGGTGCGAAGCTGGCGCAGCGCCGCCGGCGTTTCCTGGCGGACCGGGTCGGACATCACGAGCGCGCCCGCGGGCTCGCCGTCGACGGCGACGTACACGGCCGACGTCCCCTCGCGAAGCTTTTTCGCCACGCCGAGCCACCGGGCCTGGCCCAGCGCGACCCGGCGGCCGCCGACCACCCCTTCGATGCCCATGCCCGGATAGTCCCGGACCTCGTCGGGCATCTCGAGCCCGAGACGCCGCGCGGCCGCCGCGGCGACGATGCTGTCCGCGAAGACGTGCGTCGACACCTGGTCGAGCGAAGCCGCCAGGCGCAGCACCTCGTCCGCCGCGATGCCGTCGAACGCCTCGACGCTCTCCACCACCGCGACCCCCGTCGTCAGCGTCCCGGTCTTGTCGAAGACGAGAGTCCTCGCGCGCGCCATCGCCTCCAGCGCGCCACCGCCCTTGACGATGACGCCGTGGCTGGCGGCGCGCGAGATGCCCGCGACGATGGCGACCGGCGCGGCCAGGATCAGCGGACAGGGCGTCGCGACGACGAGGACGGCCAGAGCGCGCACCGGGTCGCCGGACACGACCCACGCACCGGCGGCGACGACCAGGGTCAAGGGGAGGAACCAGAGCGCGTAGCGGTCGGCCAGGCGCACGAAGGGCGCCTTGCTCGCCTGCGCCTCGCGCACCAGGCGGACGATGCCGGCGTAGGTGCTCGTCTCGGCGGTGCTCGCGGCGCGAAGGTCGAACGGCGGCCCCGCGTTGACCACGCCGCTGCGCACGCGCTCGCCCCTTGCCCGATCGACCGGCAGCGACTCGCCGGTCAGCGCCGACTCGTCGAGCACCGCGGTGTCCGACGCAATGGCGCCGTCGACGGGGACGACCTCGCCCGGCTTGACGAGGAGCACATCGCCGGGGGCGACGTCGGCGACGTCGCGGCCTGCAAGCACACCGGCCTCGTAGCGGTGGACCGTCCGCGGCGCGCGCGAGACGAGCGCAGACAGCTCACGCCGCGCGCGCGTGCCGGCGAAGCGCTCCAGCGCCTGGCCGCCGGAGAGCATGAGCCCGATCACGGCACCGGCCAGGAACTGGCCGAGGATCAGCGCCCCGGCCATTGCCAGCAGGGCGATGAGGTCGACACCCGTGTCGCGATGTACGAGATCGCGCAGCACCGAGACGGTCAGCGGCACGAGGGCGACGACGAGCGCGACCGCCCACGCCGCGTCCGCGATCGCGCGAGCCCCCAGGACCCACGCCACCGCGCCGCCCACGACGGCGGCGAGGGTGACGAAGAGGACGGTCGCCGAGCTGCCCTCGAGGGGCGGTTCGGTTTCCTTCACGCTCCGAACGTAGCGGCCGAACGTTCGCATCGATACCTGCGGATGCCCTCATCGGCGCGGGCCGATCGCCCCTGTCCCGGCCGGCCGCGCGCGCGGACATTCAACTCATCTCTGGAGGTGAGTCACATGTTCAATCGCATCCTGGTAGCCATAGACGGCTCCGACTACTCCCGTCTCGTCATCCCGACCGCGCTCGGGGTCGCGCGCAAGTTCCAAAGCGAGGTCTTCGTCCTTCACGTGAGCGAGCACGATCGTGGCCGCGCCGCCGTGTACAGCACGGAGACGCCGGCCGAGGCGACGCGCCTCGTCGCCGACGCGGTCAAGGCGTTCACGGACCAGGGCGTGCCGGCGTCGGGTGAGGTCCACGACGTGGCCGCCGGGCATATCGCCAAGAACATCGTCGACACGGCGGCGCTGTTCCGCTCGGAGCTCATCGTGATGGGATCGCGCGGCCTGTCCGATGTGCAGGGAATCCTGCTCGGCAGCGTGACCCACAAGGTCATGCAGCTGGCGCAGACCGCCGTGCTCGTGGCCAAAGGCCCGCTCCCGGTCGAGGTCAAGGAGCCTGAGCCGGAGGCCGCGGCGATCAAAGCGTTGGCGGCTGTCTGAGTGCAGGGGGGCCGATGGTCACTTTTGGGCCGGGACCTTCGGCCCGCCGCCTTGGGCCACACGGCACGAACCCGAAGCACCGTTCAGGTCGAAAACTACGAATGAGCCGTCCGGAGCTCATCGGCAAGATTCAAAACCTCGGAGACGAGGCTTAGACAGTTAGGAGGAAATCAAGTGAACTCGGCAATTCGGTGGCGAATCATGGTTCTCCAGGCCTTCATGGTCGTCGTTCTCGCGGGCGGGGCAGGCTTCGCCTTCTCGCTCGGCACTTTCACCACCAACCAGATCAAGGACGAGCTGACCGCGCAGCAGATCTACTTCCCGACCAAGGACCAGATCAAGACCGGTGGCGCGCTGGACCCGGCGGAGTTCCCGCAGGAGATCCGCGACCAGGCCGGCAACCAGGTGACTGACGGCAACCAGGCGCGCATCTACGCGAACGACTTCATCGGCATCCACCTCGAGAAGGTCGCCAACGGCGACACCTACGCGTCGCTCGGCCCGAAGATCTCGGCCCTGCAGGCGCAGCAGGCAACCTTCGCCAAGACGGATCCCCAGTACGCGGCCCTCGGCACGCAGATCGCGACCATGCAGGGGCAGCGGACCACGCTGTTCAACGGTGAGACTCTTCGCTCGAGCCTCCTCAACGCTTACGGCTGGTGGACAGTCGGCACCTACACCATCTTCGCGGCGTGGGGCCTTCTGATCGCGGCGCTCGGCGTGCTCGTCGCGCTGGCGTTCGAGATCTTCGTCGCCTACCGCAAGCCCGCGACGGTCGTCGTGCTCGCTGCGGCGTCAGGCTTTGCGTTCGTCCTCGGCAACTTCACGACGTCGCAGATTCGTGACCAGCTGACCGCGCAGCAGATCTACTTCCCCGGCGCCGACCAGATCAAGGCCGGCGGAGCGCTCGACCCCGCGGAGTTC
>CAYWTI010000320.1:0-7621 GCA_964461175.1 uncultured Actinomycetes bacterium | reverse complement strand
TACGCCGGATATTAGGCTTGGGTATAGCGTCCGGCGACGGCCGTGGTGGTGCCGTCGCCGCGGACGATAACCACATCGACAGACGCGTGGATGGCCTGGTCGGCCGGGTTCTGCAGCATCACTGCGATGCTCGACCCGCCGGGCTCGATCCAACGTCCGCCGTACTCCTCCGAGCCGCTGTAGCGCCAGACGACCGCGCCGCTGTCGACCTTGATCAGCGCCAGTTGCGTCGCGAGTCCCGAAGCCCACGGTGACGTCGTCACGAGGGCGACCGAGTCGTCGGCGCTGAAGGCAAGAATCTCGTAGCTCGGTGGCAGCGTGGCAACATTGGCGCCCGTAAGGGCGTTCGTGATGGTCGTATGCGCAGCCGCGCCCGGCTGGACATACCCGACCGACGTGTTCGAATTCTCTCCTAGGAGCTTGCCGTCCGGGCTCGCCGCGATGTCGGCGACGGCGTTGCGGTCGAACGCCTCACGGCGCAGGATCTTGCCGTCCGACAGCCGGACGACCCACGCGAACGTCGGATATGCCGAATAGGAATAGCTCAGCACGGCGACGTCATTCTTCGGGCTGCACGCGGCGAGCCGGATCGCGATCACGCCGGAGACACTTACGAATGAATCCACGGCTACGGTGTGGCCGTCGTGGAACGCCATCCCGGGTCCGATCGCGCCGACGGTCCACTGTCCACTGGAGAAATCGAGCGTGCACGCCTGCGTGCTGTCGTCGGCCCACATCATGTCCTGGAATTGAAGGTTCGGATCGAGGTTGGGCATCGGTGCGCCGAGCCGGTCGAGGAAGCGGGTGCCGGGTCGGTACCCGCCTTTGCCGCCCCCGGGCGTCTGGATGAAAGACGTGCCGTCGGGCGACTGGTAGAGCGAAACGGTGTCGTCGGCCGGTGCCAGCTTTATCGTTGCCCGCGGCGCTCCGGTCCAGTCGTAACCGTCGTACCAGCCTGGGTGCTTTGGATCGCCGAGGTAGAAGAGAGCGACGCCGGACGGTGGGGCGCCGAAGTCGGCGACCGGTGTCGGATGGGATGTCGCTACCGCCTGGGGCTGGGCGCTGCACCCGGCAATCAAGGCGGTCAGTAGAACCGGAGCGGCCAGCGCTCTTCTCACGAAAGGTCAAACGCCCGGACTGTTAAGCGGTTACCCCTCTACTCCAGGTAGTCGCGGAGCTTCTTCGAGCGCGACGGGTGGCGCAGCTTGCGCAGCGCCTTCGCCTCGATCTGGCGGATGCGCTCGCGCGTGACGCCGAACCTCTTCCCCACCTCTTCCAGGGTGCGCTGGTGTCCGTCGATCAACCCGAACCGCAGCTGCAGCACGCGCCGCTCGCGCGGCGTCAGCGTGTCGAGCACGTCCTCGACCTCGGAATGCAGCATCGTCAGCGACGCGGCGTCCGACGGTGACACGGCCTCGCGGTCCTCGACGAAGTCGCCGAGGTGCGAGTCCTCCTCCTCTCCGATCGGCGTCTCCAACGAGACCGGGTCCTGCGAGACCTTGACGATCTCGCGCACCTTCTCGGGCGTGATGCCCATCTCCTCGCCGATCTCATCGTCCGACGGCTCGCGGCCCAGCTCCTGGAGCAGGCGCCGCGACACGCGCACGAGCTTGTTGATCGTCTCCACCATGTGCACCGGGATGCGGATCGTCCGCGCCTGGTCGGCGATCGCGCGCGTGATGGCCTGCCGGATCCACCACGTCGCGTAGGTCGAGAACTTGTAGCCCTTGTGGTAGTCGAACTTCTCGACCGCGCGGATCAGGCCCATGTTCCCTTCCTGGATCAGGTCGAGGAACGACATCCCACGGCCGATGTACTTCTTGGCGATCGAGACCACCAGGCGCAGGTTCGCCTCCGTCAGGCGCTGCTTCGCCTCGTACGCGCGCTCGTAGCGCTCGGTGAGGCGGTAGCGGGCGATCCGGTACTGCTCGAGCGCATCGGCGCGGACGCGCGGCCGCGACGCGCCGTTGGTGGAAAGGCGCTTGCGCTCCGCCGCGGCCGCGTCAGTTAGGCTCGGCAGGCGGTCGAGGTCGGTAAGGCCGAGCAGCTCCTGCGCGATGTGGTGCTGCTGACCCTTGCGCTTCACGGTCGCGAGCCTCTCGACGACCTCGGGCAGCAGCTCGTCGATCGAGCGCTGCCGGCCGTCGACCTCCTCGACGATGTTCAGCGCCTTCATGGCGTCGTGCAGCGGCTTGGCCTCGATCGCCTGCGCCAGCTCGACCTCGTCGTTCGCGGTCAGCAGCGAGACCCTGCCGATCTCCTTCAGGTACATGCGGACCGGGTCGTCGAGCGAGACGGAATCCATCATCTCGATGTCGAGCAGCATCTCGTCGTCGATCTGCTCGACCTCCTCGAAGTCCTTCTCGCCGTCCGTGACCTCGATCCCGATCTCCTTGAACGCGGCGAAGATGCGGAAGATCTGGTCCGGCTCGGCGTCGATCTCGGGGAAGCCCTGGAGGATGTCGTCGGGGGTGAGGTAGCCCTGGTCCTTGCCCTTGATGATCAGCTGCTCGGCGACGGACATCAGCTCGTCCTCGAACCGCTGCTCGGGCTTCTCGCCGGCCTTCGCAGGCTTGCCGGCCCTGACCGCCACGGGCTTGTGGTTGGTCGGCTTGACCAGCTCGATCTTGGCGGGCGGTGCGGCGGGAGCGGGCGCGGCGGCGGCGGCGACCACAGGCTTGGCCGGCGACGCGCCCGGCTTCGCGGGCTTCACGGCGACCGCCTTCACGGGCACCACCTTGACCGCGGGCTTGACCGCGCCCGGGGACTTCGATGCGGCGGCTTTCACCGTCACCGCCTTCGCCGGGGTCGACTTTGCCGGAGCGGTCTTGACGGCGGCCCTGGCGGCCGCCTGCTTCATCACGCGCGCGATCTCAGCCTCTCCTTTCCATGTCCTGGATGGCGCGGGCCAACTCCCTGGCTTCGGCTTCCAATCGCACCACCCTTTCCGAGTCCGGGCCACGCTCGGCCTCGGACAGCTCGCGGATTATCCCACTGAACACGCCTTTCATGTGTTCCAGCCGGATCTTCTCGGCCAGCTCCAGGGCAACCTCGTCGTCAACATTCGGCGGCGGCGCCGCCCACGCTCGTCTGATCAGGTCCTGCTCCTCTGGGGGATAACCGGCCAGGTCGGCCTCGAGCCCGGCGGGGCCGGAGCTTTCGTAGCTCCCCAGCATACGGATGAAAACCGGGCGGTCGTCCGGATCGAGCTCGTCGGCCGTGATCCTCGTGCGCACGACGTCGAACGCGGCGGGCCGGACCGCCAGGAGCTGGACCAGATACGCGCTCGCGGTGGACACCGCCCGCCGCCGCGGACGTGCCCCGTTGGCGGGCTGCGCCTGGGCGCGCTTCGGCTCCGGTTCCTCGAGGAGGAGGTGGCGCGAGATGCCCGTGTGCCGCTCGGCCGCCTCCGCGTAGCCCTCCCGAAGCCCGGCGGGGAACTGCCCGATCCAGGCACGCAGCTTGCCCGCGACGAGCTCGACCTGGTTCGGCTTGCTCGGGTTGAGGCCGCGCGCGTCTTCTTCCATGCCGGCCTCGAAGCCGGACGGCGCCTTCATCACAAGCTCATCCCAACGCGCGCCGGCGTCAGGTCCTGCGCCACGCAGAAACTCGTCGGGGTCCTTCGCGCCAGGGACTGCTACGACGCGCGTGCGCATCCCATGCTGAGCCGCGAGCACGGCGGCCTTGCGCGTCGCCTCGCGCCCGGCACGATCCGAGTCGAAGACCAGCAGCAGCTCGTCGGTGAAGCGCTTCAGCAGGCGCACCTGGTCGTCCGTCAGCGCGGTGCCGGAGCTCGCGACCGTGTTGGGGACGCCGAACTGGTGCGCGGTGATGACGTCGAACTGCCCCTCCATGAGCACGGCATGGCCGCGTCGCGTGATCTCGTCGCGCGCGAGGTCGAGGCCGAAGAGCACCCGTCCCTTTATGTATGCGGGCGTCTCGGGCGAGTTGATGTACTTGCGGACCTCGTCCTGGCGCACCGCGCGCGCCGTGAAGGCAAGCGGCTGGCCGCGCTCGTCGCGGATGGGAATGACCAGGCGCTCGGCGAAGAAATCGCCGCCGTCGCGGCGCATGAGGCCCGCCTCCTGGGCGTCGAGCAGTGAGCGCTTCTTGGCCCGTAGGTACTCGGCGAATCCACGTCCTGCCGGGGCGTAGCCGAGCTGGAACCGCTTCGCCGTCTCCTCCGTCACTCGGCGCGACTCGAGCAGGTCGCGTCCCGCCTGCCCCGCCGGCGTCTGCCACAACACGTACTCGTAGTACTGGGCCGCCAGCTTGAGCATGTCGAGGATCCGCTTGCGCAGGTCCGAGCGTTCTTTCTGCTCGGGCGACAGCTTCCGCAGCTCCACTCCCGCGCGCTCGGCGAGCAGCTGCAGGGCGCCGCGCTTGTCCGTCTTGTCGATCAGCTCGATGAAGGTGAAGACGTCGCCCTTGCGCTCGCAGCCGAAGCAGTACCAGGACTGGCGCTGGGGGTTGACGTGGAAGCTCGGGCTGTCCTCCTGGTGGAAGGGGCAGAGCCCCCAGTAGTCCTTGTTGCGCTTGGTCAGGCGGACGCGCTCGGAGACGACCTTGACCAGGTCGACCTTGGCCTTGACCTCCGCGAAGGCGTCGTCGGACGACTGGGTGGGCACGCCGCGATTATGCGGCTGTCCGTGCCTAGACGGCGAGTTCCTCGGCGGTCTTCACTTCCGGGATCGGCTCCAGGGCGGCGCGACGCTCCACCGCCATATCGCCGATGCCGATCCGCTCGTACAGCCAGCGGAGCGGCGCGGGTGCCCACCAGTTGACGTCGCCGAGCAGGCGCATCACCGCCGGGACCACCAGCGAGCGCACGATCGTGGCGTCGATGGCGACCGCGATGGCGAGCCCGATGCCGATCGCCTTGATGATCACGACCTCGGCCAGGCCGAAGGCGAGGAAGACGGTGAACATGATCGCCGCCGCACCGGTGATCAGGCGGCCGGTCCGCTCGAGGCCGCTCGCGACCGCCGCGGTGTTGTCGCCGAGGCGGACATACTCCTCGTGCATCCGGCTGACGAGCAGGACCTCGTAGTCCATCGACAGCCCGAACACGATCGAGAACAGGATCACAGGGATGCTGGGGTCCAGCGACTG
Organism: uncultured Actinomycetes bacterium; assembly: GCA_964461175.1. Taxonomy (GTDB): domain Bacteria; phylum Chloroflexota; class Dormibacteria; order Dormibacterales; family Dormibacteraceae; genus 40CM-4-65-16. The sequence continues at coordinate 2,509 of CAYWTI010000320.1, read as the reverse complement.
CGGCGTGAAGCCGAGCAGGCCGGAGAAGTGGCCCTGCTGGAAGATGAAGACCATGGCCCCGAACGACGCGCCGATGGAGAGGAAGTTCAGGATCACCGCCTTCAGCGGCAGCACGAGCGATCCGGTCAGGAGGAACAGCAGGAAGTAGGTGACGATCACGACCATCGCCACCGCGTAGGGCGCCTGGTCGTAGATGAACTTGATCACGTCGACGTCGACCGCGGTCTGACCGCCGACGTAGACGGTCGCACCGGGGACGCCGACCTCGGCGCGGATCGTCTTCAGGATGTCGCGGGCCTGGTCTGAGCTCGGGTCGGCGCCGCTCTGGGCCTGGATGAGGACGATGTGCTTGCCGACCGTGGCCGTGACCAGCGGGCGCGCCGCGGGCGGGATGTTGGCTGGGTCGCCCGTGTACAGCTGCTCGTACTCGTACAGGCCGAGCTTCGGGTCGAGGTTGTAGATCGAGCTCACGCCGTTGACGCCGCCGATCTGGGCCAGGCGTCGCGTCAGCGTGTACTGGTCTGCGATACGGTCGCGGGTCAGGGGCGTGCCGTCCGGGTAGTCGACGACGACGTTGAAGGTCGTCTCGTTCTGGCCCGGGAAGTCGGCGATCAGGCGGTCGTAGCCCTGGCGGGCCTCGATGTGCGAGGGCAGCATGTCGACGTTGCCATTGGCCAGGCGGAGGCTGAAGAACGGCGTGCCGGCGATGACGAGGAAGGCGACGGTCGGGATGAGCACGACCACGGGGCGGCGCATGACCCAGCTTGCCAGCCCGGCCCAGAAGCCCCCGCTCGTGCGCGGGCGGAAGATGGGCAGTCGCAGCCTGTTGACCGCCGGGCCGATCAGGGCGAGGACCGCGGGCAGGAATGTCAGGCCATAGAAGACCGCGATCGCGACGACGATCGCGCCGGCGGCGCCCATCGAGGCCATGAACGTGCCCTGGAAGAAGAGCATCGCGCTGAGGCCGACGGCGACGGTGAGGCCGGAGAACGTGATCGCGCGGCCTGCCGTCGCCATGGTGACGGCGATGGCGTCTTCGCGCGAGCGGCCGCGGGCGAGCTCGTCGCGGAAGCGGTTGACGACGAAGAGCGAGTAGTCGATGGAGACTCCGAGCCCGATGAGGGTGACGATGTTGATCGCGTACTGCGAGACGTCGGTGAAGCGGTTGAGCAGGAAGGTGCCGCCGATGCCGCCGACGATGGTGAGGATGCCGACGCTCAGCGGCAGACCCGCGGCGATGAGCGAGCCGAAGATGATGAGCAGCAGGATGAGCGTGACCGGCAGGGTCACGGTCTCGGCGCGCTGCAGGTCCGATTCGAGGGTCTTGTTGAAGGCCTCGTTGATGGGCACGAAACCAGTGCCGGTCACGGTCAGCGTGTCCGACTTCACCTTCGGACGCATGTCGTCGTAGATGGGCCACGCGGCCTGGCCGGCGGCGTCGACCTCGACGATCACGAGCGCCTCGTGCCCATCCTTCGAGGTGAGGCTGCGCGCCGCTTGCGGCGAGGAGACGTTGTACGGCGTGAGGATGCTGACGACGCGTGGGTCCTCTTTGATCGGGGCCAGCGCGGCAGTGACGGCGTCCTTGTACTGCTGGTCGCTGACCGAGAGCGAGTCGCTCTTGAACATCAGGTCGAAGTTCGAGGTCGCGATGGTAGAGGACTGGCCGGAGTTGAGCTCGTCGTTCGTGAGCTGTGAGGCCTGGAAGGATTCGAGCTTGCTGCGCAGCGGGCCGCCACTCGTCAGCGTGCCGCCCTGGGCCGCCAGGGCGATGGAGATGGCGAGGAGGGCTCCGGAGACGACGAGCGTCGCCCAGCGGAACCGGTAGACGAAGCGACCCCAGCGTGCGAACACGTTCAGTTCCCTCCCGGATAGGTGGCGGTGAGAGCCATGGCGGCGAGCGTGTCGACCGCCTCGTCGGTGTCGAAGTCGGGATCGACCAGGTTCTGGATCATGATCCCGAGGATCGCCGCCCAGACGACGGCCGCGACGCCGCGCGCCGCGGCGGTGTCCGATCCGCGGGCCGCGAGCACCTGGCGCGCCTTTTCCTCGATGCCTGTTCGCTCGGACCGGATGAAGTCGCGGACGCCCCCGCCGATCACCGGGTCGTGGAGGCTGATGCCGATCAGCTGCACATAGAGGGAGTTGGTGGCGCGGCTCTCCTTGAGCATCTGCTTGGTCTGCGCGAAGGCTTCCAGGGCGCCGGCCTCGTCCTCGACGCCAAGCTCGACCTTCTGGCAGACGAACTCGAGGACGGCCAGGACGAGCTGCTGCTTGGACTTGTAGTGGTAGTGGACGAGGCCCTGGGCGACGCCGGCCTCCTCGGCGATGTCCTTCACGGAGGTGTTCTCGTAGCCCTGGCGGGAGAGGACGGTGAAGGCGGCCTGGAGGATGCGGGCGCGGGTGTCGTGGGCCGGCTTGGTTGAATGGTCAGTCAGCATTGAATGGGTATTCAATCAAAACACGCGTCTGGTGTCAAGATCTTGTCGGTGGACGGACAATGAGGGGG
>CAYWTI010000319.1:0-5415 GCA_964461175.1 uncultured Actinomycetes bacterium | reverse complement strand
TGCGGCACGCCGGTCTCTGACGGGATGGTCGTGAAGACGCAGTCGTCGATGGCCGTGCAGGCGCGCGCCGACATCCTCGAGTTCGAGCTGGTCAACCACCCGCTCGACTGTCCCGTGTGCGACAAGGGCGGCGAGTGCCCGCTGCAGGACTTCACGTTTCGCCACGGCTACCCGACGTCGCGCATCGACGGCCCGCGCCTGCACTTCCGCAAGCCCGTGCCGCTCTCCGAAAAGATCGCGCTCGACCGCGAGCGCTGCGTCCTGTGCTACCGGTGCACGCGCTACTACGACGAGATCGCCTGGGAGCAGGAGCTCACGACCGACGAGCGCGGCATGAGCTCCTTCATCACCAGCCAGTTCGGCGAGCCGCTCAAGTCGATCTTCAGCGGCAACATCATCGACCTCTGCCCCGTCGGCGCCCTCACCTCGCGCGTCTGGCGCTTCGAGTCCCGGCCGTGGGACATGACGCACACCGAGACCATCTGCTCGCGGTGCGCTGTCGGCTGCAGCGTCACGCAGTGGCAGCGCCGCGACCAGCTGGTGCGCGTCACCGCGCACGAGAACGACGACATCGACGAGGGCTGGATCTGCGATCGCGGTCGCTTCGACTACACCGACGTCAACGACGCGGCGCGACTGCGCACGCCTTCGATCGAAGGCCGGCGCGCGACCTGGGCCGGCGCCATCGGCGCCGTGGCCGCGGCGATCAAGGGCAAGGGCTCGAAGCTCGGCATCTCGCTCCCGCAGGACCTGACCAACGAGGAGGCGTTTCTCTTCCGCAAGCTCCTCGACGGGCCGCTCAAGGGCGCGAAGGTCAAGATGCACGGCCGCACGGCCCTTCCGCCGCCGGCCGCGACCACGATGCGCATCAGAGAGATAGATGACGCGCGCGTGATCGTCGTCGTCGCGACGGACCTGGAGGACGACGCGCCGATCATCGACCTCCGGGTCAAGAAGGCGGTGAGCAAGCTCGGCGCGAAACTCCTGGTTGTTTACCCCGAGGGCGTCGACCTCGACCGCCACGCGGGCACGGTCCACATCCGCAACGAAAAGGGCGCGGCGGCGGCCGAGGTCGCCAAGCTCGGTGAGCACGAGCTCCTGCGCGACCCGGGCGGCCCGGTGGCGATCCTGTTCGGCGACGGCCGGGGCAGCGAAGACGCGGACGCGCTGGCGAAGGCGTGCGCCGACCTGGCGGCGAAGGTGGGCGGCAAAGTGCTGCCGATCTACCGCGGCACCAACGAACGCGGCGCGCTGGCGGCAGGCGTCGCCGGCTGGGACAGGCTCGACGGCGTCGAGGCGCTGCTCAGCTGGGGGCCGCCACCGACCGCCGGCATCCCGCGGTCGGCGAAGTTCGTCGCCGCCTGGGACCACCTGCCGCGCGAGGGCTACGAGCATGCCGTCCTGCTTCCCGCGGCCACGTTCGCGGAGCGGCAGGGCAGCTACACCAACGTCGAGGGCACCGTCCAGTTCCTTCGCCCGCCGATCGCCCTTCGGCCGCCGCTGAAGCACGGCTGGGAGGTTCTCTGCGACCTCGGCGCCGCGCTGGGCGTCCGGCTCGACTACGACGGCATCCCGGCGATCCAGCGCGACATCGCGCTCGAGGCGCCGCTTCCCGACCGCGAGCCGTCGCCGGTCATGGTCGGGCCGGCGCACCCGTGATGCAGATCTACAACGATCCGATCGGCCACTGGGTCGTGGTCATCGTCGCCATGGCGCTCTTGCTCTTCGTCGTCCTGACCGCGACCGCCTACACCGTGTGGTTCGAGCGCGTCGCGCTGGGGCGGATCCAGCGCCGGCCCGGGCCGAACCGTGTGGGCCCGCTGGGCCTGATGCAGCTCGCCGCCGACGGCGTGAAGCTCGCCTTCAAGGAGAGCTTCATCCCGGCGGACACGGACCGGGTGATCTACCTGATCGCGCCGATGATCGGCGTCGCCGCCGCTTTCCTGGCGTGGGCGGTGATCCCGATCGGCCTCTGGTACAACGTCACGTACTGGATCGCGGACGTCAACGTCGGCATCCTCATCGTGTTCGCCGTCAGCTCACTCAACGTCTACGCCATCGTGCTCGGCGGGTACGCGTCGAACAACAAGTACTCACTGCTCGGTGGCCTCCGATCGGCGGCGCAGCTGGTCAGCTACGAGATGGCGCTCGGGCTCGCGCTGGTGCCGACGTTCATGATCGCCGGCTCCTTGCGCCTGCGCGACATCGCCGGCTACACGGTGAGCTGGGGGCCGTACCACGGGCCGATCCCGCTGATCCTTCTGACGCCGATCGGCTTTGTCATCTACCTCATCGCCGCCACCGCGGAGACGAACCGCACGCCGTTCGACCTCCCCGAGGCGGAGCAAGAGCTGATCGGCGGATTTCTCACCGAGTACTCGGGCCTGAAGTTCACGATGTACTACCTCGCCGAGTACCTCAACGTCATCACGGTGTCGGCGCTCGCCGTGCTGCTCTTCTTCGGCGGCTGGTACCTGTGGATCGTGCCGCCGGTGATCGCGTTCGTGCTGAAGGTCGTGATCATGATCTTCGTCTACATCTGGCTCCGCGGAACCTTCCCCCGGCTGCGCTACGACATGCTCATGCGCCTGGGCTGGAAGGTCCTCCTTCCCCTCGCGATCGCGAACGTGATCGTGACCGCGGTCATCCTTGTGGCGGTGAGTTGAGTGGCTGACGAAAGCAAGCGAGACGACCAGAACCAGCGAGACGAGGAACGTAAGCAGCCCAGCGTCGCCGGCGACGTGGGCGCGCTACTGGTGGGCCTGAAGACGACGCTGAGCGAGACGTTCAAGCCCGTCGTGACGACGATGTACCCGGAGGACAAGACGCCGCGCTCGGAGCGGTACCGCGGCCGGCACTACCTGCGCCGCTACGACAACGGGCTCGAGCGCTGCATCGGCTGCGAGCTCTGCGCGGCCGCGTGCCCCGTCGGCTGCATCCTCGTCGTTGCCGCCGAGAACACCGAGGAGAACCGAGTGTCGCCAGGCGAGCGCTACGCCAAGACCTACGAGATCAACATGCTGCGCTGCATCTTCTGCGGCTACTGCGAAGAGGCGTGCCCGGTGCAGGCGATCGTGCTGGGACCCGAGTACGAGCTGTCGGACACGAGCCGCGAGAAGTTCATCTACACCAAGGAGCGCCTGCTCGAGCCGCTGCCGCCCGACGTCCAGGCGCGCCTAGGGGGGGCGTCGTCGGGCCGGCTTGGCCGGACCGAGGACACCGGGGGGCATGCCCCCCCCGCGAGCGACGCGAAGGAACGCAAGTAGTGGCGATCGCCGTGTTCTTCGTCGCCGCGATCGTCGCCGTCCTCGGCGGCGTCGGCGTGATCACGTTCCACCAGCCGATCCGGTCGGTGCTCAGCCTGGTGCTCGTGATGCTGTCGCTGTCGGTGATCTTCCTCTTGCTGTCGGCGCAGTTCGTCTTCGCCGTCCAGATCATCGTCTACGCCGGCGCGGTGATGGTTCTCTTCCTCTTCGTCATCGCGCTGCTCGGTCCGGCGAGGGAGCTGGGCCGCGGGCGCCTTCGCTTCCAGGGCTGGCTCTCGCTGGTTTTCGTGCTCGTCTTCCTCGTCCTCATGTGGACGATGCTCCAGGGCGTCCAGTATCGGAAGCCGGACCAGCAGGACCTGTCCCTGTTCGGGACGGTGCAGTCGATCGGAGAGGCGCTCTTCACGACCTACCTCTATCCCTTCGAGCTGACCTCGATCCTGCTTCTGGTCGCGGCGATCGGCGCGATCTACCTCAGCCGCAAGCGCATTGACGATCTCTAGAAGTTGAGCACGCTCACGATCGGCGGGTCGCAGCTCGACGCGACGTGGTTTCTGCTCCTCAGCGCCGTCCTCTTCAGCCTTGGCGCGGTGGGCGTGCTGGTCCGCCGCAACCCGCTTGTGATCCTGATCTCCATCGAGCTCATGCTCAACGCCGCCAACCTGGCCCTCGTCACCTTCGCCCGCCAGCTGCAGAACCTGGACGGCCAGCTGTTCGCGCTGATGTCGATGACGGTCGCGGCCGCCGAGGCTGTCGTTGGGCTGGCGATCCTCGTCGACATCTTCCGCGTGCGCGACGCCGAAGACATCGACGACCTCAGTGAGCTGAAGGGATGAGCAACCAGCTCGTCGCGTTCCTGCTGCTCGCGTTCCCGGCCGCAGGAGCGCTGCTCCTGGCAGGCCGCGGGTGGCGCGCACCGAGGATCGCGACCGTGATCATCGGCCCCGGTGTGGTGTGGCTCTCCTTCCTGGCCACCCTGTTCCTGTTCTTCGACAAGGCCAACGGCGACTTCACGTACTGGACGTGGATCAAGAGCGGTGGGTTCGAGGTGCCGTTTGGCCTCCTCATCGACAACCTCTCGCTATTCATGTGCTTTGTCATCACCGGCGTCGGCGCACTGATCGTCACCTACTCCGTCGGCTACATGGAGCACGAGGACGGTCCGAGCTACTCCCGCTTCTTCACGTACATGGACGTCTTCATCTTCTCGATGCTGCTGCTCGTCCTCGCCGACAACTTCGTCTTCCTGATCGTCGGCTGGGCGATGGTCGGCCTCAGCTCCTATCTGCTGATCGGCTTCTGGTACCAGCGCCGCTCGGCCGTCGTCGCCGCGCGCAAAGCCTTCGTCATGAACGTCATCGGCGACATCGGCATGATCCTCGGGACCTTCGTCGTCTTCGTGAACGTCCACGCGGTTACCTACAAGGGCGTGTTCGACTCGCTTCCGTGCGCCAACGGCCGCTCCTGCGCCGGCGGAGACTACGGCTGGCTCGAGCTGGCGGCATTTCTGCTCCTCGTCGGCGCGGTGGCCAAGTCGGCGCAGCTGCCCCTCCACACGTGGCTGCCCGACGCCATGGAGGGCCCGACCCCGGTCAGCGCCCTGATCCACGCCGCGACCATGGTCACGGCCGGCGTCTACCTCGTCGGCCGCATGCACCCGATCTACGACCTTGCGACCTACGCCCACGACGCGGTCGCCATCATCGGCGCGGTCACCGCGCTGTTCGCGGCGACGATCGCCATCGTCCAGGTCGACATCAAGCGCGTGCTCGCCTACTCGACCATGAGCCAGATCGGCTACATGTTCCTCGCCGTCGGCATCGGCGCCTACGGCGCGGGCTTCTTCCACCTCCTCTCCCACGCCTTCTTCAAGGCGCTGCTCTTCCTCGCCGCGGGCAACGTCATCCACGCCATGCACGACGAGCAGGACATGCGCCGCTTCGGCGGGCTGTGGCGCGACCTCCGGCCGACGTCGATCGCCTTCCTGGTCGGCTCGCTGTCGCTTGTCGGCGTGATCCCGCTCGTCGGATTCTTCTCCAAGGAGCAGATCCTCGGCCTCGCCTTCAGCAAGCCGGACGACAACATGGTCCACGTCCTGTGGCTCGTCGGCGCCGCGACGGCGCTGATCACGGGCTTCTACACGGGCCGC
>CAYWTI010000318.1:0-2214 GCA_964461175.1 uncultured Actinomycetes bacterium | reverse complement strand
GTGGCGAAGCGGTGGTACGCGTATCCGCCCGACGCCGAGAGCCAGCGGTAGACGGCCGTGCCGAGCGAATAGGCGAAGCCGACGACGGCGAACATCGCCACGACCCCGCCGCGCCGCGGGCGCGGAATGATGAGGTCGGCGATGATCGCCAGGGGCATGAAGCCGGTCAAAGCGACGATCGGCGCGATCTGACCGAGGTCGCCGGCCGCCTGCGACCACGAGTAGGTGAGGTCCGGGTTCGCGGCGAGGATCACCTCGCCAACCCCTGCTGGCCAAGCGAGGTCATGAGGTTGGTCAGCAATGCCGGGTCGAGGCCGAGCACGAACATCAGCACGATCAGCGGTGCGACCAGGCCCAGCTGACCGGCGTAGATGTCGGAGCGAGGCACCGGTCCCGCGGGAACGCCCTGCGTCACCCCCTGGAACAGCCGGAGCATATAGACCGGCGTGAGGATGAGCCCGATCGCGCCGAAGATCGCGAGCAGCGGCGCGCGCTCCCATGCGCCGAGCAGGGTCATGAACTCGCCCACGAAGCTGTTCAGCCCCGGCAGGCCGAGCGCGGCAAACGTCACCACCGCGAAGACGCCGGCCAGGATCGGCATCCGCAGCCCGATCCCCGCGATCGCGTAGCGGTCGCGCACACCGGTCGCGTCGGTGATCCAGCCGACGATCAGGAACAGCGCCGCGATGATGATCCCGTGGTTGACCATCTGCAGCACCGCCCCCTGCTGGCCCTGGACGTTGAACGAGAAGATCCCCAGGACGATGAAGCCCATGTGGCTGATGCTCGAGTACGCCACGAGCAGCTTCATATCGGACTGCACGAGCGCCATCAGGGCGCCCCAGATGATCGCGGCGACCGCGAGCACGGGGATGACCCATCGCCAATCAAACCAGCCCACCGGCTCGGGGAAGAGAGGCACGGCGATGCGGAGGAAGCCGTAAGCGCCGGTCTTGCTCATCACGCCCGCGAACGTGATCAGCATCGGCACCGGGGCGGCGTTGTAAGCGTCGGGCAGCCAACTGTGGAACGGGAAAAGCGGCGTCTTGATCGCGAACGCCAGCGCGAACACGCCGAACAGCCCGAACTGCCACGCCGCTGACGGCGGCATCTTCGCCAGCTGGGTCAGGTCGAACGTCTTCTGGCCCGTGGCGACGTACTCGCCGATGACGCCGACCAGCATCAGGAGCGATCCGGCCAGCGTGTAGAGCACGAACTTCAGCGCCGCCCAGCCCGGACGCGGGCCCTCGCCGTGCGTCCACAGGAGGAAGTACGCGGGGATGAGCATCGCCTCCCAGAAGACGTAGAACAGGACGAGGTCGGTGGCCATGAACACGCCGGCCATGCCCCCGCTCATCGCGAGCATCAGGCCGACGAAGCCGCCGGTGCGGCGCGTGACGGGCGTGGCGAGGATCGCAATGAGCGTCAGGAAGGCGTTGAGCAGCACGAGCCAGACGCTGATGCCGTCGACGCCGAGGCGGTAGAAGATCGCGAGCTGCGGGATCCACTCGAGCTTCTCGCCGAACTGGAAGCCGGAGTAGCCCGGGGCGAAGTTGAGGCCGACGAACGCCGCGATCACGAGCGTGACCAGCGCGACCAGCGCCCCCAGCCATTTCGCCAGGTGCGGCGGGAGGAAGGTGACGATCGCGCCGCCGATCAGGGGCAGCAGCCACAGCGTGGTCAGGGTCACGAGAAGGCCCTCACCAGGAGCAGGACGCCCGCGACGGCGACGGCGCCGACCGTGAAGACGAGGACGTAGTTGCGGAAGTAGCCGCTCTGCGTGAGCGCGAACTCGCCGGCGCTCCACTCGGTGAGCCGTCCGGTGCCGACGACGACGCCGTCGAGGACGGGCTGCTCGACGTCGCGCAGCGCGAAGCCGGCGGCCCCATCCATCGGGCGCACGAACGCCCGGTCGTAGGCCTCGTCGAAGTAGTACTTGCGCTCGAGCAACGTCTGCGCCCAGGGCACATACGAGCTCCACGGCCGCATGCGCATGGCGCCCACGAAGAGAGCCGCGCCGAGCAGCATCGTCACCAGGCCGACGACGACGGCCACCGTCGAGTCCTCCCACCCCGGCGCGCCGACGACCTTGCCGACGAAATCGCTCACCGTCGAGGGCCCCACGCCGAGGGCGCGGGTCTCGATGAAGCCACCGATCACGGAGAGGACCGCGAGGATCGCGACCGGGACCATCATCACGAGCCGCGGCGCGTG
>CAYWTI010000317.1:0-4249 GCA_964461175.1 uncultured Actinomycetes bacterium | reverse complement strand
TGGCCCGTGAGCTGATGCAGCTGCGAGCCGACTACGCATTCACGCAGCTGCCGCTGCGCAAGCTCAAATCCGCCTACGTCGACGGCAACGTCGCGAGCGGAAGGGCGCAGAAAGCCGCGGGCTACCGCGAGGTCGGGAGGTGGCACAAGGAGCGGTTCGTCGATGGCGAGTGGAGGGACATGATCCTGACCGAGCTGATGCGCGAGGACTGGGCGAAGAAGGCTTCGGTATAATTCGGCACCTGCCCTAGACCGTAGGTGGCCGCGCGAGCGGCCTCAATTTCCTACCGAGGCACCAGTAAGTGAAGGACGCATCGAGCCTTCCTGCCTTGGCACGTGAATCAGGGGCAGGGAGGTTTTTTTATTGCCGAAGGCACGCAAGGAACAGAAGGCGGAGCAGGTCGACCTTCTGACCGACAAGCTCAGGCGGGCAAAGGTCGCGCTCCTGACCGACTACCGCGGCCTGACCGTCACGCAGCTCCAGGACCTTCGCGGCCGGCTGCGCACGGGCGACGTCGAGTACCGCGTCGTCAAGAACACGCTCGCGAGGCGGGCGGCGGCGGCGGCGGGCGTCGGCGACCTGGAGAAGGCGCTGGAAGGCCCGGTCGCGATCGCGTTCGGCTACGACGACCTGAGCGTCCCGTCGAAGCTCATCAACGAGTGGGTGCGGGCGACCAGGCTCAAGCTCGACGTCAAGGGCGGCCTCGTCGAGGGCCGCGTGTTCAGCCAGGAGCAGGTCAAGCAGCTGGCGGATATGCCGTCGCGGGAGACGCTGCTGTCCCAGCTCGCCGGCACCATTCAGTCCCCCGTCGCCCGGCTCGCGGGAGCGCTGCAGTCCCCGCTCTCGACGCTGGCGGGCGCGCTCGAGTCATATCAGAAGAAACTGGAGGCAGCGTAGATGGCAACCAACACCAAGATCAGCCCGAAAGAGTTCGTCGAGGCCCTCAAGGGCTGGAGCATCCTGGACGTCAAGGAGGCCCTGGACCTTCTCGAGAGCGAGCTCGGCATCAAGGCGGCGGCCCCCGTGGCGGTGGCGGCGGCGGCCGGGCCGGCGGCAGGCGGCGAAGCCGCCGCGGCCGAGGAGGAGCAGACCGAGTTCACCGTCACCCTGACGGCCGTCGGCGACAGCAAGATCAACGTCATCAAGGCCGTCCGCGAGCTCACGCAGCTCGGTTTGAAGGAGGCGAAGGACCTCGTCGACGCGGCCCCGAAGCCGGTGCTCGAGAACGTGTCGAAGGCGGACGCCGAGAAGGCTGTTGCGAAGCTGAAGGAAGCCGGCGCGACCGCGGAGCTGAAGTAGGCCTCAGCCGCCGCGGCTGAGACCGGCCGCGCCGGGCGGGTTCCCGTCCGGCGGGCTGCTTCGGCGCCCGCGCCGCCTTGAGCTCCGGGATTTCGCGGACCAGCGACGCGCGCGGCGCGAGCCGCACGGGCTTGCCGAAGTGGGTGAACGTCAGGGCTCGCCCGCGCTCCAGCGTGTAGGTCACACGTTTGTGGTCGAAGCTGACCCTGATCTGCCGGTCCTGGAAGCTCACGCGGAACGTCAGGCTCTTGATCTTCGGCGGCAGGCGCGGGCTGAAGCCGAGCGAGTCGCCGTGGTGGCGCATCCCGCCGAGTCCGTTGACCGCGGCCAGCCACGCACCCGCCAGCGAACCCATGTGCACGCCGTCGCGCACGTTGTGCTCGAGGTCGTTGATGTCCATCAGCGCGGCCTCGCCGAGGTAGTCGTGCGCGAGCTGCAGATGGCCGACCTCGGCGGCCATGATCGCCTGCGTGCATGACGACAGCGACGAGTCGCGGACGGTCATCGCCTCGTAGTAGGCGAAGTTCCGCGTCTTGTCGTCGGCGGTGAAGGCGTCGCCGCGAAGATGCATCGCGAGCACGAGGTCGGCCTGCTTCACGACCTGCTTGCGATAGAGATCGAAATAGGGAAAGTGCAGGAACAGCGGATAGCGGTCGCTGGCGGTGTGGGCAAAGTCCCAGACCGCGTGGTCGGTGAACTGGCTGGCCTGCTTGTGCACGCGTAGGTCGCGGTCGTAGGGGATGTAGACATGGTCGGCGGCCCGGCGCCAGCCGGCGATCTCCTTCGCAGTCACCCCAAGCCGCTTCGCCACGGCGCGGTGGCGAGTCGCTGCGTCGGCCGCGGCGCGCAGGTTCCTCTGCGCCATCAGGTTCGTGTAGACGTTGTTGTCCATCAGCGCGCTGTACTCGTCGGGTCCGGTCACGCCGTCGATGCGAAATGATCCCCGGCGGTCGAACTGCCCGAGCGAAGCCCACAGGCGCGCAGTCTCGACCAGAAGCTCGGCTCCGCATCGCCGTTCGAAGTCGGAATCCCCAGTGGCCGTGATGTAGCGGAGGGCGGCGTCGGCGATATCGGCGTTCAGGTGAAAGGCCGCCGTCGACGCCGGCCAGTAGCCGGAGCACTCCTCGCCGTGGATCGTCCGCCACGGGAAGGCGGCGCCCTTGAGCCCGAGCTCGCGCGCGCGCTTGCGAGCCCGGTCGAGGATCGAGTGCCGCCAGCGCAGCGCGTCGGCGGCCGAGCCGGGCGCGGTGTAGGTGAGGACCGGGAGGACGAAGGTCTCGGTGTCCCAGAAGGTGTGCCCGTCGTAGCCCGGCCCGGTCAAGCCCTTGGCCGGGATCGCGCGCTCCTCGGCGCGGGCGGCGGACTGGAGGACGTGGAACATGCCGAAACGGATTCCTTGCTGGACGGCGTCGTCGCCCTCGAGCTCCACGTCCGCGCGCGACCAGAACGCTTCGAGGTACGCGCGCTGGGCGGCGGCGAGCTCCTTCCATCCGTGCTGACGCGCGCTCGTCAGCGCGCCCTCGACCTGGGAGCGAAGCGCCGGCACCGAGCGCAGGCTCGACCAGCCGTAGGCCACGAACTTGACGAGCTGCACGCGCTGGCCCCGTTCGAGCTTCGCGGACACCGTGAAGCGTGCGTGGTCGGGGTGGGCCTCGACCTTGAGCTCGGCTCCTTTGGGCGCGCCCACGACGTGATCCATGGCCGCCGCCACGCGCAGCTTGCTGCGCTTCGTCGAATGGATGAGCACCGCGCCCGCCTCGGTCGCCGCGGAGAGCTCGCCCTGGAGGACGTTGTCGAGAATGGAGCCGGACCGAGGGTCGACCGCTCCCTTGCCCAGCACCGGCTCGTTGGCCACGAGCTCCGACTGGAGCACGATATCGGCCGCTTCGCCGACCGGCTCGACCTCGTACAGGATGGCCGCGAGCGCGCGGTGGACGAGCGAGACGAGGCGGGTCGAGCGGACGCGCACGTGGATGTGGGTCGGGGACTCCCACTCGACCTCCCGCGTCAGCAGGCCGCTCCGGAAGTCGAGCGTCCGCGCGTGGCTGATCACGTTGCCGTAGCGGACGTCGAAGGGCTCGTCGTCGACGACCAGCCGGATGACCTTGCCGTTGGTGATGTTGACGATCGCCTGGCCGGCCTCCGGGTATCCGTACGCGGACTCGGCGTAGGGGAGGGGCACCTCCTCGTACACGCCGTTGAGATAGGAGCCGGAGATGGAGTGCGGCTCACCCTCGTCGAGGTTGGCGCGCCAGCCGATGTGACCGTTGCTCAGGGCGAAGATGGACTCGGTCTGGCCGAGCGTTTCGAGGTCGAGCGTGGTCTCGCACACGGCCCAGGGAGCGCACTCGAAGCGGCGGCTGCTGATCATGCCGCGAGGTGCATGAGCTCGCCGAGGTCCGCGACCACGAGGTCGGCGCCGTGCTGCTTCAAGGCTTCCGCCTGGCCGGCGCGGTCGATGCCGACGACGAGGCCGAAGCGGCCGGCCCGTCCGGCCTCGACGCCGGCGAGCGCGTCCTCGTAGACGGCGGAGTTGGCGGCGTCGGTGTGGAGCATGGTCGCTGCTCGGAGGTAGGTGTCGGGGGCGGGCTTGCCGTGGAGGCGCTCGCGCTCGGCGACGTTGCCGTCGACCTGGGCGTCGAAGAGGTCGTGCAGGCCTGCGGCCTTGAGGACCTCGGTGGTGTTCTTGCTGCTCGAGACGACGGCGGTCTTCTTGCCCGCGGCGCGCGCCTCGTGGAGGTAGGTGATGGAGGTGGGGTAGGTCTGGACGCCGTGCTTGTGGATCAGGTCGAGGAAGAGGGCGTCCTTGCGCGCGGCGATGCGCTGGACGAGGGCGTCGTCCGCTTTGATGCGCTTGGCCTGGAGGACGGAGCGGACGCCCTCGACGCGGGGTTTGCCGTCGACGTAGGCGGCGTAGTCGTGGTCCCCGTCGTAGGGGATGTGGAACTCG
>CAYWTI010000316.1:0-5643 GCA_964461175.1 uncultured Actinomycetes bacterium | reverse complement strand
CGACGGCGAGGTGCCGATCATCATGCTGACCGCCCGGACCGAGGAGTCGGACAAGCTCGTCGGCCTGGAGCTCGGCGCCGACGATTACCTGACCAAGCCGTTCTCGCCCAAAGAGCTCGTCGCGCGCGTGCGCGCGGTCCTGCGCCGGGTCGAGGGCGCGGCATCACCCGCGGAGGTGCTGCGAGTCGGCGGCGACGTCGAGCTCGACCTGCCACGCATGGAGGCGCGCTTCGGTGGCCGGCGCGTCGACCTGACGAAGAGCGAGTTCCAGATCGTCGCGGCGATGGCGCGGCAGCCCGGTCGCGTGTTCACCCGCGCGCAGCTCCTGGACGTGCTGCGCGGGGTCGCCTTCGAGTCATACGAGCGCGCGATCGACGCGCACATCAAGAACATCCGGCGCAAGATCGGCGCCTCTTACATCCAGACCGTCTTCGGCGTCGGCTACCGGTTCGCCGAGCCTGCCGAGCCGCGGTGAGGGCCGGCGGCGGCCCCGGCCGCTGGCGCGGCTGGGACCCGAACCAGGCGCCCTTCAACTGGCAGCGACCGTCGTGGTGGCCCGAGGGCGAGCCGTTCCCGCCGCGACGCCGCTACCGGCCGTACGGCGTGGCTCCGTTCGTCCGCCTGATCGGCTGCCTGTTCCTCGGCATATTCGTGTTCGCACTCCTGTCGGGCTTGATCGCCGGCGCGGTGTTCGGCGGCCGGCCGGTCGGCATCCATCCGTTCTTCGCCCTCCCGATCCTGCTCATCGTCTTTGTCGTGTTCGCCGCCATCTTCGGCGGCATGCGACGCATCTCGCGTCCGATGAACAACCTGATCGAGGCCGCGCGGCGCATCGAGGCGGGCGACTACTCGGCACAGGTTCCGGAATGGGGCTCGGCGGACATCCGCTCCGTGGCGCATGCATTCAACTCGATGTCGGCGCGGCTCAAGACGAGTGACGAGCAGCGGCGCTCGTTCCTCGCCGACGTGACGCACGAGCTGCGCACGCCGCTCTCCGTGATCCGCGGCCAGGCGGAGGCGATCGCCGACGGCCTCTACCCGGCCGACGCGGCGCACCTCGCGCCGATCCTCGACGCGACCGCCACGCTCGATCGGCTGGTCGAGGACCTCCGCACGGTCGTGCTCACGGACGCCGGCAACCTCGTCCTCCACAAGGAGCCGACCGACCTCGGGGCGCTCGTGCACGACAGCGTCGAGTCATTTCGCGCCCAGGCCGAAACGAAAGGCGTCGGCCTGAATGTCGACTCGGCGCCCGACCTGGCGCAGGTGGACATCGATCCGGCACGAATCCGCCAGGTGATCGGCAACCTGGTCTCGAACTCCCTGCGGCACACACCGGCCGGCGGCTCGGTGAAGGTGTCGGTGGCCGCGCCGGCGAGCATCACCGTCGCGGATACAGGCGAAGGCATCCCGCCCGAGCTCCTGCCGCACGTCTTCGAACGGTTCGCCAAGGGTCCGACCTCCACAGGCAGCGGCCTCGGCCTGGCGATCGCGCACGACATCGTCCGTGCCCATGGCGGTGAGATCACGCTTCACAACGCCACCTCGGGAGGCACGATCGCGACCGTGACTCTGGATCCGGGCTCCAGGCGCGCGACTTGAGATCCGGCGCCCGCGGTGCCATCTTGTCGGCATGACAGGCGGCAGAGGACTGGTCCTGGGGGGTGGCGGCATCACCGGCATAGCGTGGGAGCTGGGGATGATCGCGGGCCTCGCCGACGCCGGCGTGCACCTGGCGGACGCGGACGTCGTCGTCGGCACATCGGCCGGGTCGGCGGTGGCCGCCCAGATCCTGAGCGGCGTGTCTCTGACGGATCTCTACGCGCGCCAGCTCGCCGACGCGACCGGGGAGCGCGGCTGGAGGATGGGCGCCGGCGCGCTGGCCCGGTTCGTGCTCGCGGCAGCCTGGCCCGGCGACGGACGCCGCGGCCGCGCCTACCTCGGCCGGCGCGCGCTCGCCGCATCGACGATCCCGGAGGCGGAATTTCGCCAGGTCTTCGTCTCCATGCTCGGCCGGGCTCCGTGGCCCGAGCGAAGGCTGCTCATAACCTCGGCCGACGCCGAAACCGGTGAGGCGAAAGTATTCGATCGCGACAGCAACGTCGAGCTGGTGGATGCCGTCGCGGCAAGCTGCGCGGTGCCCATCGTGCTGCCGCCAATGACCGTGAATGGCCGCCGTTACGTCGACGGCGGCGTGCGCTCGGTGACGAACGCCGACCTCGCGACCGGCTGCGACCGTGTCGTCGTAATCGCGCCCGTGACGTTTGGCGTCAAGCGCCGGCAGCGGGTGCGGCACCAGCTGAGGGCGCTGGGAGCCGAGGTGCGGTCGGTCATCGTCTCTCCCGACGCGGCCGCCCGGAAGGCGATCGGCGCCAATGTGCTCGACCCGGCGCGCCGCGCCGACGCGGCGAGGGCAGGCCGGGAGCAGGCGGAGCGCGTCGTGGACGGGGTGAGAGCGGTATGGGCGGAAAAAGCGCTCGAGACCGTGCCGGCCGAGCCGTCTCCGGCCGTTCGGGAGTAGAGCCCTAAGCCGGCGGAGCGGTCTCGTTGCCGGCGTTGCGATCGATCCACCAGGCGAGAACCTCGCCGTGATCGCAAACGTAGTGGACGTGGTTGCCGTCCTCGAGCGGGCCCATGGAGTGGTCGCTCCGATAGTTGTCCGTGCAGATGAGGGCGAGGCCGGAAGGCAATGGAATCGGGTGCGACGTGACTGAAACGGTCGGCACTTCCGCGCTCGCGAACCGGCTCGCCACGGCGACCATCAGAACGGCCGGGACCGCGGCGAGGATCAGAAACACCGGCTGGTGCCCGGTCCTCGTCGCGCGGAGCGCCAGCAGCGCGAGCAAGGTGAACAGCGGCATTGCGCAGAAGTAAAACCAGCCGATGTCGGTGACGATGCCCTGCACGAACGCCGCAACGAGGATCGCGACCTGGAGCACCATCAGAGCCCACGAGCTGACCTTCGACTGACGAAGCACGAATGCCACCGTCGCCGCGAGGTTCAACAGGCCGATCGCGATCAGCTCGAGGGCAAAACGCGCCTGCTCCCCGGACTCAGCGGAGTCGATGCCGGCCATCTGCCCGCTTTCGGAGAGCTCCAGCGAGGCTGCAAGAAAGCATGCCATGCAGGCGGCCGCGAGCACGGCGATCGTGGCGTAAAGCTTCCGGCGCGCTGTCACCTCACGGCCCACACCGCTTAAAACGCGGTGCGCGGCATTAGGTTTTGGGTCAGGAGCTGGCTGACACAGCTGCCGGCGCTTCCGCGGTCCGCTCCTTCATGTTGCGAAGGGCGCGACCGGTGTTGGTCATGATCGAGGCGAAGGCGTCGACAATCCGTTGGTCGTCGAGCCGGTTCGCGGCGCCGCGGATCGGGTTCAACCGGCACGCTTCGTTCCACGCCGCGAGGTCGGGGTCCCTCAAGCGGGCCGCCAACCCACTCATGGCGGGGTAAGCCAGGCCGAAAACGTTCCCGATGCTGCCCGAAAAGACGACGGGCGGGCACAGGTTGTTCTTGACCGCCGGGTCATCGCTTCCGGCCTCGACCGCGGCCACAGTCGCCGCGCTCCACGCCACGAAACCGATCGTCACGTACTCGAGCGTGATCCGGTCCGCTTCGAAGACGGGTCGGGGCACCACCGGCCTCACGCCTGCGGCGGTGCAATCGACGAACAGCTCGTCCGGTGCCACCGGCTCGTCGCCCCCGTCGAGCCAGACCCGATCGGCGTCCAGGCGGCGCACCTTTCCCTTACGAACCACGCGGCGGATGGTCCGGAGCGATTCCAGTTCGCCGAGGCTGATGATCGCGCCGCGAAAGAGGTCGGGCTCGACGGCGCGATCGACCCGGACGAACACGCCCCGGTCCTCCAGGCGATGGGCGAAGTCGCTGCCGCTCGTCGCCTCGGCCGCGACCTCGATCCAGTGCGCTTGCATCTGCATGTACTGAGCCACCAGGTCGAGCGGCTGCATGAACGAGCGCTCGAACAACCAGGAGTCGCGCGGGCGTATCCACCGGATCCGATCGGGATCGACGCCGGCGTCGAGCAGCCAGACGCAGGTGTCCATCGCCGTCTTGCCCGCGCCGATGACGGTGACGCTGGATATGGGCCTGTCCAGGTCGACCAGGTCGTTCGGCGGGATGACGCGGACCGCGCCGGCGATCTCGAATCCCGGGCGGTGGCGCGAGGGGATCGACGATTCGACGTAGGTCGCGTCGACCACCTTCTTCTTGACGCGCACCGTGGTCTCGGCCCCGGTCAGCAACGAGACCAGGTGATGCCCGCCGCCGTCCTCGCCGCGGTGGTCGGTCTGGCCAAGAAAGTGCACCCGCCCCGAAGGCAGCAAGGCCTCGTCGAGGGCGCGGCCGAAGTGGTCGCAGATCTCCGCCGCGCTGGCCCGCTCGTAGAAACCGGCGTTGGGCCCGAAGGTGTCGATGCGGTCGGTCCCCAGCGGCCGCGAGGCCACACCGTAGTTGGCGGAGGGCTGGTGCAGCCGGACGAACGGGTAGGCGTCGAGCCAGTGGCCGCCAGGCCGGTGCCGGCGGTCGACCATGACGACATCGGCGCCGGATCGCGCGATCAGCGTGTCGGTGAAGGCCATCCCCGACGCGCCCGCGCCGATGACGAGGTAATCGGTCTCGATCTCCCTCACGGCGGCGATTATCGCCGAGCCCGGTGATGCGGCCCCGGGCTGGTTTGTTGCTTTCGATAACGAATTGGGTACATGGCGTGTTACACGGCTATGAGACCAGCACACATCGCAGCCGCCGCGGCGTTCGGCGCCGTCTTGCTCCTGGCCGGCTGTGGTGGCAACGCCCCGGTGGCCCAGTCGTCGCCGAGTACCGTGGCCCAGGTCTCGCCGAGCCCGACGAGCGCGTCCCCCAGCGCGGTTACCAGCTCCCCATCCGCGGGCCCCGTCCAGTGCCAGACCTATCAACCGCTACCGGGCCTCTGCGCCGGTGTGATCGGCCGGACCCCGACGCACCAGGAATACCTGGCGATGACCGCCGCCGGCGCGCCGGCGATCGAAAAGGCGCTCGGTTACAAGGATTGGTCGGCCTGCACGAACGGCGAGAACTGCTACCGCGTCAGCCCGGAGCCGTCCGGCATGGTCGGCACCGGCGCCGGTGTTCTCAACGGCTCCTTCGGCCAGTACCCGGGCGGCGGGCTCGGGGCGGCGTGCTGGGTGTTCCTGTACCAGGACTCGGCCGGCTGGCATTTCCTGAACTTCGCGTGCGCGCAGAACCCAGGCTTCACGCCCGGATCCGCTGACACTGGAACTCACGTGTTCGTGAATGGGTGCGCGAACTACAGGGCGACGCCGTCCCTGACCGCCCAGGTGCTCGGCTGCCTCGGCAAGGGCACCGTTGTCAACGTGGACAGCGCCCCGGTCTACGCCGAGTCGCATGTCTGGTGGCACCTGACCTCGCGCGGCTGGATGGTCCACGACTACCTCTGCGAGATCTGCAGGGTCTAGAAGCCAGATCCAGAGCGGCCTCAGCCTGTCGCCTGGAATTCGATGACGGAGCGCCACGCGCGCAGTCAATCCCGCGGGCGACTTTCAAATAGATGGGAGTCAAGCCCCGAGTACCAGTGCAGCCGCTATAGAAGGCTGAGCGGGCGCCGTTTGAAGGTGTTGTCGAAGAGG
>CAYWTI010000315.1:0-2354 GCA_964461175.1 uncultured Actinomycetes bacterium | reverse complement strand
GACGGGGTGAAGATCGGCGTGCGCGTCTACCGGCCCGAGGGGAGCGGACCCTTCCCGGCGCTCTTCGCCGCCTCGCCCTACCGCTACGACAACAACGAGCTGCCGCCGCGGCCCATGTTCCTGTGGCGCGAGACCGGCCCCTTCGAGTGGTACGTCGAGCAGGGCTACGCTTACGTGCATGCCGACGTGCGCGGCACCGGCATCTCCGGCGGCGAGTTCGGGTTCCTGTCGCGCGCGGAGCAGCAGGACCTCTACGACGTGATCGAGTGGATCGCGAAGCAGAAATGGTCGAACGGCAGGGTGGGCGGCATCGGGCAGTCGTACTACTGCATGTCGCAGTGGTTCATGGGCGTGCAGAACCCGCCGCACCTCGCATGCCTGGGCGTGTACGACGGCATGAACGACCCGTACCGCTACCTCGCGTTCCGCGGCGGCATCGAGAGCAACTTTCCGCTGTACTGGTTCAACGCCAGCGTGCGCGTGCCCAATCTCTACCCCGCCAACGGCGACCACCCCCGCGTGCTCGAACGCGACTTCTATCTCGACGTGCAGGCTCACCCGAACTACGACACCTACTGGCGGGAGCGCACGGCCGCCGAGCATCTCGACCGGATCAAGGTGCCCATCTTCTCGATCGGGGTGTGGGCGAAAATGGAGCTGCACCTCGCCGGCAACATCCTCGGCTACCAGAAGGCGAGGGGAGAGAAGAAGCTCTTCATCACGGGCACCGCGACCGCGGTGACCTCGCAGATCGACTTCAACACGGTGGATTTCCACAAGCGGCAGCTGCTCCCCTTCTACGGCAAGCACCTGAAGGGCGAGAAGACGAGCCACGACGCCCGGCCGGACGTCGAGTACGTCGTGAAGAACACGGGCGTCGCGCGCTCCTTCGACTCCTGGCCGCCGCCCGGAACGCGCAGGCTGACCTTCCACCTGGCCAAGGGGCCGACGGGATCGGTGACCTCCCTGAACGACGGCGCCCTGCAGCCCGTGGCCCCGGGCGCGGACGGCGGCAGCACCGGCTACGCGTACCCGCACCCGCGATGGGTCCTCGGCGTGGTCGCCGTCGGGCCGCAGGGGCCGGACCCGGCCGCCGCCGTGCTCACCTTCACCAGTGCGCCCCTCGAGGCCGACATCGAGGTCGCGGGTCACGGCAAGCTGATCCTGCACGCGTCGTCCACGCGCGACGACATGGATTTCCACGTGAAGGTCTCGGAGCAGTTCGCACAGGCGCCGGAGGAGCGCGGCAAGGGCGTGCAGCCGCGCTACGCGATCGTCACCAAGGGCTGGCTGCGCGCCTCGCACGCGCTGGAGCGCGACCGCGAGAAGAGCACCGAGGACATCCCCCACTACACGCACGCGAACCCGAAGCCGCTGACCCCGGGGAAGGTCTACGAGCTCGAGATCGCGATGATGGCGATCGCCTGGCGCTTCCAGAAGGGCAGCCGCGTGCGCGTCGAGATCGCCTGCGGCGACTCGCCGATCACCGACGGCCTGTTCTTTCATGTATACCGCCCGGACAAGATCGGCAGCGACACCGTCCACCACGACGCCGCGCACCCCTCGCGGCTCGTCCTCCCGGTGCTGTCATCCTGAGGGCGCAGCCCGAAGGACCTCTACTGGCACCGTGCCGGTAGAGATCCCTCGCTTCGCTCGGGATGACTTGCGCGCTGCCGCGCGCAAGTCACTTCATCAAGCCCGCTTCCCGGTAGTACTTCGCCGCCCCGGGGTGCATCGGAACCCCGATGAGCGGCTTCGCCATGCCCTGCGGCTGGAACAGGCCGAAGGGAGGAAAGGTGGCGACCAGGTCGGGCTTGTTATCGTGCAGGGCCTTGGCGACCCGGTAGACGACGTCGTCGGAGACCTTCGAGTTGGTGATGGCCACCATGTCGAAGGCGATGAGATGGGTGGGCCGCGTGATCCCGTCGATCGCCGGGCCGGGCGCGACCTGCATCACGTAGGCGCCGGGGATGAGGGCCTCGGTGCGTTTCATCGCCTGGGCCGAGGTGTCGACTTCGAGCACGCGCAGGCCGCCCACGCTCGCGTTGGCCTGCTTGATCGCGGCCGAGCCGAGCGCGAAGAACATCACGTCGACCTTGCCGCTCATGAAGTCCTCCGCCTGGCGCGTGACGTTCGGCGCAGGCACCTTGACCACGTCGTTGAAGCTCAGGCCCGCGTTCGCCAGGTGCGCCGCGATGATGCGGCCTATCGTTTTCTGGGCGTTGAAGTCGCTCGAGACGCGCTTGCCCTTGAGGTCGGCGATGGTCCTGATGGCCGAGTCGGCGCGCACGTGCATGGCGACGCGGTAGGGGATGAGCGCGCCGACGTAACGCATCACCTCGTGCTTGCCCTGT
>CAYWTI010000314.1:0-7099 GCA_964461175.1 uncultured Actinomycetes bacterium | reverse complement strand
ATGCCCGGGTGCTCGCACATGTCGCAGGCCGAGAGGCCCGACATGGCCCTCGGGCTCGTGCGCGGGTGGCTCTACGGGGTGGAAGCAGCGACCGGCAGAACGGCCGCCGTCAGCTGATCGATTCGGCCCACGAGATCAGGTCGCGCAGGCCGCGGTCGAAGTCGATCTTCGGCTCCCAGCCAAGCTGCTGCTTGGCCTTGGTGACGTCGCTCACGTAGTACGCCTGGTCGCCTTCGCGCCAGTCCGAGAACGAGAACTCCGGCTTGCGCCCCGTCAGCTCGCCGATGAGGTCGATGACCTCGAGCAGGTTGCGCTGGTTCGGCGTGCCGCCGCCGACGTTGTAGACCTCGCCGCGCGTGATCGCGATCTTGTCGACGACGAGCGCGTACAGGTCGCAGAGGTCGCGCGCGTCGAGGAGGTCGCGGATCTGCGTGCCGTCGCCGTAGATCGTCAGCGGCCGGTCCTTGAGGATCGAGTGGACGAAATGCGCGACCCAGCCCTGGTCCTCGGTCCCGTACTGGTGAGCGCCGTAGATGCAGCTCTGGCGCAGGACCACGGTATTCATGCCGAAGCACCGCGCGTAGTCGCGCACGTACTGGTCGGCCGCGCCCTTGCTG
Source organism: uncultured Actinomycetes bacterium (assembly GCA_964461175.1). Lineage (GTDB taxonomy): Bacteria > Chloroflexota > Dormibacteria > Dormibacterales > Dormibacteraceae > 40CM-4-65-16. Next base: position 6,482 of record CAYWTI010000314.1, on the reverse strand, counting down.
CAGCCGTACGGGCTGTGGAAGTCCAGTGGCTGCGTCTCTTTACAGGCGGAGTTGTTTTTGTCCAGCTTTCCGTAGACCTTGTTCGTCGATGCGAAGACGAACGGCGCGTCGTGGTTGTGCAGGCGGACCGCCTCGAGCATGTTGAGAGTGCCGCGGGCGTTGACGTCGAAGTCGGTCTCCGGATCGACCAGCGATGTGGTCACGGCGACCTGGGCGGCGAGGTGCAGAACCGCGTCCTGGTCGCGCACGTGGGGCGGGAGCGCGGCGGCGTTTCTCACGTCTTCCTTGACGAACGTCAGCCGGTTGGGGAAGCGCGTCAGAAGCCACTTCAGGTTGCGCTCGGTGCCGGGGCGGCTCAGGTTGTCGAGGATCGTCACGTGCCAGCCCTGCTTGATCAGATGGTGGGCGGCGTTGATGCCGAGAAAGCCGGCGCCGCCGCTGATCAGCGCCCGGCGGTCGGGCGGCGCGCTCGGCGTGTCATCGCCGCCGTCGAGGTCCTTGGCATACCGAGCGTTGGGGTCCACCGCGCCCGATACCTTATCCGGTCGCAATCCCTCTGAAGTAGGCAATCGCCACGATCCACGACGCGCCGGCGAGGATCAGCGCCTCCCGCCGCGAATCGCCGCCACGCGAGTACACGTAGGCGCCGGGCAGGAACAGCGTTGCAAAGGCGCCGTAGACCATGTGCAGGATGCCTTCGTTGGGGTGGGCGCCGGTCGCGAGCGCTGCGGCCCCGAGTATGCCCTGCACGGGTGTCAGCACAGCCATGATGAGGTAGCTCGACCGGAACCCTCCGCTCAGGCGGTGCGTCCGGAAGTAGGCGTAAGCGCCCCACAGGCCGAGCACGATCGCGAACACGAGAAGGACGCGCGCGCCGTATCCGTGCAGGAACGAGAGAGCGTCGCCCAATCAGCGGCCCAATCAGCGGTTGGACAGGCGCCCGATCGCCTGCCGGAAATAGTCGACGGTCAAAGACAGGCCCTCCTCGAGCTGGATCGCCGGGCGCCACCCGAGGTCGGCGGCCGCGGCGGAGTTGTCGAGCGCGATGCGGTAGACGTCGCCACGACGGGGCGGCCCGAGTCGAGCGGCCTGCTTGTACTCGGTGAGGATCGCGAGCTTGCGGAAAAGGTCGTTGACGGTCACGGGCACGCCGGTGCTCACGTGGTAGGTGCCGCCGTCGCCGCGGTCGAGCGCCGCGAGGTTCGCGGTGGCGACGTCGCCGACGTGGATCATGTCCCGCGACTGGTTGCCGTCGCCGTCGATCGTGACGGGACGGTCCTCGAGCATCCGGCTCGCGAAGATGGCGACGACGCGGCCTTCCTCGGCCGCGAAGTCCTGGCGCGGGCCGTAGACGTTGGCGTAGCGCAGCGTCGTGAAGTTCAGCTCGAACGTCCTCTGGAAGGTGCCGAGGTACTGCTCGAACGCAAACTTGCTCGTGCCGTACGGCGACAGCGGCCGGATCGGATGGTCTTCCGCCGCGGGCACCACGTCCGGCTCGCCGTAGAGCGCGCCACCGGTGGAGCTGAAGATGACCTTGCGCACCCCGTGGTCGACGCACGCCCGCAAGACGTTGAGGCCGCCGACGATGTTGATGAGCGCGTCCTGGCCGGGATCGGCGACCGACTTCGGCACCTCGGACTGCGCGGCGTGGTGGTTGACGACCTCGGGCCGGAACGACTCCAGCGCGGACTGCACGCGGTCGAGGTCGCGCACGTCGACCCGGTGCAGCTGCGCGTCGGGATTGACGTTGTCCTCGCGGCCGGTGCTCAGGTTGTCAAGCACCGCGACCTCGTGACCGGCGCTTATGTAAGCGTCGACGACGTGGGAGCCGATGAAACCGGCGCCCCCGGTCACGAGAATCTTCAACGAGGTGACTCTACTGGAAGTCGAAGTCGTCAAGGCGGTGATCGCGCCCGTGCGCACGCCCTTCGTGCGCCGCCTTCTCGAGCGGGCCGCCGAGGTGCCGGAGGTCGGTGCTCGGTTGCCTGAGGCGGGCGCCTCTGTCGCAGTCCGGATCACCGGCGACGACGAGATGCGCGTCTTCAACCGCACTTACGCGGACGCGCCCGACGCGACCGACGTGCTTTCCTTCGAGGGCGTATCACCGCACGTCGGCGATATCGCCATCTCATGGCCGGCGGTGGAGCGCCAGGCCGCCGCGTACGGCCATGACGCGAACACCGAATTCGCGCTGCTGACGGTGCATGGGTTCCTCCATCTGCTCGGGTGGGATCACGCGACCGCGCGCGAGCGCAAGGAGATGAACCGGCTCACGGTCGACGCCCTGGCGCGGTCCCGCATCGCGGTAGCTCCGAAGCGCCTTTAGACTCGTAACCGCGACACATGGTCTGCGGCGCTCGCCGCGGGCCTTTCCGCGTCTGCATGGAGATGAACGAAGCGACTGAGCGCCTGATCGTCGGTCTCGGCAATCCGGACGAGGACTACGCCGACACGCGGCACAACCTCGGCTTCGCGTGTGTGCGCGAGCTCGCCCGGCGTTTCGACGTGCGCGTCGAGCGCAAGCGATGGCAGTCGCTGGTCGGCCGCTCGGAGGCGCGCGGAGTGTGGTTCGTCCTGCCGCAGACGTACATGAACCTCTCCGGCCAGGCGGTGGCGAAGGCGATGAAGGACACGGGTGTGCACGCGCCCGAGACATGGGTGGTGTACGACGAGCTCGACCTGCCGCTGTGCCGGATGCGGATCAAGGTCGGCGGCTCGACGGCCGGGCACAACGGCGTGCGCTCGATCGTCGAATCGCTCGGTCGCGACGACTTCGTCCGCTTCCGCGTGGGGATCGGAAAGCCGGCGCGCAAGGGCTCGGCCTCGGGCCGCGGGTACGTCCTCGGCCGGTTCACGAAGGCCGAGGCGGAACGGATTCCGGGCGTGATCGCGGGGGTGGCGGACGCGCTCGAGGTCGCGCTCGACGCCGGCCTGGAGCGCGCCATGGACCGCTTCAACCGCGCCGGCGCGCTGGGCTGCGAGGAGACCCGGCCCTGATGGCCGTCACATTGAGCGAGCTTGCTCGCAGAGGGCCGGCGCCATGAGCGGCAGGCTGTGGGAGCAGATCGTCGCCGCCGAGCCTCGGCTCGGGCGCTGGGTGCAGCGCCCCGCCTCGCGCCTGTCGGTCGCCAGGCTGCCGCGGCCCGCGTGGCCGATCGTCGCTGGTGCGGTGGCGCGCGGCGCGTCGGCGTACGGCCGGCAGGTCCTTCTGCTCGTTCCCGGTCCCGACCGTTTCGCCGAGGAGCTGAGGCTGTGGCTCAGCGGCGTGCCGCCGGTCCACGTCTTCGCCGAGGTGGCGGTCTCGTTCCTCGACCGGCCGCCGGCGTTCGACGAGGCGGTGAACCGCCGCCTCGACGCCCTCGCCGCGCTGAGCGCCGGCGGGGCCGTGATCGTGGTCTCGTCGCGACGGGCGATGACCCGGCAGACGATCTCGCGCCGCGACCTCGTCGACAGCACGGTCGTGCTGCGCCCTGGCGAAGGACCGGGCCCGGTGACGATCGCCGGGCGGCTCGTCGAGCTTGGCTACACGCGCGAGCCGCTCGTCGAGGAACGCGGACAGTTCTCGCTCCGGGGCGGGATCCTCGACGTCTTTCCGTCCGCGGCCGACGAGCCGTTGCGGGCCGAGTGGTCGGGTGACGCGATCGAGACCCTGCGGATCTTCGACCCGGACAACCAGCGCTCGGTGATGGCCGTCCCCGAGGCCGTGATCAGGACCGGCCGCGAGCTGCTGCTCGGCGCCGACCGAGGCGAGGCCGCCGTCGAGCGGCTGCACGCGACCACCTCGCTCGACGCGCTGCGCGGCGACGTGCGCAGCGTCTGGGACGACGAGCTCACGCGCCTCGGCACCGGGGCGGCGTTCGCAGGCGTCGAGTTCTACTCCGCGTACATCGATCCGTCGCGACCGTCGCTGCTCGAGCACGTGCGCGACGACGCGGTCGTGCTCGACTTTGAGCCAGAACGCCAGCTCGCCGACGCAAAGACCCTGCTCGACGAGACGTCAATGCTCGCCGCGGCCGAGGTGACCGGCGGCGAGCTCCCGCGCGGTTTCGTGCTCCCGACCGTCGCGCCACCCGAGGACGCAGGGGCGCGGCCCCGGCTGACGGTGACGGCGGGGGAGGGAGACGGCGAAGCGCTGGACCTCGGGTGGTTCGGCGGTGAGCCGCTGGTCGGCCAGCCGCGCGCGCTGGCCGGTTTCGCGGCCCGCGCCGACGCCTCCGCGATCGTGTTTGCCACCGAGCAGGACGAGCGCCTGCGCGCCATGCTCGACGAGGCCGGCGTCAAGACGGCGCTCAGAGAGGTCGACCTCGACCTGGACGCCGAGCTCGAGCCGGGCCTGCACCACGCGTCTCTGGATCTCGTCGCCGGGTGCTCGCAGCCGGCGATGGGCTTCGTCCTCGCCACCGACGCCGAGCTGTTCGGCCGCGTGCGCAGGCCCTCCCGCGGAGGCCGGGGACGCACGCGCACGGAAGACCTGACGCGCGAGTTCACGCTCGACTTTGCGGCCGACGAGCTCGTCGTCCATGTAGACCACGGCATCGCGCGGTTCAAAGGCATGCGGCTCATCGACTCGGAGGGCGCGCACCGCGAGTACCTCGAGCTCGAGTACGCCGAGGGAGACCGGCTGTTCGTCCCGGTGGAGAACCTCGACCGGGTGCAGAAGTACCTCGGGGGCGAGACCGCGCCGAGCCTTCACCGCCTGGGCACGAGCGACTGGTCGCGTGCGCGAGGCCGCGCGCGCAAGGTCGTCCAGGACGTCGCCGAGGAGCTGCTCAAGATCTACTCGCTGCGCGAGGCGCGCCCCGGCATCGCGTTTGCGCCCGACACTTCGTGGCAGCAGGAGCTGGAGTCTTCCTTTCCTTATGAAGAGACGCCCGACCAGCTCGCGGCGCTGGCGGAGATCAAGGCGGATATGGAGTCGGACCGGCCGATGGACCGCCTGCTGTGCGGTGACGTCGGCTTCGGCAAGACCGAGCTCGCGCTCCGGGCGGCGTTCAAGGCCGCGATGAGCGGCAAGCAGGTGGCCGTGCTTGCGCCCACGACGGTGCTGGCACAGCAGCACTTCCATGTCTTCCGCGAGCGGCTGAAGAATTTCCCGGTCGTGGTCGAGATGCTTTCCCGGTTCGTCGACGACGAGGCGGCCGAGCGCACCGTCGAGGGCCTGAAGAGCGGGCACGTCGACATCGTCGTCGGCACCCACCGGCTGCTCCAGCGCGACGTGCGGTTCAAGCGCCTTGGCCTGCTGGTCGTCGACGAGGAGCACCGCTTCGGCGTCATGCAGAAGGAGCGGTTGAAGAAGCTGCGCACGCAGCTCGACGTGCTGTCGCTGTCGGCGACGCCGATCCCGCGCACCCTGCACATGGCCGTCGGCGGCATTCGCGACATGAGCGTCATCCAGACGCCGCCGGAGGAGCGACAGCCGATCAAGACCTACGTCACCGCCGACGACGACGCGCTCGTCCACGAGGCGATCAGCCGCGAGCTTGCGCGCGGCGGGCAGGTGTACTACGTGCACAACCGCGTGCGCACGATCCAGAAAGCGGCCGAGCGCGTGCGCCGCCTGCTGCCGGAGGCGCGTGTCGCCGTCGGACATGGCCAGATGTCCGAGGACGAGCTGGCAACCGTGATGGTCGATTTCGAGGCCGGCAAGCACGACGTCCTCGTCTGCACGACGATCATCGAGTCGGGCCTCGACATCCCGAACGTCAACACGCTGCTGGTCGAGCGCTCGGATCGTTTCGGCCTCGCCCAGCTGTACCAGCTGCGCGGGCGCGTCGGAAGGGCGGGGCGCCGCGCATACGCCTACTTCCTCTACGACCCGCGTCGCTCGCTCACCGAGCAGGCGGACAAGCGGCTCGACGTCATCTCCGGGCTGCACGAGCTCGGGCAGGGTTTCAAGATCGCGCTGCGCGACCTCGAGATCCGCGGCGCCGGCAACCTGCTGGGCACCGAGCAGCACGGCGCGATCGCCGCCGTCGGCTTCGAGATGTACCTGCAGATGCTGCAGGGCGCGGTGACAAAGCTGCGCACTGGCTCCGAAGAGGACGTCGTCGGCGATGTGCTGTCGACGGCGGAGATGAACCTCGACCTGCCCCTCGACCACTTCATCCCGCGGTCGTACATCCGCGATGAGAAGCTGCGCCTCGGCGCCTACCGCCAGCTCGCCGGCGCCGAGGACGAGCAGGAGCTCGACGCGATGCTGCGCTCGCTGAAGGACCGCTACGGCACGGCCCCGTCGCAGCTCGACAACCTCGCCTATTCGCTGCGTGTGAAGCTGCGAGGCCAGCGCATGGGCCTGCGCGGGGTTGTCGCCGACGGCCACGACATCGTTCTTCGCGTCGACCCGGAGCGCATGCTCGACGTCGAGGAGCTCTCGCGGCGCATGGCGGGCCGCATCTCCGTCCGCCCGAACCGGATCCTGATGCGGCGGAAAGGCGAGGGCTGGCAGCAGGACCTGCTGACGCTGCTCGACGAGATGGCGGCCC
>CAYWTI010000313.1:0-8166 GCA_964461175.1 uncultured Actinomycetes bacterium | reverse complement strand
AGCTGCAGGATCGCGCTGTGCCGGCGCGCCTTGGTCGCCGTCATCCGGCCGCGACCTTCCTCATGACCTCGTGCGCGCGGTCGATCTCGGCGGCCGTGATGACGAGCGGCGGCACAAGACGGACCGAGTGATCGTCGACGGCGTTGACGACCAGGCCCGCGTCGAGGCACGCCTGCTGGAACGCCTTCGCGCGTGCCTCGTCGTACTGGAAGGCGCGCATGAGGCCGACACCGCGGGTCTGCGCCGCGCCGAGGTCCTCGGTCGCCGTAGCGAGGACCTCGCCCATCTCCGCCGCGTGCCCGACGAGCCCGTCGCGCTCGACCACGTGCAGCACGGCCGATGCGACCGCGCACGCCAGCGGGTTGCCGCCGAAGGTCGAGCCGTGATCGCCGGGCTCGAAGACGTCGGCGCGCGGGTTGGCGAGACACGCGCCGATCGGGACGCCGCCACCCAGGCCCTTCGCCAGCGTCATCACGTCAGGCGTCGCCCCCGAGTGCTGGTAGGCGAACCACCGCCCGGTGCGGGCGAGACCCGTCTGCACCTCGTCGAGGATCAGGAGCAGGTTTTTGCGGTCGCACCACGCGCGCACGCGTTCGAGGTAGCCGGGCGCCGCCGGGATGACGCCGATCTCACCCATGACCGGCTCGAGCATCACCGCCACGGTCCTGTACGTCGTCGCCGCCTCGATCGCGTCGGCGTCGTTGTACGGCACGTGCAGGAAGCCCGGCGGCAGCGGCGCGAACGGGTCCGAGTACTTGTGCTGGCCGCCGGCCGTGACGGCGGCGAGGGTTCGGCCGTGGAACGAGCCGGTGGCGGTGATGATCTCGAAGGCGCCGTCGCGGTTGCGCTTGCCCCACTTGCGCGCGAGCTTGATCGCCGCCTCGTTGGCCTCGGCGCCCGAGTTGCAGAGGAAGGCGCGCGACGGAAACGAGAGCTCGACGAGCTTGCGCGCGAGCTCGACCTGCGGCTGGGTGAAGTAGAGGTTGCTGGTGTGGATGAGCTGCGCGGCCTGGCTGCTCAGCGCGGCGACGACGTCCGGGTGGGAGTGGCCGAGGAGGTTGACGGCGATACCGGCGACCATGTCGAGGTACTCGCGGCCGGCGTCGTCGTAGACGAGGCAGCCGCGCCCGCGCACGAAGGTCACGGGCAGGCGGCGGCCTGTCTGCATCAGGTAGCGGTCGGCCAGCTCCGGCGTGCCCATCGCCGCCTTGCCGCTCACGGCGTGACCATCGTCCCGATGCCGGCCTCGGTGAACAGCTCGAGAAGCAGCGCGTGCTTGGTGCGGCCGTCGACGATGTGCGCGAGCGGAACCCCGTCGAGCGCGCGAAGGCACGCCTGCACCTTCGGGATCATTCCGCCGCTCACCTCGCCTTTCTCGATCCGCTGCCGGGCGTCCTCCTTCGACAGCACCGGCACCACGTTGCCGTCGTGGCCGAGCACCCCCGCGACGTCGGTGAGCAGGATCACCTTGGCGGCGCCGAGCGCGACCGCGATCTCGGCCGCGACCGTGTCGGCGTTGATGTTGTACGCGTGACCGTCGTAGCCGAGCCCGATCGACGCGATCACCGGGATGTAGCCGCGACCGAGCAGCGCCGTGATCGGCTCGCGGTTGACCTGCGTCACGCGGCCGACGTAGCCCATCGACTCGTCCAGCGGCTCGGCGATGATCGTCGGCCCGTCCTCCCCGCTCATGCCGACTGCCTGGCCGCCGAGGCGGTGGATGGTGGCGACCAAGTCGGGGCCGACCTTGCCGGTCAGCACCATCTTCACGACCTCCATCGTCTTGTCGTCGGTGACGCGCAGGCCGTCGCGGAACTCGGCCTTGAGACCAAGGCGCTCGCTCATCGCGGTGATCTCGGGCCCGCCTCCGTGGACGATCACCGGCTGCATGCCGACGTAGCGCAGCAGGACGACGTCGAGCAGCGTCTCGTCCCGCGCCGAGTCGATGGCGTTGCCGCCGACCTTGATGACGACGACCTGGCCGTGGAAGCGCTTGATGTACGGCAGCGCCTCGACCAGGACCTTGGCTCGTTCCTCGACGGTCAGCGTCATGTCGTGTAGTCGGCGTTGATGCGCACGTACTCCTCCGATAGGTCACAGCCCCAGGCCTCGGCGCGTCCCTCGCCGAGACCCAGCGTCGCCGTGATCTCGATCTCCGGCTGCTCGAACGCCCGCCGCACGGCCCCGAGGTCGACGTCGACGCCGGCGCCGCGCTCGAACACGACGAGGCCGCCGACGGTGAGGTAGAGGCGGTCGAGGGCGAGCTCGGCCCCACTGTAGCCGAGCGCGCAGACGATGCGGCCCCAGTTCGGGTCGCCGCCGTGCACCGCGGTCTTGACCAGGCTCGAGGACGCGACGGCACGGGCCGCCTCCCGGGCGTCGGCGTCGGAAACTGCGTCGAGCACACGCACGGTGATCAGCCTGGTCGCGCCCTCCCCGTCTCGCGCGATGGCGCGCGCGAGCTCCTGCGCGACCTGCATGAGGGCGGCCTCGAGGCGCTCGGCCTCGCCGGTGCCCGCGCAAATGGGCTCATTGCCGGCTGCGCCGTTGGCCAGGACCAGGAAGCTGTCGTTGGTCGAGCTGTCGCCGTCGACGGTGACCTGGTTGAAGCTGCGGTCGGCGACCCCTCGCACGAGGCTCGCCATCAGGCCCGGTTCGACAGCCGCATCGGTGGTGATGTAGGCCAGCATCGTCGCCATGTTCGGGTGGATCATGCCCGAGCCCTTGCACATGCCCCCCACCCGCACCGTCGCTCCCGCGAGCTCGAGCTCGAGCGAGGCGGTCTTGGGCACGGTGTCGGTCGTCATGATCGCCCGCGCCGCCGCCTCGCCGGCGTCCGGGCTCAGGTTGCCGCAGGCTTCCGCGATGCCGGGTTTGATGGCGTCCATCGGGAGGTAGCGCCCGATCACGCCGGTCGAGCTCACCAGCACCTGGTCGGGGTCGAGGTCGAGGCGGTCGGCAGCCAGCTTCGCCATCAGCAGCGCATCGCGAAAGCCCTGCGCACCCGTGCACGCGTTGGCGTTGCCGGAGTTGATCGCCAGCGCCTGGACCCGGTTGCGCTGAAGGTGGAGCTGGTCGATGACGACGGAGGCCGACTTCACCTTGTTGGTGGTGAAGACGCCACCCGTGTCGCACGGACGGGCCGAATGGACGACGCACAGGTCGTCCCTCTGCCCGCTGGGAATCGCCGACGCCCCGGCCGTGAACGCCTTGATCCCGCACGCCGCCGTGCCGGCCCGAAAACCTCGGGCGAAGGTCACGGCCACTGCACAGGTCCGTCCAGCGCCGTCGTCCGGTCGAAGCCGGCGGCGATGTTGAAGCACTCGACCCCCTGCCCGGACGCGCCTTTCACCAGGTTGTCGAGCGCGGCGGTGACGACGGCCTTGCGGCCCTGAGCCGCGACGTTGACGAGGCAGAGGTTCGAGTGGGTCACCAGCTTCGTCGCCGGCGTCCGGTCGACGACCCTGGTGAACGGCTGCCCTGCGTAGAAGCGGCGGTACGTCTCCTGCAGCTCGGTCAACGATCCCTGGAGGTCGAAGTAGCAGGTGACGAGGATGCCCCGAGTCATGGGCACCAGGTGGGGGACGAACGTGACGTGGGCCTTGCCCTTCAGCTCCTGCTCGATCTCGGGCAGGTGCCTGTGGCCGTCGATCGCGTAGGCGCCCAGCGATTCGTTGACCTCGCTGAAGTGGACGCCGAGCCCAGGCGACCGCCCCGCCCCGCTGACGCCCGACTTGGCGTCGACGACGATGTCGCTCCCGACGTGGCCGGCGGCGACCGCGGGCGCGAGCGCGAGGATCGCGGCGGTCGAGTAGCAGCCCGGGACGGCGACGAGCCGCGCGCCCTTGATCTCGGCCTCGTGCAGCTCGGGCAGGCCGAGCACGGCTGTCTCGAGAAGGTCAGGCGCGGGGTGCTCCTGGCGGTACCACCTGGGATACAGAGACGCGTCGCGGAGACGAAAGTCGGCGCTCATGTCGATGACGCGCGCTCCGCCGCCGAGCCATAAGGCGGCCGCGCCCGCGCCGGCGTTGTGCGGGAGGCAGCTGAACACGAAATCGAGCCCGGCGGGAAGCTCGGTGGCGAACGCGCCCTTCAGGTCGAGGAGCGGAAAGACCTCGCTGTACGGCTTACCGGCGTACGAGCGCGAGGTGAGCTGGACCAGCTCCACGCTCGGATGTCGAGCCAGGAGGTGGACAGCGGTCATGCCCGCGTACCCGCTCGCCCCGGCGACGCCAACTCTCAGCTTGCGCGCCATGGACGCATGAGTATACAGATCCATGCATAAACATTCAGTCGTCCGCGCTGTTGAAGAAGCACGACTCGGCGCCCGTGTGACACGCGGGACCCGCTGGATTCACCCGCAGGAGCACGGCATCCGTGTCGCAGTCGAGGCGGACCTCGACGACCTCCATGGTGTTGCCCGAGGTCGCGCCCTTCTCCCACAGCCCCCGCTCGCGGGAGTGGAACCACGCCCTGCCGGTCTCGCGCGTCTTCGTCCACGCCTCCTCGTCCATGTACGCGAGCATCAGCACCTTGCCGCTGCCGGCGTCCTGCACGACCGTGGGGACGAGGCCCTTGGAGAAATCGGGATTCACCGTCGCACCTCCACGCCCATCGACGCCAGCTCGTCCTTGACGCCACCGATGGACAGCTCGCCGAAGTGGAACACCGACGCGGCCAGCGCCGCCTCCGCCCCGCCGGCGGTCAGCGCGTCGTACATGTGCCGCGTCGAGCCCGCGCCGCCCGAGGCGATCACCGGAAGGCGGACCGCGTCGCTGACGGCCCTGGTGAGCGCGAGGTCGTAGCCATCGTGGGTGCCGTCGAAGTCCATGGACGTGATGAGGATCTCGCCCGCGCCTAGCCGCTCGCCGAGCGCGGCCCACTCGACGGCGTCGCGGCCGGTCGCGCGCCGGCCGCCGTGGCTGTAAACCTCCCACCCATCCCCCGCCACCCGCCTGCGCGCGTCGATGGCGAGGACCACACACTGCGAGCCGAAGACCTCGGCGCAGCGCGTGATGAGCGAGGGGTCCGCCAGCGCGGCGGTGTTGATCGACACCTTGTCCGCGCCGTGCGTCAGGAGCTCGCCCATGTCCTCGACGCTGCGCACGCCGCCACCGACCGCGAGCGGTATGAACACCTGGTCAGCCGTCCGCTCCACCGCGTCGAGGAGGATCTTGCGTGCGTCCGACGACGCGGTGATGTCGAGAAACACGATCTCGTCGGCCCCCTCGCGGTCGTACGCCGCCGCAAGCTCGGCCGGGTCACCGGCGTCGCGAAGCTCGCGGAACCGGACGCCCTTGACCACGCGCCCGGCATCCACGTCGAGGCACGGGATGACGCGCTTGGCGGGCATCACGCGGCCGCGAGGGCAACGAAGTTCGCGTAGACGCGCAGGCCGTCCGCGGCGCTCTTCTCAGGGTGGAACTGCGTGCCCATCACGTTGCCCCTCGCGGCCGCGGCGGCCGGCGATAGGTCGGTGCACGCGACGCCGTCGTCCGACCGCTCGGGCGTGAACGAGTGAACGAAGTAGAAGAACGCGCCGTCGGCGATGCCTGCGAACAGCGGCGACGGTGCGACCAGTCGCGTGCGGCACCAGCCGATCACCGGTAGGCGGGCGCTGCCGCGCACCTCGACGACACGCCCCGGGAGGAGACCGAGGCCCTGGTGCCGGCCGTGCTCGAGAGATTCCTCGAACAGCAGCTGGTAGCCGAGGCAGACACCGAGCACCGGTTTGCCGGCACGCGCCAGCTCGACGATCCGCCGCCCGAGCCCCCTCTCCTCGAGCCTGGCGAGCGCCGGCGCGAACGCCCCGACGCCGGGGAGGACGATGCCGTCGGCGCGCGCGAGCTCGTCGGCGTCACCGGTCAGTCGCGCCTCGGCGCCGACCGCGACGAGAGCGCGCTCGACCGAGCGGATGTTGCCGACACCGTAGTCGACGATCGCGATCATCCGAGGAGCCCCTTCGACGACGGCGTGCCGCGGCCGGTGACGGTCATCGCCTCGCGCAGGGCGAGGCCCAGGGCTTTGAACGTCGCCTCGACGATATGGTGGCGGTTGCGGCCGCGGATCAGGTCGACGTGGATCGTCGCCCCGAGGTGGATCGACAGCGCCCGCCAGAACTCCTCGACCACCTCGGACTCCAATGTGCCGATGCGGCCGCGGACGGCGATGTTGTACGACAGAAACGGCCGGCGGCCGAGGTCGACGACGACGCGTGCCAGCGATTCGTCGAGCGGCGCGTACGCGGCGGCGAAGCGGGCGATGCCCGCGCGGTCGCCGAGCGCCTGGGCGAGGGCCTGGCCGACGACGATGCCGGCGTCCTCGACGAGGTGGTGCGGGTCGACGTGGACGTCGCCCCCGCCCCGCAAGGTGAGCGCGAAACCGCCGTAGCGCGCGACCTGCGCGAGCATGTGGTCGAGAAACGGCAGCCCGGTCGCGACGCTGATCCGCCCCGTGCCGTCGAGGGTGACCGACGCGGTGAGCTGCGTCTCCTTGCTCTTGCGCACGACCTTCGCCGTCCTACTCAAGCCGCACCTCGACCGCGTGCGCGTGCGCGCCGAGTCCCTCCAGCGCCGCCAGGCGCACCGTCGCGTCCCGCAGCTCGGCGACGTCGTCGCGTCCCAGGCGCAGCACGCTCGTGCGCTTCAGGAACGTGTGCACGCCGAGCGGCGATGCGAAGCGCGCCGCTCCGGACGTCGGCAGCGTGTGGTTCGGGCCGGCCGTGTAATCACCCAGCGGCACCGTGGAGTAGGGTCCGACGAAGATCGCCCCGGCGTTGCGTATGCGCGCCGCGACGCGCACGTCGTCGGCCGCGACCACCAGCAGGTGCTCGGGAGCGAAGTCCTCGACCACGCTTACGGCTTCGTCGATGTCGCGCGTGACGACGATGCAGCAGTTCGCGTCGCGAATGATCGCTGCCCGCTCGAGGCCGCGCACCAGGTCGGCGAGCTCCTCCTCGACGCGGTCCGCGAGAGCCGGCGAGTCGGTGACGAGGACGCCCCACGCCATCGGGTCGTGCTCCAGCTGCGCTGCGAGATCGGCGGCGATGAAGTCCGGACGCGCACCCCGGTCGGCGAGCACTGCGACCTCCGTCGGACCGGCGACGCCGTCGACCCCGACCGTCCCGAACACCTCCCTCTTCGCCAGGGTGACGTAGACGTTGCCGGGGCCCGCCACGACGTCGACCCGCGGCACGCTCTCGGTCCCGAAGGCGAACGCCGCGATCGCCTGCGCGCCGCCGATCCGGTACACGGCGTCGACGCCCGCGATGCGCGCCGCGGCGAGGATCGCCGGCGCGACAGAGCCGTCGCGGCGGGGCGGCGTCGCCAGCATGACCCGTTCGACTCCCGCAACTCGCGCAGGAATGGCGGTCATCAACACGGTCGACGGATACGCGGCCCTGCCGCCGGGCGCGTACACGCCGGCGCTCGCGACGGGCCTCGTCACCAAGCGCAGCGGACCGTCGCCGCCTGGAGGCGGCATCTGGCGCTCGTGGAAGCGGCGGATCCGTCCGGCGGCGAACTCGAGCGCGTCGAGGTCTTGCGGATCGAGCCCCGACGTGATCTCGACCTCGAACGATTCCCCCGGTTCGGGCGCCCAGCCGTCGTACCGCTTGCCCAGGTCCCGCAGCGCCACGTCACCTTCGGCCTGGACGCGAGCGCAGATCTCGGCCACCGCCGCGCGCTCGGCCGCAAACGCCGCCGGGCGCGCCCGCTCGCGCACCACCTCGGCGAACGACGCGGCGTCGAACCTTCGCACGCTCATCGCTCGACCGCCGCGCGCAGGCTCGCCACCGCGGACTGGACGGCCTCGCTACGCGTCTTCAGACTCGCCTGGTTGGCAATCAGCCGCGCCGTCGATTCGCCGAGCACGCCCGCAACGCGCAGGCCGTTCTCGCGGAGCGTCCGCCCCGTCGCCGTCAGGTCGACGATCGCGTCGACGAGACCCACCTGCGGCGCAAGCTCGACCGAGCCGTGCAGCTGCACCACCTCGACCGCCTGGCCCCGCGCCTCGAACCACTTCGACGCCGTGCGCGGGTACTTGGTCGCGATCCGCAGCAGCGGCGGCCACGTCTCCGGCCCGTCGAGCGTCGAAGCCTCGGGCACGGCGAGGACCAGGCGGCAGCCGCCGAAGCACAGGTTGACGAGCTCGTAATGCGCGCCCGGC
>CAYWTI010000312.1:0-10491 GCA_964461175.1 uncultured Actinomycetes bacterium | reverse complement strand
TTAGGCACTGGTCGCCTGCTCCTTCGCCGGCTGCCGCGTCGGGGCCAGGATCATGAACAGGTTCCGACCCTCGAGCAGCGGCTGGCGCTCGACGACGGCGAACTGCTTCGCATCGTCCGCCACCCTGTCGAGGATCCTCCTGCCGAGCTCCTGGTGGACCATCTCGCGGCCCCGGAACATGATCGTCACCTTGACCTTCTCTCCTGCCTCGAGGAACTGCTTCAAACCCTTGAACTTCGTCTGAAAATCGTGCTCCGCCACCTTCGGGCGAAGCTTCATCTCTTTCAGCTTGATGACGTTCTGCTTGCGACGCTGGTCCTTCTCGCGCTTGACGGTCTCGAACTTGTAGCGTCCGTAGTCCATCAAGCGGCAGACCGGCGGGTTCGCCTGCGGCGCCACCTCGACGAGGTCGAGCCCCTTCTCGTTTGCGATTCGAAGCGCGGCGTCCAGGGAAAGGACGCCCAACTGGTTGTTCTGGTCGTCGATCAGTCGCACTTCGTTGCTGCGGAGCTGATCGTTGATCCTCAGCTCTTTAAACGGTATGGGACGAAACCTCGGTCAAATTCAGGGTTGCTCTATTCCTCCATCCAGATAAAACAAAACGGACAGCGCGCGCCGTCCGCTCATGACGAACCCGTTCGAGCGATCTCTGCGGGTGAGGGCGGCGCCCTGCTTTACAGACCGTGGATGGTACCGGAAACGTAACCGCGTGCGCAAAACGGCGTTGGCTCTCGCGAATGGGAACGCGACGCCGTGCTGCCGCACCCGCCGCCCCGATCGTAGCCACGCTCGTCGCGGTCGTGCTGGCTGCGGCGTGCTCCGGCCAGCAGAACAGCGTGGCGAGCCGCTCACCCTCCTCGTCACCCAGCGCCCAGGTGTCGGCCGGCACGCCGACGCCGGCGGCCAGTCCTTCCCCGCCGAGCGTGAAGACGCCCTACGGCGTGCTCGTCAGCAGCCAGGCGAGCAGCTCCTACACCGTGACCCTCGTGGGCGTGAATGGAACAGTCGCGGCCAGCGCGCAGGCGAGCACACCGGTGATGACAAGCTGCGGAAACGTCGCCGCGGCGCCGTTTCCGCTGCCCGTCAGCACGAGCGACACTCGCGTCTACTTCATGGACGCGACCGGTGCGGTGCACTGGCTGACGCCCAACGGAGGCAAGGACGAAGCGCCGATCGCCACCGTGCCCGCGGCGACAGCCTCGCAACGCAGCACCTTCGCCGTCAGCCCCGACGACACGGAGATGGCCGTGGTGGTGGCGGACCACACGACGACGGGCGCGACGACGAGCCTGTACATCTACGACCTGAACAAGGGCGGCTCGAACCGGCTCATCTTCAGCGAGACCGGGATCTGGAGCCTGTGGGCCGTCGGCTGGCGCGGGACGGGGAGCCTGGTCCTGGCGGTGGTCCCGTCGTGCACCCAGGGCGGCCCGTTCGCCGGTGTGCCGCTCGAGCTTCACGTGGTCGATCCGGCCACCGCCACCCGCCGGTTCACGATCGGGTCCTCGAGCTGTCCGCCGGTGAGCTGGTCGGCCGGCGGCGTCATCTGCGAGCAACCACCGAAGGCAAACGTCCTGAGCTGGACCGCCGCCCCGCTTGGGACCTATCCGATCCAGGGACCGGTCGGCGCCTACGTCTCGCCTGACGGCAAGAACGTCGCCATCGTCGACAGCACCGCCGGCACCAGCTTCACCGGCGGCGGGTCGGCCATGTCGGGCGTGTTCACCTGCGAGTGGATCGACGACACACATGTCCTCGCCGGCGGCGACGCGCAGCAGCAGCCACGCATCGGCGACGTGACGACTGGCGCCATAGCCCCGGTGGCCGCGCAGGGCGATTGTGGGGGCCGGATCCCGGGCGGCCTGTAGCAGCCGGGGCGCTAGCGGCGCCGCTCGGCGATCTCCGCGGTGATGCTCTTGACGAAGGCGTCCAACGGCATGCTCTCCTGGCCTCCGCCACGCCGGTTGATGTTCACCGAACCGGTCTCGACCTCGTTCGCGCCCACGACGGCGACATAGGGCACCTTCTTGTGCTTGGCGTCGCGGATCTTGCGATCCAGGCGTTCCGACCGCGTGTCCACCTGCACGCGCACGCGTGATCCGCGCAGCGCGGCGCCAACACTGGCCGCGTAGTCGTTGAACTCGTCCCTCACCGACGCGACGACGACCTGTGTCGGGTGCATCCAGGTCGGGAACGCCCCGGCGTAGCGCTCGATCAGGTAGCTGAAGAGGCGCTCCATCGACCCCGCGGCGCCGCGGTGCACCATGACGGGACGTTTCCTCGAGCCGTCCTCGGCGACGTACTCGAGGTCGAACCGCTCCGGCATCTGGAAGTCGACCTGCACCGTCGAGTTGGTGAACTCGCGCCGCAGCGCGTCGTAGACCTGGAAGTCGATCTTCGGGCCGTAGAACGCCGCCTCGCCCACGCCGACCTGGTACGTCTGGTCCATCGATTCGAGCGCCTGCGCGAGCGCATCCTGCGCCTCGCGCCAGCGGTCTTCCGTGCCGAGCCACTTCTCCTTGACGTCGTCGCGCGTCGAAAGGCGGAAAAAGAATTCGTCGATGCCCAGGACCTTGGAGAAGTAGAGCGCCAGGTCGATCGCGCCCTTCACTTCGTCCATCAGCTGCTCAGGCGTGCAGAAGATGTGCGCGTCGTTGAGCGCAAAGGCCCGGACCCGGTTCATTCCCGCGAGCGTGCCCGAGCGCTCGTAGCGCCAGTTGTTGCCGATCTCCGCGATGCGCAGAGGAAGGTCCCGATAGCTCCGGAGCTCGGTCTGGTAGACGACGATGTGGTGCGGGCAGTTGACGGGCCGCAACTCGAGCTCCTCGCCGTCCTCGAACGTCATCGGCGGGTACATGAACTCCTTGTAGAGCTGCGCGTGGCCGCTCTGGCGAAAGAGGTCGAGCCTGGCCACGTCCGGTGTGCGCACATGCTGGTAGCCGCGCGCCAGCTCCTCGTCGACGATGAACCTCTCCAGCTCACGGCGGATGGTCGCGCCGTCGGGCAGCCAGAGGGGCAGTCCGGGGCCGACGCGGTCGTCGACCGCGAACAGCTTCAGCTCCTTGCCGAGCTTCTTGTGGTCGCGCTTCTCCGCCTCCTCGACGGCCTTCACGTAGTCGTCGAGCTCTTTCTGCGTCGGCCAGGCGGTGCCGTAGATCCGCGTCAGCTGCGGCCTCTTCTCGTCGCCGCGCCAGTAGGCTCCCGCGACGCGCAGCAGCTTGAACGCCTTGAGATCCTTCGTCGAGGCGACGTGCGGCCCGCGACACAGGTCGAGGAAATCGCCCGTGCGGTACACGCTCACGCCGTCGCCCTCGACCTTGTCCTGGATCAGCTCGAGCTTGTAGTCCTGGCCTCGCTTGCGAAACTCCTCGATCGCCTGCTCGCGCGGCAGAGTCTCGTGGACGAACGGCAGGTTGGCCTGCGCCAGCCGGCGCATGCGCGACTCGATCGCGGGCAGGTCGGCCTCCGAGATCGGCGTGCCGAAATCGAAGTCGTAGTAGAAGCCGGGCGGGTTCTCGACCGGAGGCCCGATGCCGTACTTCGCGTTCGGGTAGAGCTCGGTGACAGCAGCCGCGAGCAGGTGCGCGGTCGAGTGCCGCAGCGTGTGCAGCGGGTCGTCGCTCGACTCGTGATCGCCGTATTCGGGCATGGGGTCGTCCAGTATATGAAGGCCTGTGAATTGGGCCGGAATCGTCGACGCGCTCGGTTATCCGTCGGCGGGCCTCGGCATCCTCATCGAGAGCACCGGCATCCCGTTCCCGGGCGAGACGCTGCTCCTCTTCGCCGCGGCCTGGGCGGCGGCGGGGCACCACTCGATCGCGCTCGTGATCTTCTTCGCCTTCCTCGGCGCGACCGCGGGTGGTGACCTCGGCTACCTCCTGGGCTACCGCGGAGGACGGCCGTTCGTGGAGAGATTCGGCGCCGCGCTGCACATCCGCCCGGAGCAGCTGGCCCGCGCCGAGCTCTTCTTCGCCCGCCACGGCGACAAGGCGATCCTCGGTGCGCGCTTCGTCATCGGCCTTCGCACGTGGGCGTCGATGCTCGCCGGGATGGCGCGCATGCCGTTCTGGCGGTTCCAGGTGTTCAGCGCGCTCGGCGGCCTCGCCTGGGCGGCGCTCATCGGCACGGCCGGCTACCTCCTCGGCAGCAACCTTCCGCTGCTCGAAGCGATCATCCGCGCCATCGGCATTGGCGGCCTGGTCTTCGTGGTCGTCATCGCGTCGGCGTTGGTGTTGGCTCAGCGGCACGCAGTCCGCCGGCGCTGACGCCGACGCCGCCGCCCAGCAGGAGCACGCCCAGGCCCCCGAGCACCTGCGCCGTGCCGATGTGGTCAGCGAGCGCGGCGGCGATGAGCACCGGCAGCGCGGAGACTCCGTTGATGACCATGTACAGCAGGGCGAAGATGCGACCCCGGATGGTGTCGCTGGTCGACTCCATCAGGTAGGTGATCGCGGGGATCAGGATGGCGCCGAACTCGACGCCGAGAAGGAAGCTGAAGGTCGCTCCCGTGATCCGGTTGTGCACCTGGAGGTCGGGAAAGTGGCGCATGGCCTCCGGCACCGCCGCGAGCGCGACGAGCGTCGCCCCGTTGGCGATGAGAGAGCCGGCGAGAACGCGCGAGCGGTCGAGCGTGCGCAGGAACTGGCCGAGCAGGATCGCGCTGAGGATCGCCCCGGCGGTTGCGGGTCCGAGGATCACGTACGTGTCCTCGGCCGAGATGCCGATGACCTGGCTCACGTACGCCGGCGCGAGGGTGTAGAGCATGAAAAGGACGAGGACGGCGATGCTGACCTGCCCGAACGCCAGCCGCAGGCCGCGCGACTCGCGCAGAGCGACGAAGCCTTCCTGCAGGTCGAGGAGCATGACCCGGAACCGGCTGGCGCTCTCGTCCACCGGCGAGACGGTTCGCCGTTCGAGCGCCGGTATATCGGAGGCGAAGATCAGCGTCGCGGCGACGACCAGGAGCACCACCGCGCACCAGTACGGCGCGTAGAGGTCGATCCTGGAAACGACCGGGGCCAGAACGCCGCCGACGACGAGCGTCAGCACCATGGTGAGCAGCGACATCGAGTTGGCCGTGATCAGCGCCTCACGCGGCAGGATCGTCGGGATCACCGCCGCCTCCGCCGGTCCGAACAGCTGGCCGACCGCGGAGAAGATGAGCGTGATCACCAGCAGGTGGAGGAAGTCGTCCTTGACGCCCGGGATGACCGACGCGATCGGGATCAGCGCCACGACCGCCGCGCGGCCGATGTTGCACCACAGCATGATCTGCTTGCGGTCCATTCGGTCGGCGATGACGCCCGCGGGTGGGGCGAGCACGACGGCCGGGACCGTGTACGTGAGCAGCGTGATGGCCACCGACGTGCTTCCGCCGGAGATGTGGTAGGCCAGGATGATCAGCGAGAACAGAAGGAACTTGTCGGCGAGCTGAGCCGCTAGCTGGGCGAACCAGATGTTGCGGAACGCCGTGTACCGCAGCGCGCCCCGAAACCCACCGGGTGCAGCCTCGACCGGAAGCCTGATCGGGTCCAAGTCCGCTAGAGGTTAACGACCGGGGCCCGGTTTGAATGCGCGGTACAGCGCCTCCCACTCGGCGAGGCTGAGGGTCTGCGGACGTCGCGCGGGATCGATGCCGATCTCGGTAAGCCGTTCGCCCGCGGCACCGCTCGTCACGCCCGCCACCCGCGCCACCGTGCCCCCGACCTGCTTGCGCCGGAACTGGAACACTGCCTCGACGAAGCGGAGAAACGCGCGGATGTCGGGGACGTCGACCGCCGGCTTCGGCCGCACATCGAGGACGACGTGGGCCGAGTCGACGCGCGGCGGAGGGAAGAACGACGCAGCCGGGATGGTCATGACGATGCGCGCCGTCGCGTAGACCTGGACCGCGATGGTCGACAGGCTCGCGGCGGTATCGGCGGTCCACCGCTCGGCGACCTCCTTCTGGACGACGAGGGACAGCCGGTGAGGCCGCGGGATGGGGTCGAGCAGCTTCGGCAGCAGCGCGCCGGTGAGCTGATACGGGATGTTGCCGGCCACGATCTCGCCGCCGCCTGGAAACGCGGCCGCGACGTCGTAGCGCAGGATGTCCGCCTGCACAGTCTCGACGTTCGAGTGCGGCGCCATGACCTCGCGCAGCGCAGGGATGAGGTCGCGGTCGAATTCGACGGCGACGACGCGCCGAGCAAGCGAGGCGAGCGCGAGCGTCAGCGTGCCCACCCCCGCCCCCACCTCGAGCACCTCGTCGTCGCGCGCCACCCCGGACCCTTTCGCGATGGCGTCGCGGAGCGCGGGATCGACGAGGAAGTTCTGGCCGAGTCGGTGCTGAAGCGTGATCCGGTGGCGGCGGAGGAGCTGCTCCAGCTCCCCGGCACGTGCCGGATCCACTACTTCATCTTTTGGAAGAGCGCGATCGCGTTGGAGCGCTCCTGGTCGCCGAGCTGCTCCACGCTGATGCCGCGGAGCTCGGCCACGACCTCGGCGGTGTCGATGAGGTACGCGGGCCGGTTCGGCACGCCCATCCGCTTCTGTGCGTTGCCGTAGGGCGAGTCGGTCTCGAGCAGCAGGCGGTCGGCTGGGCAGCGCTTGACGACCTCGCGCAGCTCGGCCCGGCTGGGCCGCGTCACCAGGCCCGCGAAGGACAGGTAGAACCCGACGTCGAGGAACTTCTGCGCCCAGTCCCAGCCGAGGCCGAAATAGTGCATGACCCCGCGCGCGCTGCCGTGGGCCTTGATCACGTCGAGGATCTCCTGCGCCGCGCCGCGGTTGTGGATGCCCACCGGGAGCTCAAGCTCGCCCGCGATGGCGAACATCTCGTGCAGCCGCTCGATCTGCAGGTCGCGATGCGGCCCGCCGATGTGCTCGAAGTCGAGCCCGACCTCGCCGATCACGACCACCATCTCGTCCCTCGCCAGCTCGCGCAGCGCCTGGAGGTCCGGCTCCGACACCTCCAGCGGATGGTGGCCGACGCCCGCCCACACCTCTTCGTAGGCGTGGCCGAGGCTGACGGCGTTCGCGCTCTGCTCCAGGTTCACGCCGACGCCGATCAGGCGCGTGACACCGGCCGCGCTCGCCTGCTGCACCACCTCGGTCGCGTCGCCGAGCTCTTCGAGGTGGAGGTGCGTGTCGACGAACACCGGCCTAGTCCTGGACCTCGTCGAGACGCTTGAACAGCGGCGCGGGCTCCGGCAGAGGTCGTCCGGCTTCGATCGCCGACGGCAGCCACCTGTCGTCGCCTCCCGGGTAGGGCCCGGTGATGATGCGGTGCGTGCCGAGGTCCTTGACCTGCGGCTGCGGAGCGATGACGTCGTCGTAGCCGAGCATCGCGTGCAGTCGCTGGCACGTGAACGGAAGGAAGGGCGCGAGCATCGTCTTCAGGTTGTCGACGCAGCGCACGGCGACGTAGAGCACGGTGGCTGCGCGCTCGCGGTCGTTCTTGATCGTCTTCCACGGCTGCTCCGTGCCGAGGTAGACGTTGACTTTCGAAGCGACGCCCATCGCGTGTTTGAGGGCGTTCTGGAAGCGCGCCTCCTCGAGCTGGCCGGCGACGTGGCCGAGCGCTGACTCGACCTCCTTGAGCACCGCCTCGTCGGCGTCGTTGAGGGCCGCCGGCCGCGGCACCGCACCGAAGTTGCGATGCGCGTTGACGAGCGTGCGGTGGACGAGGTTCCCCCACGTCGCCACCAGCTCGTCGTTGTTGCGGCGCACGAACTCGCTCCACGTGAAGTCGGTGTCCTGGTTCTCGGGGCCGGCGATCATCAGGTAGTAGCGCAGCGCGTCTGCGTCGTAGGCGTCGAGCACGTCCTTCACGTAGATGACCTGCCCGCGGCTGGTCGAGAACTTGCGCCCCTCCATGTGCAGGAACTCGCTCGCGACGATGTCGTCGGGCAGGTGCAGGTCACCGGCGCCCATGAGGATCGCCGGCCACATGACGGTGTGGAACGTGATGTTGTCCTTGCCCATCGTGTAGTAGTGGCGCGACCCAGGGTCCTGCCACCAGTCCTTCCACGCGTCCGGGTTGCCCGTCACCTTCGCCCACTCGATCGAAGCCGAGAGGTAGCCGATGACGGCGTCGAACCAGACGTAGATCTTCTTGCTGGGGTTGTCCTCCCAACCGGGCAGCGGCACGGGCACACCCCAGTCGAGGTCGCGCGTGATCGCGCGCGGCTTCAGGTTGCGCACGAACTCGAGCGAGTACTTGCGCACGTTCGGCCGCCAGTTGTCGTGGGATTCGATCCACGTCTTCAGCTGCTCGCCGAGCGCGGGCAGGTCGAAGAAGAAGTGCTCGGTCTCGCGGAACTCGACCCGCGCGTCGCTGCCGCGCTGGTGCGGATCGATCAGGTCGACGGGATCGAGCTGGTTGCCGCAGTTGTCGCACTGGTCGCCGCGCGCGTCCGGGTACCCGCAGATCGGGCACTTGCCTTCGATGTAGCGGTCGGGCAGCGTGCGCCCGCTCGACGGGTCGAACGCGCCCATCTGCGTGCGCTTGACGAGGTAACCCTTCTCGTAGAGCTTGAGGAACAGGTCCTGCGTGACGCGGTAGTGGTTCTCGGTTGTGGTCCGCGTGAAGATGTCGTACGTCATGCCGAGGCGGACGAGGTCGTCGACGATCAACGCGTTGTTGCGATCGGCGAACTCCCGCGGCGGGACGCCGTTCTTGTCCGCGTCATAGGTGATCGGCGTGCCGTGCTCGTCGGTGCCGCTCGCCATCAGCACCCGGGCGCCGCGCAGCCTCCAGTAGCGCGCCAGGACATCGCCGGGCACGGCGAAGCCGACCACGTGGCCGATGTGGCGCGGCCCGTTCGCGTACGGCCACGCTGGAGCGACGAGAACGGTCTTCGAATCAGGCACCTGAGATCACAAGGGTAAACTCGCCGCGCGCGCGGTCACCGAGGGCCGCGGCCACCTCCTCCGCCGTGCCGCGCATCACCTCCTCGTGCACCTTCGTCAGCTCGCGGGTCACGGTCAGGCTGCGGCCGGGCAGCGACTCGGCGATGAGCGCGAGCGATTTCGCGATCCGGTACGGCGATTCGAAGGCGACCGCCGGGCGCGGGTCGCCGGCGAGCGTCGCCAGCAGCCGCCGCATCTCCCCCGGCTTGCGTGGCAGGTAGCCCAGGAAGGTGAACCCGGGGCCGCCGTAGCCGGCGATCGACAGCGCGGCGGTCACCGAGCTCGGCCCGGGGATCGGCACCACCGTGTGCCCCGCCGCCCACGCCGCGGTGACGAGCGCCTGGCCTGGATCCGAGACCGTCGGGGTGCCCGCGTCGCTCACCAGCGCGACGTCGCCCTCCTCCAGGGCGGCCAGCACGCGCGGAAGACCGCGCCGCTCGACCGGGGCGCGGTAGCTGATGAGCGGTTTGCGGATGCCGTGGCGCGCGAGCAGCCGCGACGTGATGCGCGTGTCCTCGGCCGCGATCGCCGCGACCTCGCCGAGGACGCGCACCGCACGGGCGCTGACGTCCTCCAGGTTCCCGATCGGCGTGCCGACGACGTAGAGCCGGCTCACCCTCCTTCGAGCCAGTCGCCGACGCGGTCCGCGACCTCCGCGCTCGGACCGACGAACCGCGACGCGGGGGGAAGGACGTCGAGAAACGCCTTGCCATAGTCGCGGCCGAGGATGCGGTTGTCGAGGATCGCGACCGCTCCGTGGTCGGTCGAGCGGCGGATCAGCCGGCCGAACCCCTGCTTGAGGCGCAGCGCCGCCTGGGGCAACGCCAGCTGTGCGAACGGGTCGCGGACCTGCTCCGCGCGCGCCGCGTATACCGGGTCCGTCGGCACCGGGAACGGCAGCCGGACCACGATCACGCAGCTCAGCCGCTCGCCGGGGATGTCGATCCCTTCCCAGAACGTCGAGGTCCCGAGGAGCAGCGGGCGCTCGGCCTGCTCAAACGTCTTCAGCAGCTGGCGGCGCTGGCCGTCGATGCCCTGGCCCAGGATCAGCACCTCGTCGAGATCGACGCGCTGGCGCAGCGCGGCGTGGACGTCACGCAGCTGGCGGTGCGACGTGAAGAGCGCGAGCGTGCGGCCCTTCGCCCTGCGAGCCACCGCGGCGATGAGCTCCTCGACGGCGCCGTCGAACAGCTCGTCCTCCGGCAGCGGCATGTCCGTCGGCAGGCACACCAGCGCCTGGTGGTAGTAGTCGAACGGCGACGGCAGGATCATCTCCTCGACCTCGGCGCCAAGACCGACGCGCGAGCGGAAGTAGTCGAAGGTGCCGCCGACCGCGAGCGTCGCCGACGTGAAGACGGTCGACCTTCGCTCGCTGTAGACGCGCTCGCGCAGAAGCGAGCCGACGTTGACGGGCGCGACGCGAAGGAGCAGGCTCTCGGCGCGCGAGACCTGGCTGAACCAGTGCACGCGGTTCGGATCCGGCTTCAGCAGCGCCTCCTCGAGCACACCGGTCGCCTCCTCGAGCCGGGCGCGGATCATCTCCAGCTCGCGGATGCCCTGGTCGGCGTCCTCCCCGCCCAGCCACTCCCGCACGCCGCC
>CAYWTI010000311.1:0-19380 GCA_964461175.1 uncultured Actinomycetes bacterium | reverse complement strand
CGCATGTCGATCGCCAACGTCGAGAACCTCGCGAGCAACGCGGTCCGGCGCGCCGCGCGGCTGGGCGAGTCGCTCGCCGTCCCGCGCATCACCGACCTCGCCTTCCTCGCCTCCTCGACGGCCGGCCGCGTCGAGATCGAGGCCCTGGACGAGGGCAAGGAGGAGCAGGTGCTCGGGCGGCTCGAGCGCGGCGCGATCAGCTCCGTGTTCAGCCGGCACTTCTCCGCGTCGCAGTTCGAGGGCGTCGTCTCCATGTTCGAGGAAGGCAACATGCTCGAGGTCGGCGAGGGCATCCCCGCCCGCGCCTACACCCGCGCGATCGGCGATGTGCCGGAGCTGACGGCCGCGCTGAAGCGCCTGAACCTTCCGGACCGGCCGGAGGTGAGGGCGTCGGTGATCGAGTTCATCCTCGAGGGCCTGCACCTGAACAAGCGCCTGAACAAAGACGAAGTCGAAGGTCGCGCGATCTACCGGCGCTGATTCCGCCCCGATAGTCAACTGTCGACGAATATTGGTCGGCTAAGTAGGCGCTTCGGCAGGCGCCGCCCGTCAGCAGCAGATTCCAATCGCGCTAGGCGCTCTACCGCACGCCAATGAAACCTCGAGTGATCGACTGTCTCATGCAATTCGGGCCGCTCGCAGCGAGAGATCCGGACCGGCGTAGTAGAGCAAATCGCCGCACAACGCCATCCCTCCAGGGCTGACTGTCAAATCCGGACTCACAGTCGCGGTTCTGTTCCCGGTACGCGCCGTAACGGCACCGCGGATTCCGTCCAGCCAGATCGTGATCGACTCATTCGCGATGAGTGGAGCCACGTTCGCGATGTCAGCGATCGTGCGTCTGGTCCCGGCGGTAAGAACCGCGTCTTCGATCGAATATGTTGTGCCGGCGCCGCCGGTTCCGTTGATCCACACCGCTCGGGACGAGGTCAATACGCCGTCGAAGACGGTCGCGCCTGGCGCGAGATCGGTCAGCCCGCCGGTGTCCAGGTCGAGTAGATAGGGCTCTCCGCCACGTCCAAGCCATACCTCGGAGGCGTGATTCGGGTCGCGGCTGTTGTCAAGGAACATGACCTTGCGACCGTCCGCAGATGGATTCACCGGATACATGCCGGCGGGAAGGTCGAGTTGTTTAGTCGAGCCTGCGTTCAAGTCATAGCGGAACAGCAACTTGCGCGGGCCGGACACGAGCTCATCCCAGATGATGAAGTCACGACCTACGGTCGGCCTGGGCATCTCGCTCAGCTCGGTTTGATTGGCTCCAGAGGCAAGATGGGCCACCCCACCAGACAGCGTGTTTACGCCATACACCGACCAGCTCGCGAGTGGACTTACCGAGTTGGCAGCCTGGGTGTAGACCGTAAACGCCACCCACGAGCCAGCCATGCTGATCGGGCCGATCGTGCCTTTCACGCTCAGCAGCTGCTTCGGCTGGAAAGCGCCCAGGCCCGTCCGGTAAAGCACGTGGATGGGGCCGTCGGTGAAGACCAGTTGCGTAGCCGAACAACCCATGCTCCCACCGATACCCGGTCCGAAATTCGTCACGAGCTCACGTGGCGATGAGTCGAAGAAGGGCGATGTCACGCTTGGCGACGACGACGTATCTGGTGTCGGCGTAGCTGACTGGGGCTCGCAGCCAGCGAGCCCCAGTCCGACGATGACGCACAAGCAGACGGATCCGAATCTGGAGATTGCGCTCACCACAGGGTCTGGTTCGAGTGCTTCAGTGCTGGATGGCGTAGACCCAGACGAAGCCCGCGACCATCACGATCACCGCGACGAAGAACACGAGCTCGACGCGGATCGCCAGCCGCACCAGCCTGCGCGCCCGGCGCGTGCGCGTGCCGCACTTCTCGCAGTACGCGGCGTTCGGAACCAGCTTCGTCCCGCATGCATCGCACGCGACCTGGATCTCGCTCACCGCGTCGAGTATGCGACTTAAGCTGGGAGCCGCGATGGAGCTGCACGAAGACATGTCGCCCGCCGACGTGGTCCTGCTTTTGAGCTCGGTACCAGAGCGCACGAGCGACCTCGTGAACTGGCTCGACGACGGCCAGCTCCGCTACCGCCATGGTCCCGCGTTCCCTACTCTCGCCAACCTGGTCGCGCACCTGGCCGACGCCGGGCCGAGGGTGGACGCAATGCTCCGGCGCGCCCACCTCGAGGGCCAGACGACGGCCGACGTGCGCGCCGCGATCGACCCGGGCCACGACGCCGAGCTGACGCGCCCGCTGCGCGAGACGCTGGAGGACTTCGCCCGCGTCCGCCGGCGAACCGTCGACCTGCTTCACGGCTGGGGACCCTCGGAGTGGGAGCGGACGATCACCGAGCCGGGCGGCGGGCAGAGCACGCTCCTCGATGTGTGCCGGCTCGTCGCGCGCCACGAGATGGCGCATATCGCCCAGATCCGCAACCTCAGCGCGCTGCTGCCCGAGCCGCAGGAGCTTGGGCCTGCGCGACCGGACATGAACGGCGGCTAGATGTCTGAAGAGCAGCCGGAGGCCGCGGCATCTGACCAGCAGGAGCGGCCCGCCAAGTCCGGCCGGTCGCGGCGGAAGCGCAAATCGGGAGCCGCCCGCAACGCGCAGTACTGGATGGTCGTCAGCTCGCCGGAGAACTTCCGCAAGACGCGCGAGCACGGCTTCTCGATCCAGGGTTTGAAGAGCCGCCACCGCCGGCGCGTGGAGACGATGCGCGTCGGCGATCGCGTCCTTTATTACGTCACCGGGCGCATGGGCTTTGCCGCGACCGTGACGGTCGCCTCGCCGATGTACGAGGACCACACCCCGATCTGGCGGTCGTCGCGACGGGACGAGGACTACCCATGGCGCGTGCACATCCGGCCCGACCTGGTCCTCGAGGAGACCGACTGGGTGCCGGCGAAGGCGCTCGCCTACCGCCTGGACTACGTGCGCAAGTGGCCACCCGAGCACTGGACCCTCGCGTTCCAGGGCCACATCCACGCCCTGCCGCGGGCCGACTTCACGGTCATCGAGGACGAGATCGCCCGCAGCTCGCGCCGGCGCAAGAGCCTCGCGGGCTGACCCGGTGCTCAAAAGGCTCTACAGGCGGCATTTCGCCGACGAGCGGCGGGAGCGCCTGTTCCTCGCCTCGGTTTCCTTCCTGCTCACGTTCGCCGCGGTCCGCGTCATCACCTACCTGATCCGCGCAGGAGAGGGCCCGTTCCACAACGTTGTCGCGGGCACGCTGCACATCCACCACCTGGTCTGGGGAATCCTCCTGCTGCTCGCGGTCGGCTACGTCTGGCTGCTGGAGGTCGGTGTCGGCTCGAGCTGGGTCGCGAACCTGACCGCGCTCGCCTTCGGCGTCGGGGCGGCGCTCACGCTCGACGAGTTCGCCCTCTGGCTGAACCTCCAGGACGTCTACTGGGAGCGGCAGGGCCGCGTCAGCGTCGATGCCGTGTTGATCTTTGCCGGCCTTCTGTCGGTCGGCGTGTGGGGCTGGCCGTTCTTCGGCGCGCTGGCCCGGGTCATCGGTCACAAAGCCATGACCGGCGGTGCTTATGAGTAGTGGGAATGAATCTCGATGCGCGTCGGATGACAGCCGTCAGAGTTGAAGACGAGGCGTTCGAGGCTCTTTTCACGACCGAGTACGGCCGCGTCGTCGGCATCGCCAACCGCGTCCTCGCCGATGTGCACGAGGCTGAGGACGTCGCCCAGGAGGTCTTCATGGACTTCCACCGGCTGCACTCGGCGACCGCCGAGTACGGGCCGGCGTGGCTCCACCGGGCGGCCGCGCACGCATCGCTGAACCGGCTGCGCGGCGCCCGGCGCCGCCAGAAGCGCGAGCTGGCGCAGGCGCTGGAGGAGGGCGATCGGACGCTTGACCCGCAAAAGCAGGCGGAGATGGCGGAGGACCGGCGCCGGCTCCGTGAGGCGCTGGCACGCATGGCCCCCAAGCCCGCCTCGGTGCTCGTGCTCCGAGCGAGCGGGCTCAGCTACGCCGAGGTCGCCCAGGCGCTGGGCGTCGGTATCGGACAGATTGGAACTTTGTTGAGGCGCGCGGAAGCAACGCTGCGCAAGGAGGTATCCCGTGGCACACCTGAGTGACGGCACGCTGAGGCGCATGTTCGACGACCGCGACTTCCGCGTCGGCCCCGACGCATCCCACCTCGAAGGCTGCGCCGAATGCCAGGCGCGCTTCCAGACCATCAGCGCCGACGCGCGAGCGATCGGCACGCTGCTGGCTGTGCCCGAGCCTCGCGTCGACGTGGCCGCCGCGTTCGCCCGCGTGACCCGCGAGCCGAAGGCCCAGCCCGCGTTCGGAGTTCGTCTGCCCCTGTTTCGCCCCGCGTCGCGGCCGGCGCTTGCGCTGGTGGCGACGGTCGCCGCGGCGGCGGTGGTCGTGGTCGCGTTCGCGTTCAGCGGCTTCTTCTACAAGCCACAGACGGTGAAGACGGTGCCCGTGACCGTCGCCGACGTGCAGGCGCTCGCGCAGCTTGCCGACTACGGCACGTTCGCGTGGACGAAGCAGCCCGACCTCCAGGTCGTGACGAGCGCCCAGGACGCCTCGGCAGCCGCCGCCGGCATGCAGGCGCCGGTCGTCTCCGGACTGCCCAAGGGCGTATCGGCCAACGTCACCTACGCCGCGATGCCGCAGGCGCAGGCGACCTTCACGTTCAGCGCCGCCAAGGCGGCCGCCTCGGCGGCGAAGCACGGCAAGACGCTGCCGAAGATGCCGGCCGGCATGGACGGCGCGACCCTCACCGTCACCGCCGGCCCTGCGATCGGCGAGGTCTTTGGAGACATCCACCAGCCCACTAATGGCCAGGCCAGCGCCCAGGGCAGCGCCCCGGAGCTGAACCTTCCCGCGCTCGTGGTCGCCAAGTCGGTCACGCCCACCGCATCGTCGACGCAGGTCACCGTGACGCAGCTCGAGGACTACATCCTGGCCCAGCCGGGCATCACGCCCGAGCTGAAGAACGCGGTCAAGGCGCTGGGCGACCCGAGCACCACGCTGCTCATCCCCGTGCCCGTGCAGTACGCGACCGCGACTCAGATCACGGTCCAGGGCGTCCCGGGCGTCGCGCTCGGTGACAACACCGGGGTCGGCTCGGGCGTCGTGTGGGTCAAGAACGGCTTCGTCTACGTCGTCGCCGGGAGCATCAAGCAAACGGACGCCGTCGGCATCGCCAATAACCTGAAGTAGCCGCGCGCCGTTAGCCTCAGAGCTGATGGCGGAACTAGCGGAGCAAACACCGGCGGCCGCCGCCAACACCGAGGCGGCCGCCGGTCTCGCGGTCAAGACGGTCGAGCTGCGCAAGCGTTTCGGCCACACCGTCGCCCTGGCGGGGCTGTCGATGACGGTGCCGCGCGGCGAGGTGTTCGGCTTCCTCGGTCCGAACGGCGCCGGCAAGACGACCGCCGTCAAGCTGCTGCTCGGGCTGCTGACGCCGACGTCGGGCTCGGGGTGGCTGCTCGGCAGGCCGCTCGGCGACCTCGGCGTGCGCCGCCGCATCGGCTACCTCCCCGAGCTGTTCCGCTACCAGTACTGGCTCACGGCCGCCGAGGTGCTCGCGCTGCACTGCGAGCTGGCGCCGCTGCCGCGCTCGAGCTGGAAGGACGAGATCCGTACCGTGCTCGACACCGTCGGCCTGAGCGACCGCGCCAACGATCGCGTGGGCACATTCTCGAAGGGCATGCAGCAGCGGCTCGGCCTGGGCGCGGCGCTGGTCGGCGAGCCAGAGCTCGTGTTCCTCGACGAGCCGACGTCCGCGCTCGACCCCGTCGGTCGGCACGACGTGCGCGAGATCATCCGCGGCCTGGCGTCGCGCGGCACGGCCGTCTTCCTGAACTCCCACCTTCTCAGCGAGGTCGAGCAGGTGTGCGACCGCGTCGCCGTGGTCGATCACGGCCGCGTGATCGCCGAGGGCACCATGGACCAGCTGCTCGGCGGCACCGCGGTGCGCGTGCGCGTGGCCGGCCTCGACCAGGCGGCGAAGAACAAGCTCGCGCCCTACGGCCGGGTGGACGACGAGGGCGACCAGCTGACGTTTGCGAAGCTCGACGCCGAGCGCGTGCCCGAGCTGGTGGCCGCGATGGTCGCCCTCGGCGGACGCGTGTACGAGGTCGCGCCCCGGCACCAGACTCTGGAGGACCGCTTCCTGCAGCTGCTCGAAGAGGAGGAGAAGTGACGCTCCCGCCATTCCTCGTCATCGCGCGGCTCACGATCCAGGAGGCGTCGCGCCGCCGGCTGCTCCTTGCGCTGCTGGTGCTGACGCTGATCGTCGTCGGGTTCTCGGCGTGGGGCTTCAACAAGATCACGACCCTGCAGCGCAGCGACGGGACGCCGCTGCCGCCGGAGCAGGTGGCGCTGCTGACCTCGCAGCTCCTGATCGTCGTCACGTTCATGTTCAGCGGCGTGCTCGCGCTGAGCGCGGCCGTGGTCGCGGGACCCCTGATCTCGAGCGAGGTCGAGAGCGGCCTTCTGCTCTCGATGCTCGCGCGGCCGGTGCGTCGCAGCGAGGTCGTGATCGGCAAGTGGCTCGGCCTCGCCGTGCTGGTGGCGATCTACGCGGCGCTCGCGGGAACCCTCGAGCTCGCCGCCGTGGACTGGGCGACCGGGTACCTGCCCCCGCACCCGGTCGACCTGATCGTCTTCGTCGCCGCCGAGGGGCTTGTGCTGCTGTCGCTGGGCATGCTGCTTTCGACGCGCCTGTCGGGCATCACCGCGGGCGTGATCGCGCTCGTCGCGTGGCTCATGGGCTGGATCGCCGGCGTGGTCGGCGACATCGGCACGGGGCTGCAGAACCAGGCGCTGGAGAACGTGGGCATCGTCAGCCACCTGCTGCTGCCGTCGGACGGCCTGTGGCGCGGGGCGATCTATGCCATGGAGCCGGACACGCTCATCGCGGCGATGCGAGCGCTGGGCACGGCCGGCCGCGCCAACCCCTTCGCCGCCACCGACCCACCGCCCGCGCAGTTCCTCGCCTGGGTGGTGGCGTGGTTCGCGATCGTGCTGGCTCTGTCGATCTGGAGCTTCCGCACCCGAGAGATCTGAGCGGCTCGGGGCCGCGCTTGTCGACAACCGCAGGTGTTACGAGGACTCCGGGCCGACGGTTGGCGCCAACCGCGCTGTTACGGGTAGAGGCCCCGCTCCCTGGTGGCGCCCGCGACGCGCGACACCGCCTGCACGTAGGCGGCCATCCGCATGTCCAGCTTCCGCTCCTCGCGCGTCTTCAGCACCTCGCCGAACGCGCGCGAAAGGATCGCCTTGAGCTTCTGGTTCACCTCGTGCTCGGACCAGAAGAACGACTGCAGGTCCTGCACCCACTCGAAGTAAGAGACCGTCACGCCGCCGGCGTTGGCGAGGATGTCGGGGACGAGGAAGATCCCGCGCTCGCGGAAGATCGCATCGGCCTCCGGCGTCGTCGGCCCGTTGGCACCCTCGACGATCAGCTTCGCCTTCACGTCACGCGCGTTGCGCGATGTCAGCTGGTTGCCGATCGCGGCCGGCACGAGCAGATCGCAGTCGACCGTGAGCAGCTCCTGGTTGCCGATCTCCTGCGCGCCTGGGAAACCCTTCAGCGTCTTCTCACGGGCGCGGTACTCGAGCACGCGCTTGATGGAGAGGCCGAGCGGGTTGTAGATCCCGCCGTAGTCCTCGGACACGGCAACGATCGTGCAGCCGGCCTCCTCGAGCAGCTTCGCGCTGATCGAACCGACGTTGCCGAATCCCTGCACCGCGACCTTCGTCTGGTGCGGCGCTCGGCCGAGGTGCTCCAGCGCGGCAACCGCGCAGATGGTCACGCCGCGGCCCGTCGCCTCGATGCGACCCGCCGACCCGCCGACCTCGAGCGGCTTGCCCGTCACCGACGCGGGCGCCGAGTAGCCGAGGTGCATCGACAGGGTGTCCATGATCCACGCCATCGTCTGGCCGTCGGTGTTGACGTCTGGCGCCGGGATGTCGCGGTCGCTGCCGATGAGGATCGAGATCTCCGTTGCGAACCGCCGCGTCATGTGCTCGAGCTCGTTGAGCGAAAGCTCGCGGGGATTGACGATGATGCCGCCCTTCGCGCCGCCGAACGGGATGTTCACCACGGCGCACTTCCACGTCATCCACATGGCGAGCGCCTTCACCTCGTTCAGCGAGACGTCGGGGTGGTAGCGGATACCGCCCTTGGCCGGCCCACGGTTGATGTTGTGCTGGACCCGGTAGCCCGTGAAGATCCGCGTGTGCCCGTTGTCGAGCTTGACAGGGAAGTGGCATGTGAACTCGCGCTGGACCTCGCGCAGGACCTCGCGCAGCCACGGCTCGAGCTTGATGATCTCGGCCGCCTCGTCGAACTGCGACTGCGCGGTGCGCCACTCGTCGGCTTCGACGACGGTGTGGGTCGCGCTCACGGCGTCTTCACATCAGGACAGATGATCGCGGATATTCCGCGTCCGGGTCGCAGATAACGTTGATGCAGGCGGGCACCCCCGACCTGAAGGCGCGCTCGAGCGCGGGCCGGATGTCCTGCGGCCGTTCGACCATCTCCCCGTAGCCGCCCAGCGCCTCGACGACCTTGTCGTAGCGCGTCCGCTCGCCCAGGTCGGCGGCGATGCTCGTGCCCAGCATGCTCAGCATCGGGTGCTTCTCGAGCGCCCAGATGCCGTTGTTGCCGACCACGCACACGACCGGGATGCTGTGGCGGACCATCGTGTCGAACTCCATCGCGCCGAAGCCGAAGGCGCCGTCGCCCGAGAGCAGGATCACCTGGCGGTCGGGACGCGCGAGCTTGGCGGCCATCGCGTAGCCCGGCCCCGAGCCAAGACACCCGAACGGGCCTGGGTCGATCCACAGCCCAGGCTCATCACGCTCCACCAGGCGGCCGGCGAAGGAGACGAAGTCGCCGCCGTCGCCGACGATGATCGCGTCCCGGTCGGCGAACCGGTTCACCTCGGCGATCAGCCGCGCGGGATGAACCGGCGACCCCTCAGCGCCCGTCATCGCCTCGTCCCGCGCGCGCGACGCCACCTCCGTCTCACGCAGCGACGCGACCCAGGCGTCGTGGCGTCCGGCGGCCTCGCCGGCGAGCCACGCGATCGCCGACTTCAGGTCGCCGCCCTCGACGTCGATCGCGATCACGCGAGTTTCGTCGCCGAACACCGGCGGGCGGCCGAAGTTCAGACGGAAATCGAGGCGCGCGCCGAGCACGAGCACGACGTCGGCCTCGCGCAGCGCCTTCGAGCGCGCGCGAGAGAAGAACAGCGGATGCGACGGCGACAGCATGCCGCGCGCCATGCCGTTGACGGTGAGCGGCAGGTTGCCCGCCTCGACGAGCTCCCGCAGCTCGGCCTCAGCATGCGCCCACCACACGCTGCCGCCCGCCACGACCACCGGCCGCGCGGCGTCGCGCAGCGCTCGCGCCGCGTCGCGAATCGTGTCGTGGTCGGGCGGGGGTCCGGGATCGACGGTCAGGTGCTCCGTGGCCTCGGGGTAGTCGGCCGCGCCGAAGAAGACGTCGATGGGGATGTCCATGAACACCGGGCCGGTGCGCCGGCTCAACGCGACGCGCACCAGGTCGGCGGCCGTCGCGTATGCATCGTCCGGCGACATCACGGTCGCGGCTTTCTTGGTCAGGCTGCGCACCACCTCGACGTGGTCCATCTCCTGCAGCGAACCCATGCCCCACCGCGCGATCGGCGCACGCCCGCCGATCACGAGCAGCGGGCTGTCGTTGCCCAGCGCCTGTGCGAGGGCCGACGTCGAGTTCGTCACACCTGGCCCTGCGGTCACGGCCGCCACGCCGCACTCGCGCGTCACCTTCGCCCAACCCTCCGCCGCGAACGCGGCCGACTGCTCGTGCCGCGTGTCGACGATGCGGATGCCGTGCTCCGTCGCGCCCGTCAGCACCGGCCAGATGTGGCCGCCGTTCAGGGTGAACAGGTGCGAGACTCCTGCGCGCTTGAGCGCGAGGGCGACGAGCTCGCCGGCGTTGCCGGAATCGGTCACTCGGCGATCGCGAAAGGCATGGCCGGCGTGTTGAACGCGGCCTGCGGCGAGCCCTCGCGCCCGATCACGATCACGCCGCCCGGCGCGCCCAGCGCGCGCTGAAGGTGGTCGATCGCGCCGCGCGCGACGGCTCCCGGATCCATTCCGTGCTGCAGCTCGACCACCATCAGCCGGGCGAGCCCGAGCCTGATGAACGCCTCGCCCAGGCCTGTCCCCACCACTCCGCCAAACCGGTCGTCGGCGTAGAAACCGGCTCCGGCGATCGGCGAGTCGCCGATGCGACCCGACAGCTTGCCCGTCCGCCCCCCGGTCGAGACGGCGACGGCGATGTGCCCGTCCGCGTCCCGAGCGACTGCGCCGACGGTGTCGGCTCCCTCCGCCAGCTCCTGGCGCTTGCGGTCGGTGATGAAGACCGAGGGGTCGCACATCTCGACGCCGTGCTCGCGGGCGAACCGCGAGGCGCCACCCGCGGCGAGAAGCACGTGGCGCCCGTCCTCCATAACGGCGACGGCGAGGTCGATGGGATGGCGAACGTCACGGAGGCACGCAACGCCACCAACGCCCAGGGTCGCGCCCTCCATGACGCCGGCGTCCAGCTCGCAGACCCCGTCGGCGTTGAGGCACGCGCCGATGCCGGCGTTGAGCAGCGGCTCGTCCTCGAGGTGGCGGACGGCTGCGACGGCGGCGGCGAGGGCGCCGTCCCGTATGCGCGCCCAACCGGCGTCGCGCGCGCGCTCGACAGCCGCCAGGCGTCCTGCGCGCTCGCCTTCAGGAACCGCTCCGGCGCCGCCGTGGGCGATGAGCGCCGGGCGGGAGCTCAGTAGGCCTGCGCCTCTCGCCCGTCCTCGCCCAGCTGCCAGCCCGAGCGGCGGTCGAGGAAGCGGCGCTCGGCGACGCGACGGTCGAAGGGAAAGAGGACCCGCCGGTTGGCTGCCGCCCGCTCGGGGCTGCGCCTCTCGCCGAAACGGCGCTCGACGCCGGCGCGGCGGTCGCCGTTCTGCCTGCGGTCAGGACCGCGTTCGATCATGTCCACCCTCTTCGTCCGGCGCGCTGATCTTATCGCGAGCGACGATCGATTTGGGGCTGCTCCGCGACGGCGCAACGCGAGCCGTTATTTCGCCGGCCTTTCCAGCGCCGAGAGCTTCTCATCGATCCGGCGCTCGGAGGCCCGCCGCTCCAGCTCGTCCCGGTCCTCCATGTCGACGAACGTCGCGTAGGAGGCGAGGCGGGGATGTACATCGCGCACGCGCCGGAACATGTCCTGCGCCACCCAGCGGTAGTCCGGATGCCCCTGCGGCGTGGTCCGCAGCTCGCAGAGGTGGAAGACCTCGCGCAGGTTCGCGCGGAAGTACCAGCGGACGTGGAAGGCGATCGGGACGGCGTACTGCGCCAGTGCGTGGCCGAGCTCCCGCTCGAGGGTGGGGTGGACCGCCGCCGCCGCCTCGACGGCCCGGGCGAACTCGTCCCCGAAACCGAGGTCGGCGAGCCCGGGCGGCGCGTCGTAGCCCAGCGATGTTCCGAGGAGCTGCCGGTTCTGCGTGAGCATCCGGTGCCGGTGAAGATCGCGGTAGGCGCCGAAGTTCGCCGTGATCTCGAAGAGGTAGACGGCGTGCTCCAGCGCCCGCGGCGCGCGCTGGCGGCGGTTCGAGCGGCCTGCGAACAGCGCGTCCAGGACCGGCGCCGGGTCCGCGACCTGCTCGTCGAGCGGCCGCTCCGAGTAGGGGAAGAGCGCAGCGGCGACGACCTTGCGCTCCGCCTCGGGGTCGAACTCGACCAGGCGGACGCTGGGCGGCGCCGCCTCGGCCGCCCCGCGCCGCGCCAGGCGAGCGGTGGCCTCACGCACGCCTGCCATGCGCTCGGCGGCCGGGCGGCCGTACTTCGAGTCGAGCGCCCGTCGCACGAAGGAGGGGATCACCAGCGCGAGCTCGCGGTGCAGGTCTTCGGCGAGCCGCCGGCACTCGGGCAGCTCGCTCGCGGCGAGCTTGGTGATCAGGTACTCGAACGCGCGGCCGTTGCCGTAGAGGCCGAGGTTAGTCAGCGTTCCGGCGGGAAGCAGGCCGCGAAGGAGGTCCAGCGCCTTGGCGCGCGTCGCCGACTTCCACGCCCGGTCCGTCTCCCCCTCCTCCTGGGGAAACCGCTCGCGGATGGCAAGCGTGACCGGCTCGACCAGGCGGCTGTAGGCGACGAACAGCGCGTCGGCGGCGGGCTCGTAGCGGGGGTGACCCATCTCCGGACCGCGGTGGTAGAGGAAGCGGCCGTCCGGGCCGGGCCGGTCGAAGCGGACGTAGCGCGTCGACTTCTCGAGCGGCGAGATGCCGATGCGGCTGTCCTCGACCGCCTTGGCGGCGAGGATCGACACCTGCTCGACCGCGACGTGCGCTCCGGCCAGCTCGGCCACCGAGTCGTCGCCGTAGCCGACGAGCACTCGCTCGTAGAACTCCTCCGCGCGGCGCACGGCGACCATATCGTCGTCGCCGGGCGCGGGGGCGGCCGCGATGCGGTCGAAGCCCGAGTCCGGCTCGTTGATGAACTCGTCGAGGAGGACGCGGCGCAGGCTCTTCTCGGTCCGCGAGTAGCGGGAGAACAGCGCCCCCTTCACCACCTCGGGCAGGTTGCGCAGGGCGAAGACCGGGCGGTCGAGGTTGGTGAAATAGTGTCCGAGGAGCGACTGCTCGGCCGTCGTGAACTCCATCCCGACATTGTGGCGCGCCCCCGAATTCGTGCAAATCCCGGCGATGTTGTGGATGGTGGGGCGATGGACACAACCTATGGGCTCGTAGTAGGCGTTGTCCCCGGCTTGTCCCCAGTTCTGTTAAAAACCGCCAACGAAACGCGGATTTGGGGCAGTCAGAAGGCGAAGCGCGCCCTGGCGCGCCGTCCGTATGCGGCCTGGCCGCCCCAAGGGCTAGCCTCCTAGCAAGGAAATGGAAGAAGGCATCGACTGGGCCGAGCGCTGGCGCCGGACGGTCGCCGACCGCGCGACCCTTGCCCACGGTCACGCCGACAAGGGCTACTGGGACCGCCGCGCGGCCGGCTTCGCGCGCTCGACGCATGCGCGCGGCGACGAGTTCCTGCGCGTCCTCGAGCCGTACCTCTCGCCTCGCAAGACACTGATCGACGTGGGCGCCGGCACCGGGCGCCACGCCACGCCGCTGGCCGAGCGGCTCGAGTGGGTCACCGCGGTCGAGCCGTCGGAGGGCATGCGATCGCACATCACGCCGCGCGACAACATGACCGTGGTCGCGTCGACCTGGGAGGACGCCGACGTCGCGCCGGCCGACCTCGTCGTCTGCAGCCACGTCCTCTACGGCGTGGCCGAGCCGCTGCCGTTCATCGCCAAGATGGAGGCCGCGGCCCGCGAGCGGGTCTTCGTCATGCTCCGCGAGACGGACCTTCCTCATCCCGCGGCCGAGATCCGCAGACGCCTCGCAGGCCCGACCGGCCCGCGCATGCCCCGGTTCAGCGACCTCTTCATGGTCCTGGTCCAGGCCGGGATCGCGCCCGACGTGCAGTTCCTGCGCTACCCGATCGTCACGCGGTACGCGAGCATGGACGAGGCCCTGGAGGACTGCCGCGCCCTCTACGGCGAGGGGTGGGACGAGTCGCGCGGCATGGCGGTGCTGCACCAGGTGCTGCGCAAAGAGGGCGACGAGCTCGTGTTCGACGGCGGCGTGGCGTTGTCGGGGGTAGCGCATTGGCAGCCACAGAAGAGATAGCCCTCCGGCCCGTGAGGCAGGCCGACGAGCAGCGGATCGTCGAGATCACGCGCGATGTATGGGAGGGCCACGACTACATCCCGCGCGTGTTCGACCGCTGGCTGGCCGACGCCGGGGCCGAGTTCCAGGCCGCCGAGGTCGACGGCCTCGTCGTCGGTGTGCAACGGATCCGTCCCTACGCGCCCGGCCTCGTCTGGTACGAGGGGCTGCGCGTCGCCAGCACGCATCGCCGCCGCGGCATCGCGCGCGCAATGCTCGCCGCGGCGATCGACGAGGCGCGCCAGCAGGGATTCGTGGAGATGCGGCTTTCCACGCGCGACCAGCCGGCGGCGGATCTCTTCGAGTCCGCGGGGTTCGTCCGCCGCGGCGAGGTGCGGTGGTGGCGCGGGATGCGAACCGAAGGCGGCGAGCCGGCGCGCATCCCCGACCCATCGGAGGCGGCGCGGCTCTGGACGGTCGTGGCGGCGAGCAAGGGCATCGAGCTCTACGGAGGCATCAACCCCGACCTGAACGGCGCGCGCGACCTGGGCGCCGGCGAGCTCGAGCGGCTCGCGCGGCGAGGCCAGCTGCGCGCTGGGCCGGGCGGACGCGCCGTGGCCCTGCTGCGCGACGCGTGGGGCGAGAACATCGCGGTGTCGCTCCTCGCCGGCACGGGCGGCGTGCTGCGTGAGGTGCTGATGGCGCTGCGCTTCGAGGCCGACGCGGACGGGCTCAACCACGTGACGATCAACGTCCCGCCTGGACACCCAGCCGAGGAGGACCTCGAGGCGAGCGGATACGATCTTGCGGATGTCGACCGAAGCGCCTACGTCTACGCGCTGAGCCTCAGATGACCCGTAGGTACGTGATCCTCGGCAACGGCATCGCCGGTCAGACGTGCGCCGAGGACCTTCGCAAGGCCGACGCGGACGCGTCGATCACCATCGTCGCCGCCGAGCGCCACCCTCTCTACAACCGCGTCGCGCTGCCGCGATATCTGCGCGGCCAGGTCCGGCGCGAGAAGGTTTTCA
Organism: uncultured Actinomycetes bacterium; assembly: GCA_964461175.1. Lineage (GTDB taxonomy): Bacteria > Chloroflexota > Dormibacteria > Dormibacterales > Dormibacteraceae > 40CM-4-65-16. Next base: position 4,697 of record CAYWTI010000311.1, on the reverse strand, counting down.
TGCGCACCGCCGAGCAGTCGGCGGGGCAGAACATCGACATCCATTTCGAGACGTGGGCGACAAAGGTCGACACGCGCGAAAAGGTCGTGCACACGAACCGCGACCGCGAGCTCAAGTACGACGCGCTCCTGATCGCGACCGGCGGCCGCCCCAAGCCACCGCCGTGGCCGGGCTCGGACCAGGTGGACGCATGCCTCGGTTTTCAGACCCTCGACGACACCGACTCGATCATCGAGAAGGCAGACGCGTCGGAGCGGGTGCTCGTCATGGGCGGCAGCTTCATCGGCTACGAGCTCGCCGAAGGCGTGAGCTTCCGCAAGAAGGCGAAGGTGACCTGGATCATGCGCGGCCCTTGGTTTCTTCGCTACGTCCTGGATGAGGAGGGCGGGCACCTCTGCCGGCAGATGGGCGAGGCGCAGGACGTGCAGTTCATCGTCTCCGACGAGGTCAGGCAGTTCAGCCGCAAGAACGGGCGCTACCTCGCCGAGACGGTGAACGGCGAGAAGGTGGAGTTCGACGTGCTCACGTACGGCGTCGGGCTCGACTACTACACCGAGCCGACCGAAGGCACGGGCATCGAGCTCAAGAAAGGGATCGTGACCGACGCCAAGCTGCGCACAGCCGCGCCGGACGTGTACGCCGCGGGTGACATCGCAGTCTTCTACGACCTCATGGTCGAGCGCCACAACCAGATGGGCACGTGGGACAACGCGGAGGCGCACGGGCGCGTCGCCGCGATCAACATGGCCGGCGGCAACGAGGACTTCTTCGACGTACCGACATACACGACGACGATGTTCGGCTCGACGCTTGCGGTCGCGGGCGTCACGCCCGACGTGCAGCCCGGCCTCGAGTCGGTGCGCACGTTCAGCTACGACGAGAAGTTCTACCGCAAGCTCTTTTTCAAGGACGACCGGCTCGTGGGCGCGATCATGATCGGCCCGCCGAAGGGACGGAAGAAACTGATCGAGATCATGCGCTCGCGGCAGAGGATCGAGCGGCCGAGACAGGAGCTGCTCGACCCGGCCAACCTCAAGGACTGAGGATCGCGATGGCATCCGCCCCTCAGTACGCATTCCTCACGCACTGGCGCGTGCAGGGGACGGCGCAGGAGGTCTTCGACGTCCTCGCCGATCCGTTCGGGCTCGCGCGATGGTGGCCGTCGGTCTACCTCGCGGTCACGCAGCTCGGACCCGCCGAGCCGGGGACCGGCCCGCTCATCGGGCTGCACACAAAGGGCTGGCTGCCCTACACGCTGCGCTGGAACTTCCGCGTCGTCGAGTCGACGCCGCCTCACGGCTTCAAGCTCGTGGCCCACGGCGACTTCGAGGGCACGGGCGTGTGGACGCTGCGCCAGGACGGCGAGTTCGTCGACGTGACCTACGACTGGCGGATCAAGGCCGAGAAGCCGCTCCTCCGCTACGGCACGTTCGTTCTCCGGCCGTTCTTCGCCGCCAACCACCGCTGGGCGATGCGCCAGGGCGAGCAGAGCCTTGTCCGCGAGCTGGCGCGGAGGCGCGCCGAGCGGCCGACCTCGTCGTATCGTTAGCCGCAGACAGATGGCTTTCGCCTACAGCGAAACCGCAACCGAGATCCGGCGCCTGCTCGGCGCCGTCCTGCGGGCGCGACGCGAGGCGGCCCGCCGCACCCTCAGCGAGATCGCGGCCGAGGCCGGCCTGTCGCCGGCGCACCTGTCCGAGGTCGAGCGCGGGCGCAAGGAGGTCTCCACCGAGCGCCTGGTCGCGGTCGCGCACGCGCTCGGGATCCGGCCGGCGGAGATCTACGCCGAGCTCGCGCGCCAGCTCGGCGCCGAACCCGACCAGCACGTCTGGCCGGACGACCCGCCCGTGAAGCTGCGCCTGGCCACGGCTTCGCTACCGTTAGAAGCGCTGCGGAGCGTGGCCGACTTCAGTGCGTACCTGGCGATGGCGAACCCACCGCCGAAACCGAAGGGAAGAATTGGCTTTTCACCGAGGGGGTAACCAGATGCACCTCATCCCGACCGTGATCACCAACGACGGTCGCGGCGAACGCGCCTTCGACATCTACTCGCGCTTGCTGAAGGACGGGATCATCTTCGTCCGCGGCGTCATCGACGACGATATGGCGAGCACGGTCACGGCGCAGCTGCTGTTCCTCGAGAACGAGGCGCCGGAGCGCGACATCCAGATCTATGTCAACAGCCCCGGTGGCTCGCTGACCGCGGCGCTGTCGATCTACGACGCGATGCAGTACGTCAGCCCGAAGGTCGCGACGCTGTGCACCGGCCTGGCCGCGAGCGGCGGCTCGATCCTCCTCGTCGGCGGCGCGCCCGGCATGCGCATGTCGCTGCCGCACTCGCAGATCCTCATCCATCAGCCGTTCACGCAGGGAATCCAGGGCCAGGCCTCGGACATCCAGATCCACGCCCAGGAGATCCTCCGCCAGCGCGAGCAGATCGCGCGCATCTACGCCAAGCACGCGAAGCGCCAGCTCGAGGACGTCGAGCGGGCGATGGAGCGCGATTTCTTCATGACCCCCGAGCAGGCCAAGGACTGGGGACTGATCGACCTCATCGTCGAGAAGAACCCGCACGTCGTCCAGCCAGCGGGGACTGCGTCGGCGCCCGCGGGGACGGCGCCGGCGGCAGCCGGCAAGGGCTCGGGCAAGGAGAAAGGCTGAGGGTCGCCGTCCTCGGCGGCACGCGGTTCATCGGCCGCGCCGCCGTCGAAGAGCTCGCGGCCGGCGGCGACGAGCTGTTGCTCGTGCACCGCGGCGTGCTCGAGCCCGGCGATATGCCCGCGGCCAGGCACCTGCACTGCGAGCGGGCCGCGCTCCATGAGCATCGCGCCGAGCTCGATGGCTTCGATGCCGAAGCGGTGCTGGACTGCCGCGCCCTGACGCGCGCGGACGCCGAGATGACGCTGAGCGCTTTCCCGGGCGTGGAGCGATGGGTCGTGATCTCCAGCATCGACGTCTACCGCGCGTTCGGCGCGCTGCACGAGAACACGGAGACGGACCCGGTGCCGATCGACGAGACCTCGCCGGTGCGTCCGCAGCGCTACCCCTATCGCGGCCGCATGCCCGGCATGGACGACTACGACAAGCTCGATGTCGAGGACGTCTACCTGCCCCGCGGCGCGACGGTGCTGCGCCTGCCGATGGTCTACGGCGAGCGCGACTACCAGGTGCGCGAGGAGTACCTGCTGCGCCGCGTGCGCGCCGGGCGCAAGCAGATCCCGTTTGGCGCCGGCACGTGGCTCACGTGCCGCGGCTACGTGCGCGACGTCGCGCGCGCGGTGAGGCTCGCGCTCGAGAAGCAGCATCGCGGCGAGGTCTTCAACGTGTGCGAGGACCGAACGTACTCGATGGGCCTGTGGTCGCGGATGATCCTCGAGGCCGCGAGCTCGGACGCCGAGCTCGTGCGCGTCGCCGACGACGCGCTGCCCGAGGACCTGAAGTTCACAGGCAGCGTGTCGCAGCACATCGCCGCGACGGCGCGCAAAGCTCGCGAGATGCTCGGCTGGTCGACGTCAGATCCTTTCGAATCGCTGCACACGACGGTGCGCTGGCACCTCGATCACCCACCCGCCGCGGCGGTCGCGGACTTCTCCGAGGACGATCGCGCGCTGGAGAGTGTGCCCGCGTCGGTCTAAAGTCAACTGCGGATGTCGCGCAGGTACCGGCCGTTCGACCCCTTTGAAGGACGAGGACCGTTCGAGGCCGGTCGCCAGATCCGCGTCCCGCCCATCCCGCGCCGGTTCTGGGGCGGCGTCGCGCTCTTCATGCTCGCGCTGCTCGTCTTCATCGCCGCCAACCCGATCGTCAACTTCATCACCGACGTCGAGTGGTACGACGCCCTCGGCCTGCGCGACGTCTACCTGACGCGACTCGGGCTCGAATGGGGCCTCGGCATCGGCAGCTTCGCCCTCGCCTTCCTCTACCTCGCGGTCAACGTCTACTTCGCCCTGCGCCTTCGTTCTGGAGCCGCGCTGCGCGCGGTCGGCATCCGCCAGTCGCCACTGCGCGGCGCGGCCGCATGGATCGGGCTCGGCACCTCGGCCGTGGTCGCGCTGATCCTGTCCGTCGGTGTCGTGGGGCAGTGGCAGTCGCTGGCGCTGTTCCTCCACGCGACTCCGACCGGAACCACCGACCCGGTGCTCGGGCAGGACATCTCCTTCTACCTGCTGACGCTGCCATTCCTGCACGTCCTCGGGAACTGGGCCCTCGGCCTCGACTTCCTCACCATCCTGGTGATCGTCGCCATCTATTCCTGGCGCGGCGACGCCTTCGACTTCCGTCCGACGCCACGATCGCTGGCCCACTTCTCGGTCCTGCTCGCGGCGTTCGGGATCACGCTCGCGTTCAACGCGTGGATCGGCCGCTACGACCTGCTGTTCGCGCACAACAGCTCCGTGGTGTGGGGCGCCGCCTACACGGACGTCAACGCCCGGCTCCCGCTGTACACGTTCCAGGCCGGTGTCGGGATCGTGATCGCCGCCGCGCTGCTGGCGAACGCGTGGCTCCGCCGCTTCTGGCTGCCTGTCGTCGCGGCGGCCGCGTGGGTCGTGGTCTCGGTCGCGGGCCAGGTCTATCCCAGCGTCGTCCAGGGCGTTTCGGTGACGCCCAACGCTCAGTCGTACGAGCTGCCCTACATCCAGCGCGAGATCGCGGGCACGCGCAACGCCTACGGGCTGGCCGGCGTCTCGGTGAACAAC
>CAYWTI010000310.1:0-6707 GCA_964461175.1 uncultured Actinomycetes bacterium | reverse complement strand
GTGCGTTCGCCGGCCTGGTTCTCGCCCCACACCTCGAGCTCGACCGTCTTGCCCTCGACGCGCGTGACGCGGCCACGGCAGGTGTAGGGCATTCCGGGCTGATCGATTCCCCGGTAGCTCACCTCGAAGGCCTTCAGCGTCCCGCGCTCGCCGAGCCAATCGGTGACCAGCTGGCCGAGAAACGCCGCTTTCAAGAGGCCGTGCAGGATCACGCCCGGGAGCGCGACGCTGCGCGCGAAGTCCTGGTCGTAGTGGATCTCGTAGAAGTCGCCTTGCGCGCCCGCGTACTGCACCAGCTGGCGCGTGGTCGGGTGCTTGACGAGCTCGGGGATCTCCTCGCCAACCTTCACCGTCATCGCCGGATCATCGTCCCGCGCAGGCGGGCCACGAGCTCGTCGCGCTGGTTCTTGTATTCGGTCTCGAAGATGATGAAAAGAAGGTTTCCGGTCGAGCCCTCCTTCTCGTAGACGTCGGCGACCCTGCCGACGGCCGTGATCTCGTCGCCGATCTTCACCGGCGCGAAGTACTCGAACCGGTTGCCTCCGTTGAGCCAGCCCTTGCCGTACTCCTCCGCCTCGGCGATGTGGATCGACACGGGCGCCAGCGCGACGAGGAAGGTCGGCGGCGCCTCGGTGCGCCACCGCGGGTTGGCATCGCCGATCGCCTCGGCGAAGCGGCGGACGTGGCCGGCCTCGACCGGCGAGGTCACCGACGGTCCGGCGACGCCGATGCGCGAGCGCAGCCGGTCGATGACCGGCGCGGCCGCCGTCACCGCCCGCGCGGGAGGCCGAGCACGCGCTCGGCGATGATGTTGCGCTGGATCTCGGACGACCCGGCGTAGATCGTCTCCGCCTGGGCCCACATCCACGCGTACTGCCAGCGGCCGTCCTCGACCGCTTGCTCGGAGCCGGGCGCGAGCGCCCCGTACATGCCCTCGACGCCGATGGCAGTCTCCTGAAGCCGCTTGTCCATCTCGCTCCAGTAGAGCTTCGTGACACTCGCCTCCGGGCCCGGCGCGTGGCCGTGCTGGGCGCGCGTGAGGTTGCGCAGGCCGATGAGGCGGAAGACATGTGCCTCGATACGGGCCTGGGCGATCAGCTGGCGCATCGTCGGGTCGGCGCCGGCGCCGCGATCGCGGGCCAGCGAAGCGAGATCGTCCACGGCGCGCTCAAAGCGCGCGGCCTGGCCCAGCCCGCCCCGCTCGAAGCCGAACACCGCCATGGCGATCTTCCAGCCGTCCGTGGGCGAGCCGACCACGTCCTTCTCCTCGACCTCGGCGCCGGACAGGAAGATCTCACAGAACTCCCCGCCGCCTGTCATCTGCTTGATGGGCCGGACCTCGACCCCGGGCTGGTGCATGTCGACCAGGAAGAAGCCGATGCCGCGGTGCGGCGGCGCCTCGGGGTCGGTGCGCGCCAGCAGGAAGCTCTTGTCCGAGTAGTGGGCGCCGCTCGACCAGGTCTTCTGCCCGCTGAGCACCCACTTGCCGTCGCGCTTCTCGGCGCGTGCGCGCAGCCCGGCGAGATCGCTACCGGCGTCCGGCTCGCTGAAACCCTGGCAGAAGATGAGCTCGCCGCTGAGGATCTTCTCGACGTAGGTCTCCTTCTGCCAGTCGCTGCCGTGCGCGACGAGCGTCGGCGCCAGCAGCGTGACGCCCAGACGGCCGAGGATCCCCGGCGCCCCCGCGCGCGCCAGCTCCTCCTGGTAGATCGCCTGCATCACCGGTGTGGCGCCGCGGCCGCCTGCTTCCTTCGGCCACCCGAGCTTGAGCCAGCCGCCCTCGTGGAGCGTGCGCTGCCACCGGCGCTGGAGGTCGGTGTCCTCCTCGTCGCGGTAGCCGCCCTTGCCGTCCTGGCGCCACTCTCGCGGCAGCTTGGCGTCGAGCCAGGTGCGAACCTCTTCGCGGAAGGCTTCCTCCTCGCGGCTGTAGCCGAGGTCCACGGTTAGGAACCTAGCAGCATCCCGTGTGCGGGCGCCACATTGCGCGTTTCACGGCCCCGCAGACGTGGCAGAGTAGATAGAGGATGGCTGCAGAGGTTCTCTGCGGGCGCTGCGGGGCGCTCCTCACAAATCCTTCGGCGCCGTGCCCGCGTTGCGGCTCGCCGGCCTCAGGCGCCTACGCCGGCGGCGTGGTCAGGCCACGCAAGAGCCCGCTTGTCGCGACCGCGCTGGCGATCGTCCCCGGCCTGGGTCACTTCTACCTCGGACACAACATCAAGGGCATCGCGTACATGGGCGGCGTCATGGGTCTGCAGTTCTTCGGCTTCGACCTCGACCTCAGCGTCATCGGCGCTGCGATCGGGGTGCCGATGGAGCTTGGCGGTGGAGGCCTGTGGCTGTTCAGCATCGTCGATGCCTACCGCACCGCCAAGTCCATGGAGAAGGCCGGCCTGTAGCGGCCGCCGGCGACTAGGCGGACTTCCGCCGTCGCGTCGTCGTGGTCTTGCGCCGGCGGCCGTTCGTGGCCGTGGTGCGGCGGCGCCGCGTGGGCTGCCCGCCCAGTGCCTTCTGCACCCTTCGCGAGATCGTGCGCAGACCGCGCTCGACGCCCTTGCTGGCTTTCGACGCGCCCGCCTTCTCGCTGAGCCGCGCGACCTGGCGCTGCAGCTGGCGATTCTTCTTGATCAGCTCGGCGACCATCGCGTTCAGCTGACCGACGATGTCTCCCCCGCCGGAACTTGCGCGGCGGCGACGGGTTTTCGAACCAGGTGGACGTCCACGTCGGCGGGGCGCTGTCGATTGTGCTTCCTCTGGTGCCATTTCGTCTCCTAAAACAAAGAATCGAGCGCAGCAATACTAGCTGCGCTCGATCGATCAGATTTATTTCGGCTCAGGCGGCGGCGAGCAGCTGCTGCTTGGAAAGACTTTTCAATCCTTCGCGCGCAAGCTCGTGCGCGGGATTTGCTTTACGGCTCACATAACGCACCACTCGCCAGCCGCGGCGGCAGCGTTCGCGGACTTCGTACACGGCGATTCGAAAGCTGTCGCTCGACGGCATGCGACTGCGGACCACGGGCGCGCAATCGGTGCGCACTATCACGCGGTGATAAGGCCAGCGCGCGGCGGCGAGATCGAGCGCGCCCGCGCAGACGTGGGCCTCCAGCTGGGCCGAGCCGCCGATGTGGGAAAAGCCGAACGACTCCGTGTAGACGGCGCGCCCTCTGACGAAAACGGCCAGGCCACACCCGGCCCGGCCATGCTTGTCAAGCGCTGCGTCCACGTAGATCACCAGGCACTCCCGCAAACTGCATTCCTCCCGTTTGGCGGTCTGTGGCGGGTGGGGCCACAACCGAATTTTGGGAGAGCCTAACACGATGTAGCGAGGTTGTCGCCCGGAGGGCACAACATGTGGGGTCAGTCGGCCGGCGGCAGCTCTGTTCCCATCGCGTGGTAGCCGCCGTCGACGTGCAGAAGCTCGCCGGTGGTCATGTCGAGGTACTCCGATAAGAGAACGCAGACCGCCCTCCCAACCGGAGACCTGTCTTGCAGGCTCCAACCGAGCGGAGCCCGCTTCTCCCACACCTCTTCGAAGTCCTTGAAGCCTGGGATGCCGCTTGCCGCGAGCGTGGCGAGCGGGCCGGCGCACACGGCATTGACGCGGATCTTGTAGCGGCCCAGGTCACGGGCGAGGTAGCGGGTGACCGACTCGAGCGCGGCCTTGGAGACACCCATCCAGTCGTACTTCGGCCACGCGGTCGTCGAGTTGTCGAAATCGATCGTCACCAGCGAACCGCCGTGTTCGCGCATCAAAGGAAGAAAAGCGCGCGCCATTTCCTTGAACGAGAATGCGCTCACGTGGAAGGCGGTCGCGACGCTCTCCCAGGGGGTGTTGAGAAACTGGCCGCCCAGCGCATCCTGGGGCGCGAAAGCAACGGAGTGGACGAGCCCGTCGACTCGATCCCAGCGCTTTTTCGTCTCCTCGACGGCTTTCTCGATATCGGATGGCTTCTGCACGTCCATCTCGAGAATCTCAGGCACCGGATCGAGTTTCCTGGCCGTCATCTCGGTGATGCTCATCATCCTGCCGAAGCTCGTCAGCAGCAGCTCGGCGCCCTGTCTCTGCGCCTCCTGCGCGATGGCAAAACCGATGCTCCGCCGGTCCGATAGACCGGCAATCAAGATCCGTTTGCCTTTAAGGATCATCTCTCTAGTGCGCCCTGCGCGCGCCCGGCCCCGGCGATCAGGATTCGCTTTCCCTTCAGGATCATGGGCGAATCGTAATTGCTATCCGGCGTCGGGTCCGGTCGCCACGGGGAGGTCACGATTCGACCAGTCGCTCCACGAGCCGGCGTAGAGCCGCGCGTGCGGCAGCCCCGCGATCTCCATCGCCAGGAGGTGGTGCGTGGCGTTGACGCCCGAGCCGCAGTAGAAGACGGCGCCGTCGCCGGCGCCCAGGTCCTCCATCTCGCGCCGCAGCTGGGCCGCCGGCTTGAACCGCCCGTCAGGCTTGAGGTTGGCGGAGAACGGCCTGTTGATCGCGCCGGGTATGTGGCCCGCCTTCGGGTCGACGGGCTCGGTCTCCCCGCGATAGCGCTCGGGCACCCGCGCATCGACGAGCGGCACGCCCTTCACACCGCGCACGGCCTCGACGTCGAGAGCGCGCGCCCTGTCGGGCGGCGCGGCCGTGAAGTCGCCCGCGACGACCCGGGGCTCGTCCGTCGCGAGCGGTGCCGCCCACGCGCCGATCCCGCCGTCGAGCACCGCCTGCGCGCGGTGGCCGAAATAGCCCAGCAAGAACCACAGGCGCGACGCGGTCGGCGCGGCCTTCGGGTCGTCGTAGACGACCACACGCGTCGACGCGCCGACACCGGCCGCGCGCATCTCGCGCTCGAACTGCTCGCGATCGGGCAGCGGGTGCCTGCCCCCGCCCTGCCGGCCGGTCACCGCGTCCAGGTCGACGAAGACCGCGCCGGGGATGTGCCCGCGCAGGTACTCGTCGCGGCCGCTGCGTCCCTGCAGATACCACCGGAAGTCGATCACGCGCACATCCGGATCGTGGAGATGGTCGCGCAGCCAGCCGGCGTCGACGAGCGGACCGAACACGGTGTCGCTAGAGGACGCGGACGTCGTGACAGAAGTGCACGGAATGTGGGTGCATCTCGTGCACGCGGTGCAGGGAGCGCGCCCACGACTCGCGGTCGGCATGCTGCCCCCGCCACTCGGAGAGGTCGGCGTCCTCGACCTCTTCGTAGATGTCGGCCGTGTAGGCTGCATCGCCGATCATGACGGCGTTCCCGTCGGCAGTCTCGACGACGACGCTCTGGTGCCCGACCGTGTGGCCGGGCGTGGCCACGACCTTCACACCCTCGGCGATCTCGGTGTCGCCGTCAAGCAGCTCGAACCGCGCGCCCGCGAAGTCGAACCATGTCGCGTCGTCCTCGCGGCGGGCGCGGTCGAGCTCGGGACGCTGGATGTAGAACGGCGCGTGCTTGAACACCGCGTTCTGCCCGCAGTGGTCGAAGTGGAGGTGGCTGTTGATGACGATCTTGACGTCGGCCGGGCTCAGGTCGTGCTCGTCGAGCGCGTCCGCGGCGTGGCGGTTGACGACCTTCCAATCGCGGATGAGCTGCTCGTTCCCCCACCCCACTCCGGTGTCGACCAGGATCGCGCCCGCGCGCGGGTGCTTGATCACGAAGCCGTGCACGGGGATGTCGTGGAAACCTTCAATCTGCGCCAGGTGCAGGCGGACGATCTCGAGGTTCACGGCAGGAACGGCGAGAGCGCAAACACCGCGAACAGGACGGCGACGTAGACCATCGAGTAGCGCCACAGACGGCGCGTCCAGCCGCGGCTCTCCAGGTCCAGGATCGCGATTCCGAGCAGCCCCCCGCCGAGCACGATGGCGCCGGCGAGGTACACGCGTCCGGCCGAGCCGGTGAAGAACGGCACCAGGCTGACGAGGACGGTCAGGGCGGCGTAGACGATGCTCTGGCGCTTGGCGCTGCGCTCGCCCGCGACCACCGGCAGCATCGGCACGTGGGCGCGCGCGTAGTCGTTCTTCAGCATCTGGGCGAGCGCCCAGAAGTGCGGCGGGGTCCAGAAGAAGACAACCCCGAACAGCGCCACCGCTGTGAGGTCGAGCGTGCCGGTCGCGGCGGCCCAGCCCACTAGGGGCGGCACCGCCCCCGCGGCCCCGCCGATGACGATGTTCTGCGGCGTCGAGCGCTTGAGCCAGACCGTGTAGACGAACACGTACACGAGCGATCCCGTCAGCGCGAGCGCGGCGGCCAGGACGTTGGCGCCCAGTGAAAGGACCGCGAACGCCAACACGTTGAGGGCGATGCCGAGAGCGAGCGCATGCCAGGCGGGGATGCGGCCGCTCGGCAGCGGCCGGCGCTTGGTGCGGTTCATCTCTGCGTCGATGTCGCGGTCGAACCAGCAGTTGATCGCGTGAGCGCCGCCGGCCGCGCACGTACCGCCGGCGAGCACGGCCAGCATCGCGCCCACGGCGGGATGACCGTGCGCGGCGGGAAACATCACGCCGATCGCCGTCGCGTCCAGCAGCAGGACGACCCGCAGCTTGAGCAGGCTGAGGTAATCGCGAAGCAAGCTCATGCCGGTCCTTTGTCCACGGCGAGCCGGCCCAGCGATGCCACCCGCTCGGTCCGTGGCAGCGTCAGCAACGCGGTCGCCAGCACGCCCGCCCACACGAGCGTCGCGAGGGCGACATGCAGGCCGTTGAACAGCGCCGCGTCTGTGAGCGCCGA
>CAYWTI010000309.1:0-32117 GCA_964461175.1 uncultured Actinomycetes bacterium | reverse complement strand
CTGCGACAGCACGATTACCAGCCGCCGATCGTAGCGATCGGCCAGGATCCCACCGAGTGGCGACAGGATCAGGTTCGGGATGAAGTTGAAGAACGCCAGCAACCCCTGTTCGAAGGCGTTCCCGCCGCTCAGGCGAACGACCAGCAGTTGGAGTGAGACGTTCGAGACCCAGAAACCGGCTTGGCTGACTAGCAAGCTGAGCCACAAGATCCGAAACCCTGGGTGGCGGAGCGCCCCAACCGCCTGGCCCAATCTCATGCTGCGCGTTTCCTCGCGGCGGGGGAGGTCGCCGCGCGAGCAACCCTGTTCAGGGCGTCCGCGGCGCGTCGGCTGCGCCTATCGTGCGACCCACCCGCCGTCGACCAACAAATCGGCTCCCGTGATGAATGAAGCTCCGTCGCTCGCGAGAAACCAGACGCATTCGGCCACCTCCTCCGGATTCGCCCAGCGACCAAGCGCCTGCTCACCCTCGCGCAGAGCTTTTACTTCATCGAACTTCTGCCCTGTCTTTCGAGCCTCGAGCTCGATGTCGCTGCGCAGCATCGGGGTGTCAACCGAGCCTGGACTCACGGAATTGACGCGGATGCCATACGACGCCACCTCCCACGCCAAGGCACGCGTGAACGCGATAACGGCTCCCTTCGTCGCGCCATAGAGCGCGTGATCAATCTGCCCTACATGCCCCGAGACCGAGGCCATGTTCACGATTGCGCCGGAACGGCGTCTTTGCATGTGCGGCAATGCGTGTTTGCACGACAGCCAGGTACCGCCGAGATTGACATTGACGATGCGTTGGAAGTCCTCGACCGAAGTCTCCGTCAAAGGCTTGACGAGCACGACCCCGGCGATATTGAGCAGGACATCGATCCGCCCGTAAGTTTCGATGGCGTGATTGATGAGCGCAGCAACCTGTGGCTCGTCGGCGACGTCGCAAGGCGAAAAGTCAACGCCTTTGATGTCGCAGGCCAGTACGTCGCCTCCGACGACGATGTACTCCCCGCTAGCGAGGAACCTGTTGGCCGTCGCAGCGCCTATGCCACGGGCGACGCCCGTCACGACGGCGACGCGCGCCTGTCCGGCGGTCACCGACCGAGAATCCGACGCGCCTGCGCGGGTGTGGCCACCGGGCGCCCCAGTGAAAGGGATAGCTCCGCGGCTTCTTTGACCAGCGTGTGCGTCGCCGCAAGTTTCCCCGACCGGTCGTACGGGTAATCCTCGGTGCCGACCCGCACATGATCCCCGTTCATGATTGCCGCTGCGATGATGTCGCGCTGCTTAGCCCCCATGATGCTCACGGTCACAAAGGACCCTTGGGGAACGTGCTTGCGTCGATGGAGGTACTCCTCGATGGTTGGCGGCGACCACTGTCCGCCAGGCCATCCGAAGAAGAGCGTCGTCACGTACGGTTGAGAGATCGCGCGTCGTTCGATGAGCCAGTTAAGGTTCCAGAGGTGACCGGTGTTCCACACCTCGAGCTCGAGCAAGACACGGTGCTTGCGCGAGAGCCTGCAGTATTCAAGCAGTTCCGTCCTCGGATGCAACGCATACACGTCGAGACCGGCGAAAGCCTCGTCGTGGTGGCCGAGGATGATCGAAATCTCGTCCGAGCGATTTGCGAACACGTCCATGCGATCCGGAATCGGAAGGCTCGACATGCCGCACTGCACGACCATGTCGGTGGCTTTCCTCACCGCCGTGATCGTCTCCGCCCAACGCCCTTCGGCGTGCATGTGCAAGACCGAGGCGCCGGCTTTCCTGCAGCGCACGGCTTCGGTGGCGATGGCCGCCGTCGTGCGGGGGTAGCGAACCTTCGGATCGAGCCAGCAGATATTTGGCGTCGCGGTGATAACGAGCGGATCCATCACGCAACAGCCACCGGTTGAGACCGTGCCGCGGCCGATTCGTAGGCGCGCTCGCACACCTTGATCACGTAGGCGCCATCTTCGGGATCGACTGTCGGCGGTCGGTCGTCATGGACGGCGGTGATGAAGTCTTTCACGCCCGCGATGATCGAATCGAACTTCCACCGCATCGGTTCGTAGGGGATGGCGAGGGGCATGCCGTTGTAGTCCTGTCCTCCGCGAAAGTGAACGGCGGGAGGATTCACAATTTGATCCACGATCAACGACCCCTTGCTTCCGTAAATCTCCAATCGCTCTCCCCACGGAATCTCGGCCGTAAATGTGTAATCGGTCGAGAAGATAGCCCCATTGGCCAGCTTTCCGGTTACGAACGCGTTGTCCTCGACCTCGCTTTGCGGAACGAGTTTCGCGGTTACGGCCTGGATCTCGTGCACCTCGCCAAAAAGCCACTTCAACAGATAGAAGGAATGGGGGCCGGCATCGAGAATCGCGCCGCCGACGGTTCCATCCTTGCGTCCCTTCCATAGGGTCGGGTCGCTGAGGCGCCGCACCTCACTTCCATAGATCAGCGTGCGGATGATTCGGGGTTCGCCGAGCTCACCAGCTGCGAGCAGCCTGGCCGCTTCGACGTAGGCGGCGACAAAGCGTGTGTTCTCCGCGACAGTGAACTTCACGTTCTTCTCGCGCGCCAGGTCGATGAGCTCGCGCGCCTCACGGTACGTGGGGACCATGGGCTTTTCCACCAGGACGTGCTTGCCCGCTTCAAGCGCGGCCTTGCAGGCGGCGTAATGCGCACTGTGGGGGAGGGTGATGTCGACGGCGTCCACGTCGGGGTCGTTGACGAGGTCCTCCACGCGGGTGTAGACGCGAGCGCCAAACGTCGCTGCTCTCTCCTTAGCCTTGGCCTCGACCACGTCGCACACGGCGACGACCGATGCATCGGAGCCGTCGAAAGCGAAGCTGTGCGCGTACTGAATGCCGCCCATCCCGATCAATCCGAAGCCGACCTTGCTCATACCGACCGGAGTTCTCTGCTCGACTGCGACAATCGCTTCGGGCCGGACGCCTCGACGACGAAAGTCTCCTCGTCGCCTATGTAGTCGCCGGAGGGGGCTTGCGAGTAAAGCTCGATGTTGATCACCATGCCTGGCTCGATCAGAGCATCGTTTCGATCGGTGATCCACTCCTCTTCCGTCTCCAGCCCGATGTGATGGCCCACATGGGACAGGAACGCCGGCGGCTTGCCGATCACATCCGTCAGAAGGTCGCGGCCGCGGCGAAAGACATCGGCGTAGCTCGCTCCCGGGACGATCGCCGCGCCAACCTCGTCAACGACCGAGACCATGCGCGCGTAGTGCTCGACAAGGTCGGGTGGCGGGGTGCCCGCATACGCATAACGCCGCGTGTCGGACGCGTAGCCCTCGTAGACACACCCGATGTCGAGCGTCACGAGATGGTCGGTCTGGAGCTCTTCGTTGATGGCGAGCTCGGGGTTGGCCGTGCCGAAGCTCACGGTTGCATGCCCAATGCCTGTCGCTCCGTGCGCGAACACCCGGGCCTTGGCTTGCTGGATCAGGTCGACGCGCCCCAGGCCGAGTCTCAAAATGCCGTAGAGGTCGGCAATGGTCGCTTCCGCGGCAGCCAGGCTGCGAGTCAGATAGTCGATCTCCAACGGCGTTTTGATCGCTCGCGCTGCGACCAGCAGGTCGTCCACGACCGACGTTGAGTCCGGGTCAAGAAGCCGGAAAAGATAGTAGGGGCAGGTCGACTCGATTCCAATCGCGCTGCCAGATCGCGCGGCGAGAAAGTCCGCGAGCTTCTCGAGTGCTGCGTCTCGATCCGAGAAACCGACGACCTCGTCCACCTCGAGGTCGACGCCCATGGTCGAGTAGAGCCAGCAGAACAGTGTGGTCTTTGCTTGCGCGTCGACAAAGGCCGCGAACGGGAACCGATTCCGAAGCAGATAAAGGATGGGATTGCCGGCCGTCGGCAAGGTCGTGTAGCCGGTGATGTAGTAGACGTTTTCTGGCGACGTCACCAGCAGGCCGTCGACCCCATGCGCGGCCATCGCGGCTCGGAGTCGGTCCCGATCGAGACCGATAGGGCCGAAGCGGTTCAGAGCAGTGGACAATTGTTCAGCCCATGCACCAGAGAACAGTAATCGGTCATCGCAACGGCCGTCAACGAAGAGCTTCGATCACTGGAGCGAGGCGCTTCGGATAGGCCCTGTCGAACCCACCGAAGGGATCCAGGGAGAGATTGAGGATCACCTCCTCTGCGCCAAGGTCGCCATAGGCTCGAATCACCTTGACAATCTCGTCCGGTCCGCCGATCACTCCTCTCTCTTGCATCGGGCGGTCGCCCTCACCCCCGGCAAGGAGCCGCGCCTTGGTCAACGCGCGCTCGCGATCACGCCCTTCAACCGGCAGCACATGTATGCCCGCTGTGATCGAGAACTTCGACCGGTCGCGTCGGTGGCGCTCGAGCGCCTCAGCGGCAGCCGCGCTGAGCTCGGCAAAGAGCTTTCCATCGGGCGGAAGGAACGAGGCATGCCATCCGTCCGCCAGCCGCGCGGCCAGGTCGATCATCCGTGGCCGAAACGCGGCCACCCATACGGGAGGAGGAGGGGCCGTCGTGACGATGCTGGCGTCATCCAGCTGCAAGAACTGGCCCGATAGTGAAACGCGTTCGCCGGCCAGGAGACCGGGCAGCACGCCCAAGGTCTCCGCGAGTCGTGACACCCGCCGGTCGAACGGAATGCCGAAGACTTCGAATTCCCGTTCGTGCCAGCCTGCACCGATGCCGAGGATAAAGCGCCCGTCTGATCCGTCCGCCAGCGTCGCCGCCTCTCTCGCGAGCTGTCCCGGATGCCGAAACGCGTCGCAAAGCACGAGCGTGCCCAGCCGGACTCGACGGGTCGCCGCCGCGATGTAAGCCAGCATGATCATCGGCTCGAGTGTGCCGACCCGGCGACGATCGTCCTGCTCGACCCAGTAGTGATCGTTCACCCAGACGGAGTCGAAGCCAAGCTCCTCCGCTTCCTGCGCCTGTTCGAGTAGATCACTGAGGGATGCCGGCTTTTCGGTATGCATGTCGCCGGTCGCAAGGCAGAGACCGATCTTCATCAGCGTCCGAGTGCGTAGCACGACCGCCGAGGGTCGGCTGCGCTCCCCATGAACCTTCGTCCATCAGACGGTGGAAGCACATCACCGGCGAGGCAGAACGCGGCATTCTCGAACTCGTATTCCGGCAGCCACGCGATCGTGTGCCCCCGCCGGGTCAGCTCTTCGCCGGCGGCCGCGGAGATGCGTCGTTCCAACCCGAGGAGCCCGGGCATGCTGCGCCAGGGATAGAAGGAGCTCGGGTTGCTGAAGCTGGCGAATCGAGGCGCTTCGGTGGCCTGCTGCGGCGTCGCGCCTCGCCGCATGTTCAGCCACGCTTGCAGCATCGCCTGCACGATCTGGTCCGCTCCCGGCGCGCCGAGGGCGCAGACCTCTCCTGAGTCGCGCACCGCGATCGCCGGACAGGGCGTGATCCGCGGCCGGCGACCGGGGCCGAGGACGCTCGGGTGTTGTGGGTCAAGCCGGCTCTGGCTGCCGCGGGGTGAAACTACTATGCCCAGCCCGCGGACGAGCGGGGCTGACTCCAGCGTATCGCTGGGAGAGCAGCTGAAAGCATTCCCTTCGCGGTCGGTGATCGCGATGTACGTCGTGTCTGGCTGTCGAGCGCGAACTCCCGCGGCGGCCGACTCGGGAAGCCACGCGCGGGAACCGATTCGGCTGCGCAGCTCGGAGATGTGCGCTTCGGACAAGAGCCACTCGATGTCGACATCGACGAAGTTCGGATCCCCGTAGTACAGCTCGCGGTCAGCGAACACGACCTTGAGGGATTCGACGAGAAGGTGAATGTAGTCGCCGCTGTTATAGCCGGCGGCTTCGATGTCCAGAGAGGCGACCAGCGCGAGAACCTGAAGGAATGCCGGGCCCTGCGTCCACGCACCCGTGATGTGGATGGTCCAGTCTCCCCATCGGCTGGAAGCCGGAGACTCCACCTGGCTGTGATATTCGGCGAGGTCGGACAGGGTCAGCCAGCCACCTGAGGCCTCGCACTCGGCGACGATCGTGGCGGCGATCTCGCCTTCGTAAAAGGCGGCCCGGCCACCAGCAGCGATTTGCTGAAGCACCCTTCCAAGCTCGCTCTGGCGGAGCACGTCGCCGGTTCGGGGCGGCCGGCCTTCAGGCCAGTAGACCGACCGGGTCGTCTCCCAGCGTGCGAAACGGCGCGTACCCATGACGCCAAGCACCGCGGCAGCGCGGGCGTCGAGAGCGAAACCGTCGACCGCCAGCTCGATTGCCGGAGCGGCCACCCTGGCGAGCGGCCAGGTTCCGTGGCGCTCCAGGGCCGTGATCCACGCGTCAGGCGCGGCGGGGACGATCCACGCGGCGGCACCTTCGGAGAGGTTGCCGTGAAAGCGCGTCTCCATCTCCTCGAGCGAAACCCGGCGACCCCAGACTCCTACGCCGGAGATGGTCTCGACCGCTCCGTCTCCGCCCCGCCGGATTGTCATCGGTGCGATCCCACCGGCGTTGGCCATGTCGGGCTGCACGACGGTGCTGGCGATTGCCGCGGCCACGCCGGCGTCGATGGCGTTTCCTCCGTGCTCGAGGATGCTGGCGGCTATCTGAGTGACGCGCGGATGGCCGGTCACCACCATGTACGTCTCGCCGACCAGCATCGGCCTGAGGGAATCAGGTGGGGGGATCGCGACGTAATCGGTCGGGCCGGTCAACGTCGGGCGAAGTGGCGCGAAACAGAGTCGGCGACTCCGTTCAGCGCGAGCACAACCATCAACAACAGCAAGCCCGGAAAGAACCCGAACCACGCGTCCTGGCGAAGGTAAGCCTTCGCTTCCTGCAGCATCCCGCCCCAGGATGGAGTCGGCGGCCGGATGCCCAGCCCCAAGAATGTCAACCCCGCCTCGAGCAGGATCGCGCCGGCAGCCAAGAACGCCGTCTGAACGGCAAGTGGGGCGAGGATGTTCGGCAAGATCGAGCGGAACATGATGTAAGTCGAGGATCCTCCCAGCGCCTTAGCCGCCTCGACGTATTGCAGCTGTTTCTGTCCGAGCACAGCCGCCCTCGTGACACGAGTCAGGCCGGGCCAGAAGACAAGGGCGATGGAAAGCGAGATGTTGACGATTCCCGATCCGAGAACCGTGGTCACGATCATGGCGAGCAGGATCTGCGGGAACGCCAACCAGGCGTCGACCACCCGCATGATGAAGTTCGACAAGCGTCCTGACACATAGCCGGCGTAAAGGCCGAGTGGCAGACCGATGACGAGCGTGATTATGGTGCTGACGAGTGCCACCAACAGTGACACCCGCGACCCATATATCAGCCGGCTGAGAATGTCCCGGCCAAGTTCGTCCGTGCCCAACAGAAATGCGTGGGACGGCTTCTCCAAGCGGTGGTTGAAATTCAGCACATCCGGATCGTGGGGTGCGATGTTCTGAGCAAAGAGCGCCACAAGAACCATCAAGACGATGAATGTCGAGGGCACGAGGATCTGGACGACTTGCAGCCACGTGACCGGCAATCTTCGCGCCGGCGCGGCCGGCGCGCCTGTTGCTGTAAGGATGTCGTCGGCGCTCGGCGGTGGGGCGACCTCGGTCGCGTTCTGGCTCATGCTGCGATCGTGTGGCGGAGCCGCGGATCGACCAGTGCATACACGATGTCCGTCAGCAGGTTGATAAAGAGAAACGACGCGAGAACGATTACCGTGATCGCCTGGATGGTCAGGTAGTCGCGCTGCAGCAGCGCACTCCAGAGAAGATTGCCCATCCCCGGCACATTGAAGATCGCCTCGGTGAGCACGGCGCCGCCGGCAAGCCGGCCCAACGTTATCCCGAGCACCGTGATGGTGGGAAGAACGGCGTTCCGAAGTATGTGCTTGAGCACGACCTGAAGTGGGGGAAGCCCTTTGGCTCGGGCGGTCATCACGTAGTCCTGAGATGCGACCTCGCGGACTCCGGCGGAAAGGAACCGCGCCAGCACGGGCACCGTCCCGACCGCAAGCGTGACTGCGGGCAGCAGCAGCGACTCCAGGTGCATGATCGGGTCGTCCTCCCAGTGCACGTATCCGACCGCTGGCAACCAGCCGAGTTGGAGGGCGAAAAGGATCTGCAGCAATAGCGCTAGCCAGAAAACCGGAATCGCGATCGCGGTCGCGTTGAAGAGGTCGATTGCGCGAGAGAGAATGCTCGCCGGCCGCAAGCCGGAATAAACGCCAGCCGGTGTCGCGATCAAGATGGCGATCAAGATCGACCACAGGCCCAGCTCGAGCGTGATCGGGAGGCGTTGTGCGATCAGCTCCCCAACGGGTTGGTGATAGATCAGCGATGTGCCGAAATCGCCCTGGAGCATGTGCCCAAGCCAAGAGAAGTAGCGCTGCCACCACGGAAGATCGAGTCCCAGCTGATGCCTTACGGCGGCGAGCGCTTGAGGCGGGGCGCTGTCGCCGAGGATGACGACGGCCGGATCTCCGGGCAGGATGTAAAGCAGCGCAAACAGCACGATCGAGCCGCCCAGGAATACGGGCACCATCCCGGCGACTCGCCGCACAACGAAGACCGCCACCTAGGGCAGCGACTTACGTTTTCTGAATGCTGGTGTAGACCAGATGCGTCTTGGCGTCGTACTGCACCCCACTGATGTTCGACTTTTGCGCGAACAGTGATCCGCGCATGCAGATCGGGATGGCCCACGCTCCCTCGTGCAGCGCCTTCCACACCTGCTTGAAGGCTGCAACTCGCTGCGCCGGATCCGTCGTCGCCGCCGCTGTGTTGTAGGCGTCGTTGTAGGTCGTGAAGGGAAGCGCCTTGGGGTTGAAGTTATTGCCGCAGTCCTCGAAGTCCTGAACTTCCGGAATGCCGATGTTGCAGAACATCAACCATGACTCATAAGCGCCTTGCGCAGCCTGCTGCACGGCCGTCGCCTGGTCGCGAAGGTCGATGTTGACCGTGACTCCGATCTGCGCCAAAGACGCCTTGATGATCTGTGCGGCCTGGACGGTGTCAGTCTGGTTGCTCCTCGCTACGAGCTGGAAGGAGGCCTTGGAAAAGCCGGACTTCTGAAAGAAGCTGTTAGCGCTGTTCAGGTCGAAATTCCACTCGTCCGCGATCGTCTTGTCGTAGGTCGGATGGCTGGGCAGGTCGGGGATCGTGATCGGAGACGTCAGCCCGTCGTAGCTCACCTTGGCGACGTTGACGCGGTCGACGGATCTGGCGAGGCCCTGCCTGAAGTCGTTGTTCAGCATCGCCTGGCTCTTGCCCTTGTAGTTCAGCATCCAGACCAGGTAGTCGGAAATCGGAGCGTTATAGGTGTTCCATCCGCCGCCGCTGAGCGTTGCGGCGTCGCTCGTCCGGCCGAATTGCAGGATATCGATCTGGTTTGAGAGGGCTGCGCTCACGAGGGCGTCCGGATCGGAGTAGTAGTGGAAGACGATCTTCTGGATGTTCGAGTCGATCGGTTTCCAGTAGTCGGTAAACCGCTCGACCGTCATGTGATCGCCGGCGACGTGCTCCACGAATTTGAACGGTCCGGTTCCGATCGGGTTCTTGGTGACGTTCGCATGGTTGCTCAAGGGCTGGACGCGGAAGAGAGTCAGCCGGTACAGACCATCGACGCTCGGTTGCTTGAAGGTGACAACGACGTCCTGACCGTTCACCGTCGCTTCTTTGACGGCGGCCAAGCTCACCTGAATTGAACCCGCGCTCGCCGGGGTCAGCGAGAAATTGATCGAGTCGGCGACGTCCTGTGGGGTCATCGTCTTGCCGTCGTGATACTTCACCCCTTGGCGGATGGTCATCGTCACGGACGTGTAATCCGCGCTCGGCTTGTAGGAGCTGGCGAGCCATGTCTGGATGTTGCCGAGCTTGAACGACTTGATATCGGTCACGGGAATGCTGATCAGGGGGTCGAAGATCGTGTTCCGCCACGGGAATGTGTTGCTGTTGATGATGTTCGGATCCAGCGTGGTTGGTTCCAACAGAGACCCGACGTTGAGCGTCGCAGTTGGTGTCTTGGTTGCCGTGCCGGACGAACAAGCCTCGAGTAAAGCGGGAAGCGCGATGCCGCCCCCGACCACCGCGATCGATGACTTCACCAGGAAATCGCGCCGCGTCAGACTGTCGAAACTAGCCATCCTTATTGTCTTCCTCCAATCACGGATTCACCCGCCGGGGCAGCAGGTAGGGGCTTGCCTGCGAAATGGCAGGCGGCGTAGTGGTCGCGAGCCTTGGTTTCGAGCTCGGGTTCGACCTGAGCGCAGATGTCTTGTGCGAGCGGACACCGCGTCCTGAAACGGCAGCCGGATGGTGGGTTAAGTGGACTGGGGACGTCGCCGGTCAGGACGACCCGCTGACGCTCGCGGCCGCGGACCGGGACAGGCACGGCCGAGAACAGGGCTTTCGTATAGGGATGAAGTGGATTTCGCTGCAGCTCGGAGACGGGGGCGAGCTCGACGACCTTACCTAGGTACATGACCGCGATCCGATCTGAGATGTAGCCGACGACCGCAAGGTTGTGAGCGACAAAGATGTACGTCAAATCGAACTCGCGCTTGAGCTCCACAAGCAAGTTGAGCACTTGCGATTGAATCGAGACGTCGAGAGCGGACACCGGCTCATCGGCAATCACGAGCTTCGGTTCGAGCACGAGTGCGCGCGCGATCCCGATGCGCTGCCTCTGGCCACCTGAGAACTCGTGGGGATAGCGGTGCGCCGCCTCCTTTGGAAGGCCGACACGCCCAAGCATCTCGGCGACCTTGGCTCGCTGCTGAACGGCCGTGAAACCACCGTGGATGCGCAGACCTTCGGCGACGATGTCTTGCACGGTGAAGCGGGGATTCAGGGAGCCCACCGGGTCCTGGAAGATCATCTGCAGCCGCTTGCGCACGGCCTTCATCTGCCGTGAGGTCAGGGTCGACATGTCTCGTCCCTCGAACAGGATCTTGCCTGCCGTCGGCTCGACGAGTCGCAGCATCGTTCGGCCGAGCGTTGATTTTCCACAGCCGGACTCCCCGACCAGTCCAACCGTCTCGCCTGGCATGACGCGAAGGTCGACACCGTCCACCGCCCTGACGTGGCCTGTGGTTCGCTGCAGGATGCCGCTCTTGACCGGAAAGTGCTTCTCGACGTGCTGCAGCTCGAGCAGCGGCGCAGCAGCGCTCACGCGGGTACCTCTTCGCCGGACGGATCACGGCCGGCGACGTTCAACCAACAAGCAGCGCGCTGGCTGCCCGCGGGCATGAGCCGAGGTTCCTCCGCCGTGCAGCGGTCGAACGCGAAATCGCACCGAGGAGCAAATCGGCAACCGCGGGGCCAGTCGAACGCGTTGGGGATCATGCCCCTGATCACGCGAAGCGGCTCGGACGAATTCGTGCCGAGGCGGGGAATCGATCGCATGAGGGCGGCGGTATAGGGGTGGCGCGCACGCTGAAAGATGTGGTCGGCGTCCCCCGTCTCGACGATGCGGCCGGCATACATCACCGCGACCTCGTCGGCCATCTCAGCGATGACGCCAAGGTCGTGAGTGATGAGGATGATGGCCATGCCCAGCCGCTCACGCAGGCCCAGGAGCAAATCGAGGATCTGCGCTTGGATCGTGACGTCGAGCGCCGTCGTCGGCTCGTCTGCGATCAGCAACTTCGGCTCACAAGCCAGCGCCATCGCGATCATCACCCTCTGTTGCATTCCACCCGACATCTCGTACGGATAGCTGTCGAGGCGTGCCCGCGCCGAGGGGATGCCCACGAGCGTGAACATCTCGAGCGCACGCTCCAGTGAAGCGCGCCTCGACAGCCTCATGTGGAAGCGGACCGATTCCGCCACCTGGTCGCCGACGGGGAACACGGGGTTGAGCGAGCTTGTCGGCTCCTGGAAGATCATCGATATCTGGCGGCCTCGCAGCGCGCGCATCTCGGGCTCGCTGAGGGCCAGCAACTCATGGCCGTCGAATTCAACGCTGCTGCCCTCGACGATGCGACCGGGGAGGTCGACCAGGCGCATGACCGAGCGCGCCGTGACGCTCTTTCCACAGCCCGACTCACCGACGAGGCCGAGGATCGAACCGCGATCGACGTTGAAGCTGATGTCATCGACAGCTCGGACGCGGCCACGGGGGGTGTCGTAGATGGTCGTCAGCCCCCGCACATTCAGCAGCGTGCGGGGTGACGGCATCAACGCACCGAAGGGCGACGCGGCGGCTTTGGTCGCGCACATTTGTGCAAAAGTCGCACTAAAGTCAGGCTAAGCTAGCACGCCTCTGGAGGGCTGTCAAGAAAGCTCCCGGATGGCCTGGCTCACGGCCTCACAGGACCGCAATGGGGTTGACGGGCGCGCCAACCGCGCGGCTGAACGGCAGGGGCGCCGCGATCAACAGGAATGTGTAGCGCTTGCGAGCCGCGCACCGGGCGGCCAGGTCGTCGAGGGCGAAGATCTCGCCGAGGTACAGGCCCATGTAGACGATCGCGACCGCGTGGACGGGCAGCGGCAGTGCGGACGGGTCCGACCCCGGAGAGATGACCTCCACAGCCCAGTTGTCTGCTGCGACAGCTGCGATCCCAGCCTCGTGGATCCAGGGCAGTGCGCTCATATCAAGGCCCGGCTGCGGATGATGGGTGAATTTCGCCCACCCCGATTGCGGCGAATAGCAGCGCTGCATATGACCGGTGCGGAGCATAAGCACATCCCCCGGCTCGACTTCCACGCGCTCCCGCTCAAGACAGTGTCGAATCATGTCCGAGGTAATCGCCTGTCCAGGCGAGAGCGGCTCGCCTGCGACGGCGGGGAGGTCTGCAAGGACTCCTCGGGCAACGATCCGGTCGCACGCCGCCACTATCGAGTTGGCCTGAGCGCCGCCGGATGTCACCAGCCCGCAGTCGCGATCGTTGTACATGCGTTTGTCGTGAAAGCAGTGAGCGAGCGCGTCCCAGTGGGTCCCGGCCTGCAAAGCCATCGTCACCATGTCGTCGGACCAGCCAGTGCCACCCACGCCACCAGGCTGTGAGCCTGTCACGACGTCGGCCCCAGTCTCGAGCATGACGTGGCTTGGATTGAGCCGTCGCTCGAACGCCGGCTGCGGTCCCGACTCGTCGAGCCGGATGGCGAGGCTTATCGTGTCGCCGGAGGTCACGGTCGAAGAAGCTTTGAGGCGCGCCTGAGCGGTGATCAGGTTCAAGGTACCGAGTTCATCCGCCGGCCCCCAACGGCCCCAGTTGTTGAGTCGTCGGCCCATCTCGGAGATGCGCCGATGCAACTCATCGGTCACGTACTCATGACCGGCGTCTTCCTTGCGAACTGCGGGAGGAAACGCTCGTTGGCTTCGAGCATCTCGTCGAGCAGTGCGGCCGACTGCTCGGGTTCAAGACGGGCGGCCAAGAGCGGGTCATGGATGAAAGCCTGCAGCGCGATGTGCCGGTCCCCGCTCAGAGCCGCCTGCACGGTCAACTTCTGCGTTGCTATGTGCTGACGGAGGTGCGCCGCCCACGCTTCGGGGATCTCTCCAACCTGCATCGGGTGGATGCCATACGCGTTTACCAGGGCCGACACTTCGACTACAGCGTCAGCCGGCAGGTTCGTCTGGCCGCCATTGTTGATCGTGTTCACGACGAAGACCTGGTTGCGGTTCTCGAGGATCGCGGCGATGATGTCGATGACCTCGATTCCCCAGTCCTCGTCGCCGGGGGGCAGGTTCGCAAGCGAGACTTCGCTGGAGTTTTCCGGCTGCGCCCAACGCTCGGCAAGATCCTGCCATTTTTGAACCCGAGCGCGCTGCTTCGTCATGTCGTAGATGCGAAGGCCGCGCTTCATCATCAGACCCTGTGCTCGGCCCTCGTACTTGTCTTCCAGGTACTGCAGTTGCGGATAGAACTCCGCCCAGTGGTTGGAACAGTACGGAATCACGCCGTATGTGTCATACGCAAAATGCACGAAAACGTCGTTGCTCTTCTCGCGGAAGATTGGCAGTGCATCGCGACCGTCTTTGAGCCGCAGCTTGAGAATTCCAGCGCAGTGATTGATTCCACCGACGACCGAAGGAACGACGAACTGGTCTGCTGGGATCCCGGTCACGTGCTCCATCCACATTCCCGAGGCGGCGAGAAACGTGCACGAGCACAGCGATACAGACTTCACCGACGGAGTCGTCGCCATCGCCATGGCACATGCCGCCGCCGGATTTGAGTAGTTGAAGACCCACGCATCTGGCGAGACCTCAGCCAGGTCGTGGGTGATGCTGGCGATCACTGGCAGGTTTCGAAACGCTCGCATCATTCCGGCCGGACCCACGGAATCGGCGATCTGCATATAGACCCCGTACTTGCCAGGAATCTCTATGTCCGCCTCCCACGAGGCCATACCCCCGACGGAAATGGCGACTATCACGAAAGTGGCTCCTGTGAGCGCTTCTCGCTGATTCCCGCTGCTTTCGATGTGAAGGTCCGCCTTCTCGGCTTTGACTAGCGCCTTCGCGAGGGCGGTCATCGTGGCAAGGCGTCCGGCGTCGACGTCCATCAAGCACACCGTGCTGCCTCGCAGCGAAGGCGCGTTCAGGATGCGCCGTAGCAGCGTCGGTACGAACATGCTGCTGCCTCCGCCGATGATCGTGATCCTCGAACTCATCCTTTATCTCTCCTTACCGTGCGGCCCACAGGAAGCCCTGGGTCACCATCTTCAGAACCTGTGGCATGGTCACGATCTCGGGTTTGTGCCCGAGCGAGCAGTAGAAGACCTTGCCCTGTCCGTATGTCTTGGTCCACGCGATCGGCATTGAGACCTCATCGAACTGGGTGGTCGCCAGCACATGAACCCCGGGATCCATGTGCATGAAGTACTTCTCGGTCGAGACCGTGAAATCCTCGACGCCTCTGGTGATCGGATCGTCGCGATCGGCGATGTGAACGTCGTAAGTTACCCCGTCGTCCCCTGGGTGGGCGACCCACTGCCCGCCGACCATGTACTGGAATTCGACTTCGTTGCGGAAGGCATCACCGAGTCCGGCGTGAATGCCTGCAAGACCGGTACCGGCCTTGATTGCGGTCGTCAGGCCCAGGGACTGCTCGGGGGTGATCCATCCGAGCTTCCAGTTCAGGTCGCCGAGATGGAAATTCAGAACGAACAGGTCCGTGTTGGTCAGCCTCTTGGCGTCGAGCAGCACGTCGAAATCGTCAACCGTGTCGACGTCGAAGTCGAACTCACGCAGCTGGCCCTCGAAGATCTCGGCGACCTCTCGTGGCTTATGCAGGGCCAGCCCACCCTGCAGGATCAGCGCCTTCTTCATCTCCTCACCAGCTCCTTGCAGTAAGCACCGACGGTTGGCACTCGAGCAGCGGGTCTACGCGCGTACCCCGGTCGGCACGTCCTTGCCGTAGTTGTATTCCCGTGCACCCTTGATTCCGACCGCAAAGCAGAAGCACCGCGTACCGGTGTGCGGTCCGACCGGTTTGATGCTGTGAACCGCGTCTGAAGGGATGACGACGAGGTCGCCCGGCCCCATGGTGCGCTCCTCGCCTGAGATGGTCATGAGAGCGCGGCCAAACAGGCCGTAGTAGAACTCCCAGGTCTCGTGGGCGTGTGGATGAACCTCGCCTCCGGCTGCCACTTCGAATTCGTCGACCAGCTCCAGGTGCCCACCTGCGGTCGCATCCTTGAACTCGCCCCGCCGGGACAGCCACCACACCGTCGCACCGCCTTCGCCGATGTCCTCCGGCTTGATGTCGTGAATCGAGCGGACGTCGAGGCCGGCATGCCGGTAACTTGCGGCTGCCGCAGAACCGTCGTTGTCCTCGATCGTGAAGCCGAGCAGATGGACGCCCGCATTAGGGCTGGCCGACCTGAGCTCGAGCGTTTGACCCGGTCGAGAGACCACAAAATCGCCCGGCGATACCGTGCGCTCGCGGCCATCGAGCAGGACCTTTCCCTTTCCCGAGGTGACGTACCAGAACTTCCAGCCCGCCGGGGGCATCGTCACAGCTCCCGTGCCGGGAATCTCAACCTCAGCGATCGAATCCAGGTGCGAGCCCTTGGTGTCGGCGAACATCTCTCGGGCGTCGACCAACCACCAGACCTTCGTCGAGCCTTCGTGCTCCAGCCGCGGGGCGTAGTCCTCGATCGTGCGGATGTCCAGCGCTGCTGTCATCGAACACCTCCTGACATAGTGCGCGGCCTCAGCGCAGCCAAACCCTCTCGATACAGCGCGCTGCCCTTGTCAAGCGGAAGGTCGACGGTGGCTCGCTTCGCAGCCGACTCGTACGCGGCCATCGCCACCTCGAGAGCAGCCCGCGCGTCTTCGCCCCGCGCCGGATACGCCTTGGCGTCACCGTCGAACAGGCGAGCCAGGTCTGTGAACAGCTGGGGCGCGAACATGCCGGTGAAGTACGGCGCGTAGTGCGTAGTCGTCGGCCGACCTTCGGCGAATACCCGGACACCTCGCGCCGGGTATCCGTAGTAACCGACCCCTTCGTCGAAGATCACCTCGGCGTAACCCCGAGTTCCCATGACCACCACCTTCGCCCCGCCCTGGCGCCATGCCACGTTGACGATTCCTTGACCTCGGCTTGTCTCGAGGCGGCAGAGAGCCAGGTCGTCGAGGCCGGTGTCGTCGAAGCCAACCGACGCAGCTACCGCACTCACCGGCGCGCCCAGGAATGCGGCTGTGAGATAGAAAGCGTGAACGCCGACGTCGACCAGAGCTCCACCGCCTGCGTGCTGGATCTGGCGGCGCCATCCCGGACGGTATTCAGGTGCTCCTACCCAGGGCCGAGCACCTAGGCCGGCGATCTCGGTCAACTCGACAGCGCCAATCGTTCCCTCGTCGCAGATCTGGCGAACGAGCGCTGACTGAGCGTAATAGAGGTAGTTGTGGTAGACGGCGAGAATGACGCCTGCGTTCGCGCAGGCATCGATCATCGCGTCGGCGTCGGCCAGCGTCGTTGCGATCGGCTTCTCACACACGATCTGCTTACCCGAAGCCGCTGCTTCGCGAATTATCTCGAGGTGACTGTCGGGCGGTGTCGCGACGCTGACGGCGTCGATGTCCGAGCGCGCGAGGAGCCGGCGATAGTCGTCATAGGCGTCGCTTTCGCTGAGCCCATGGCGACTGGCCAATCGGCGTGCACGCTCAAGACTCACGTCAGCAGTGGCGACGACGCGGATATCGGCGGCGACGCCTCCTTCGCCGAACCAATTCATGGCGCCGTTCGCCTGCTGAATCGCAGGCGTGTGTCCCCTCTCGACGATCCACCCGCATCCGATCAAGCCAAGCCGCATCAGATCACGGCCACGTACTGACCGATCCGCTCGACGATGTCTTGAGGGACAAGCGAGGGCTCGATTCCTGCCATCTTGGCCGTGATCAAGATGTGGCACGTGTGCTCGACCATGTACGTGTAATCAACCGCCTCGCGAAGCGATCGTCCGGTAGTGATCAAGCCATGGTTGCGGAGGAACGCTCCCTTTGCCGTGCCACCGCCGAGATGCTTCAGCACAAAGGCATGGAGGTCGGCCGTTCCACCCAGGTGGAACGGAATGTTCGGGTAATTGGCGATCAGGATCGCCTCTGTCGTGATTGGCTTCATCTCCATGTCGCTCATTCCGAAAACCGTCGCGTACGGGGCGTGCGTGTGCACGACGGCGTTGACTTCGGGGCGCAAACGCATGATCCCGGCGTGATATCCGGCTTCGACCGACGGTTTGAAACGCCCATCGATCTTCTGGCCCTCGAGATCCACCAGGACCATGTCCTCTGCCGCAAGGCCGCCCTTGAAGTTCTGGCTTGGCGTGATCCAGCAGGCGTTGTCGCGGCTGTCGCAGCGGATGGAAAGATTCCCGCCCTTGGCCGTCACCAACTTGTTGTCGTAGAGCTCGCGGGTCATGGTCGCAAGCAGACTGCAGGCTTCTTGGTCGGTCACGCGTATTCTCCTTGGCCTTCGCCGACGCGTGAGCGTGCGGTCCCGGGCATGAATTCGAAGGATGGCCAGACGTCTCGGTTGAGCACGTTATGTGGTCGCTCTCCACGAGCAAGGCGAACGAGGTCCGGCACGAGGATCCGACCCTGGTGAACCGCGATCTCGAACGTGTTTCCGCCGATGTGGGGGAGCAGGATGACGTTGTCGAGTCGCTGCAAAGGATGGTCGGGAGACAGCGGCTCCTCGTCGTAGACGTCAAGGGCGGCGCCCGCAATCCGACGATCTTTCAGCGCGGTCACGAGCGCATCCTGGTCAGTGACCGCGGACCGCGCGGTGTTGATGAAATAAGCGGTGGGCTTCATGAGCGCCAACTCTCGTGCGCCGACCAGGCCCCGGCTGCTGTCCGTCACGGCTGCATGCACGCTTACAAAGTCAGACTCGGCCATCAGCTCGGGCAGCGTCGCGCTCTTCACGCCCAGCTCGCTGAATCGCTCCGCCGGCGCGTACGGGTCAAAAGCGGCGAGATGAACCCCAAAAGCCCGCAGGCGCTCGACGACGCGCATGGCGACCGCGCCCAGACCGACAAGGCCAACATTGTGGTCCCAAAGTTCGTGCCCTCTGAGCTCGAAGTACGCCCGCATCCCGCCGCGCGTCGATCTGTCCGGTGGGGACTTGACGATCGCCTGCGCATCCGGAATCTTGCGGGCGAGCATGATCATCAACGCGACGGTCAGCTCGGCGACCGCCTCGGCGTTGCGGGCCGGCGTGTTGATGACCAAGAGCCCATGGCGGCTGGCTGCCTCGATGTCCACATTCACCGGGTTGCCACGGCACGAACAGATAACTTTCAAGGTTGAGAAGGCGGCCATGTCCTCGTCGCGCACGGGATCCGCTTCAGTCACGAATACATCGACGCCGTCGAGCTTGCTTACCAGCTCGGGCCCGGACAAAAGCCGTCCCGTGCGGATGAGCGGCTCATACCTGACCTCCGCGATGTCGCGGAGCGTCGCGAGGCTTTCGTCGTCGAGTGCGGCCGTCACAAGAATGACCAACTGACTAATTCACGCTCGCTTTCCGAGCTCGCGCCGCGAGTGTGTCGAACTCCTCGAGCCAGATGGGAAAGAGCGCGTCATAAGCCGATACCAGTTCAGGATCAGGCTCAACGGTTCGGTCGACGGAGACCATGGCCTGCTGTCCGAGGGTCAGGTTGGAATAAACGCCGGCGCCGACCGCCGCGCAAACCGCTGCACCGACGCCACTTCCCTCGCGCCATCTCGGGACGCTCACCTTCCGGCCCAGGCACGAAGCAAGCAGGGTCAGGTAGAGGTCTGAGCGCGTCAGACCACCGCAGGCTGTGATTCGACGCACCGGGACCGGAGCAGCTGCAGCGAGTTGGGCGGCGTTCGCGCGGGCGGCGAAAGCGAGGCTTTCCAGGACAGCGCGGGCGATCGCTGCCGGCGTGTCCCCCTCCCAGACCAACGATCCCAGCTCAAGGACGGCCATCGGGGCCCAAACGTTTTTGGCGTTCATCACCGTGACGCCGACAAAAGACTTGACGCCTCCGGCACCCGCGGGAATCGACGCCGCACGCGCATTCAACCCATCCCAAGACGAGCCCTTGCCGTTAGACGACAGGCCGTTGCCGACGAAGCTGTCGGCGCACCAGCGATAAACCGTACCGGCAGCTCCGGCGTTGCTTTCGAGAACGAAGGTCGACGGGAGCAGATACGGCGCCGACCAGAGCCGGCGATTGGGATCGATCGTCGCCGCGCTCAGGATCATCTGGAGAGGCGTGGTAGTCCCTGCGACGACTGCGACGTCACCCTCGGCCGACGCACCGCTGCCGAGCACTCCACACTGGGTGTCCGCACCTCCCGCGACAACCGGGGTGCCGCTGCGGAGACCTGTGGCTCGGGCGGCCGCCGGCGTGACGGCGCCGATCACCGTTCCCGAGCTGACAACGTCGGGCAAGAGACTTGCAGGCAAGCCCAGCTCTTCGACAAGGTCGTCTGCCCACGTTTGCGTATGTATGTCGAACAGGCAAGTTTCCGCAGCGTTCGTTGGCTCGGACGCACAGATCCCGCTGAGCCGGTAGAGGACCCAGTCGTTGAGCATCAGCAGGCGGCCGGATCGGCGAACAAGCTCTGGCCGGTGGCGCTGAAACCACCGCAATCGGGCTGCGGCGAACATTGCTGACGGGTAGTGCCCAGTTCGTTCGTAGATCTGCTCGCCGTGCGTGCTCGCAAGCTCGGCGCCTTCAGCTTGCGCCCGGAGATCCCGGTTGGGACCGGCGTACAGCTCGCTCCCAGCCCCGTCGAGCAAGACGCAACCCTCGCGTTGGCTGGTCGAGCTCACCGCTACGACCTGCCGTCCATCGGCGCCGGCCCGCGTGAGCACTTCGCGCACGGTTTGCGCCAGGGAGGCCCAGAAAGCGTCGGGGTCGAGGTGACATGCCGACGGGTGGACGTCCGGTTCGTAGACGTAGCCCCAATCTCGGGCAGCGGTATGGCACTCGCGCCCGTCGGTGCTGATCAGCACGCTGCGCCCCGATCCCGACCCGGCGTCGAGAGCGAGGACGTAGCTGCTAGCCATTCCGCGTCCCGAGCGGCGCGGAAGCGCGAGCCCAGCCGCGCCGCGACCGAATCAGTCCGTCACCTCGCTGGGGCATGGTCAATGCGGCTTGATCCCGTGCCGTGTGCTCGCACATTTGTGCATCAAACGCACCAATGCACCCTGGCGAAGAATAGGGCTCCTGTGTTACGGCGTCAAGTTCCCAGGAGTTTACGGGCGCTTAGTATGTGTGCCGAATGTACAGCACCCAGGGCGGTCGCAAGACATCCGATGGGGAGCTGCTGGGGAAGGTTGCACGTCTCTATTACGAGTTCGACCTCACGCATCAGGAGATCGCGAAGGTGGTTCACGTATCGCGGGTGAAGGTCACGCGGCTGCTGCAGCAGGCCCGGGACCAGGGCATCGTCCAGATCCGGGTCAACTCCGCGGTGTCGCCATACGCCGACCTCGAGTCGCTGCTCGCCGCGCAGTTGGGGCTCGACGAGGCGGTCGTGGTGCCCCACTTCGAAGATCCCATCAAACTACGCCAGGCCATTGCCCGCGCGGCCGCCGCGTATCTGCAGCGGATTTTGCGCGACGACATGGTCGTCGCAATCAGCATCAGCCGCACCATCGCGCTGATTCCAAAGCTGGTCGTCGACCCGCGGCCGGTTCGCGCCACGTTCGTTGCCGCAGTCGGTGGGCTGAGTCGCGGCTCCGCCGGGATGAATCCGCACGCGCCGATCGACCAACTTGCGGAAGTGTTCGGCGGCGTCGCCGAGCACATGCCGGCGCCGGCCATCGTCGGTTCGCCCGCAACCGCAGCCGCCTTGATGACGGAGCCTGCCATCGGGAGGACGGTCGACCGCGCCGCATCGGCAGACGCCATCCTCCTCGGGCTCGGCTCAGTGACCGGCAGCGTCCAGCTCGCCGAGGAGGCGGTGGTCACGCGAACCGAGCTGGCCGACCTGATCAGGCTCGGTGCGGTCGGCGATATGTCGGCACACTTCTTCGACCGTCAGGGCAAGGAGATTGACCACGATTTGAGCCGCCGTATCGTGGGTTTGAACCTGGAGCAGATCCGGTCCATCCCGATTCGCGTCGTCGCCGCGGGTGGGCCGGAGAAGGTGGATGCGCTCTACGCCGCCGTAACTTCGCGGCTTATCTCGGTTCTCGTCACCGATTACCGGGCTGCCCAGGCGCTTGTCACCCGCGGCCGAGCCGAATCAAAGAAGACACGCGGCCGGACAGCCGGCGGGTCAAGAGAGGTAGCCGCACTGCGGTGAAAGCGGTCGGGATCGCAATCGTCGCGATGGCCGTGTCAGCGTGCGGAGGGGCAGCGTCGAGCTCGATCGCCGCACACACGCCTCTGGTCGCGATGCGCGTGGCAGTGGGCACCGACGAACGTTTCACATGCTTCGTCGATGCCGCGAAGGCGGGTGCCTACCGCGCCTATGGGCTCGACGTACAGCTGGTCAGCGCATCTGGCGATCCGGTCGCCTCCTTGGAGGCGAGTGCAGCCGATGTGGCCGCGGTCGACGTCTCCTCAGCCGTTCTGAGTGCGCCGACGTGGCCGGATCTGCGGCTTGTCGCCGTCGATCTCACCTCTCCAGATTTCGTCAAGCTTTGGGCGCGATCGGGAGCTCAAGCCCCGCCGACGCATGGACGGCTTGGGACCGCGTTCGGGGGTGCGGAGGAGGCAGCCGCGGCCCACTTGTCAGCGTTGGAGCCGAAGCTGCAGCTCGTCAGGCTGGACGACGACACGATCACGCATGCCCTGGGCAGCGATGCGGTGGACTATGCCTTTGCATCAGGTCAGACGGCCGCCCTCGAAGCGGTGGGTGCCCGATTGATCGGTCCGTCGGCGGATTTCGGCTTCACCTATCAGCAAGGCCTCGTCGCCCGATCGGGGTGGTTGGCCGACCACCTCGCCGCGACCCGGCATTTGACCGAGGCCCTGGCCTTGGGATGCCGAGGAATCGGCCCGATCCAGGCAAACGCTCAATCGGCAAGCCTCGCATTCGCCATGAAGGCCCCGTCCGCGACCGACATCGACGATTACACGATCGAGTTGGCCCGGCACACAGGCTCGACGCCTGAGGCGACGACCGTCATAGCGGCTTTCGTGCGCCAGGACATCGTCTCGAACACGAACACTCTCAACCCGGGTTGCGATTGCCAGTGGCTTCCGTCGCCGAGCCCATCACCGACGTAAGCACAGCGGGCGCCTCGTACACGACGACCGCAGTGCGGGTCGGCCTGGCCCGGTGGAGCGACCCGCAGGTGGGGAAGTATGCTTGTGCCCGCGAACATTGGATACAGTCGGCGCACAAATGTCACAAAAGGGGCGGGCTAGATGAGTAAGTGGAACCTGCCGCCGAGTGGCGGCCACATGGATCGGGCCACCGGAATCTACATGCAGAACATGACCGGCAAGCAGATCCAGGAGCGTCTCGAAAAGAACGATCTCATCATCGTTCCGCTAGGGGCGACGGAGAACCACGGCCCGCACGGTCCCAACGGCGAGGACATCTTCCTTGTCACGCGCATGGCGGAGGCGATCGCCGAAGCCACCGGGTGCACAGTGGCACAGCCCATCTGGTACGGCTCGCACCCGTTTCACCACCTGGGCATGCCAGGCACGGTCGTGATCCCCGAGGAAACCTTCGTCGCCTATCTACGTGCGGTCATCGCCGGCCTCTGGAACACCGGCTTTCGCAAGCAGATCATCTTGAACGGACACGGGCAGGACTACGCGATCCCGGTGGCGATGCACGAGTTCGGCAAGAAGTACCAGGTCCCGGCGCTGCTGATCAACGTCAACTGGTGGTTCACGATCAAGCAGCACATTCGAGACAAGGAGCATGGGGGCCCATTCGATACTCCATTCGTACACGGGGACGAGTGCGAGACGTCGTTCTCGCTCGCCCTCTTTCCGGAAATGGTGAAGATGGAAGATGCCGTCGACACAGAGCCGCAATCGTTTATGCCGCCGGGCCACATCGACGGTTCGGGCTCTGCGTACGACCGGCCAATACCGTTCTGGCAACACATCGGCGCATCCGCGATCGAGGTGATCGCCACCCCGGAAGGAGTGGTCGGGTCGGCAACGCTTGCGGCTGCTGAGAAGGCGATGCCTGGAGTGAACGCGATCCTCGACTATCTCGAGAGGCTGGTCAACGACATCATGACCGCGTACCCGCCCGGGAAGCTTCCGCCTGCCGACCGCCTCACCCAGCGCAGCCAGGAAGAGATCGAAGCGCTCCTCGCCGGACCGTTAAAGAAGGGCGGTAAGCATCTGTATACCGTCGCCTATCCACCGTGATCGTCGGCGTAGCCATTGGAAATCGATCGGAGATGAAGGGATGAGCAAGACCATTTCCAAGTCGGAAGCGCAGGGGGAGACGACGGCGGCTCGCCCGGATCGAGTCAACGCAGCGGTGATGGTGGCGCCGGGCCGGATGGAGTACCAACCTCTGCCGTATCCGGACCACCTGGAACCTGGCGCGATGATCGTGAAGATGGAGATGTCAGGTATTTGCGGCACTGACAAGCACGCGTTCAAAGGTGAGGTGACGCTCTACGGCGGAACCGAGGCCGAACAGGACATGGTCTTCCCCTCGGTCCACGGACATGAGAACTCCGGAATCATCGTCGAGATGAACGGCGACGGATCGGCGATCGAGTACAGCGGCAAACCGCTCAAGGTCGGCGACCGCGTGACGAACTGCCCGAACGTGATCTGTGGCGAGTGCTGGTACTGCCGGAGCGTGCACGGCTACCCGTATTGCGCGAAGCACCAGGGCATCGGCATGACCTACCCGGCGGACCGCTTTCCATACATTGTCGGTGGCTGGTCTGAATACATGTACCTGCCGCCGAAGGCATGGGTTTACAGGGTCCCCGAGTACCTCCCCATCGAACTGGCCAGCATGTCAGAGCTCATGGTCGTCGCCGCTCTCCTCGACCGGGCGAAGGAATATGCCGCGTACGCCGGTAAGGGATTTCACTTTGGCGACACGGTCGTCGTGCAGGGCGCGGGGCCGGTCGGGATGATGATGCTCGTCAAGGCTCGGATGCTCGGGGCTGGAAAGGTGATCGCGCTGGACACGTCGCCCGTCAAGCTGGACCTCGCCAAGGAATTCGGCGCCGACATGGGGATCGACATTACGGGGATGGCGGACGCTGACCTCGTCGCTGCGATCCGAGATCAGACAGAGGGCCGAGGGGCGGACGTTGTGGTCGAGACCGTCGGCCAGCCGGACGTCGTCAAGGTCGGGCTGGAGATGCTGCGGCGGGGAGGGACATACCTCGAGACCGGGAATTTCGCCGACACCGGCAACGTGACGCTGAACGTGCACCGGCACATAGCGGCCAAAAACGTACTCATCTACGGCAACTCGAATCACCCGCACGACGGGTATTACGCCGCCATGGACATGATGTACCGACACAGGAAGACGTTTCCCTTCGAGAAGCTGATCACGCACCGTTTCCCGCTCACTCAGGCGCAGGAGGCTCTCGAGACATCTCTCGAGCCGGAGGCTTTGAAGGTGGTGTTTGTGCCATGAAGACGAAGGAATCCACGGTCCAATCGCCAGACCTCAGCAGCGAGGACTACGAGCTGTCGATGGAGCCACAGTGGCGCGAGGACACCCGACGCGCGTACACGACGATCGAGTCCATGGGAACCACCGTCAGGTTGCTCAAAGAGAGTGATGTGCTCGAGGTTCTCGACGGGGCAGTCGACGTCCATGTCCACGCCCATCCCGACCCACTCATCGACACCGGTTGGGACCAGGTCCAGACGACGAAGGCCGCGACCGACGCGGGGATGCACGGCCTGATCTTCAAGGCACACACATTCCCGACAGCTGCCACCGTGCCGTTCGTGAACCAGGCGGTCGAGGAATACG
Organism: uncultured Actinomycetes bacterium; assembly: GCA_964461175.1. Classification (GTDB taxonomy): domain Bacteria; phylum Chloroflexota; class Dormibacteria; order Dormibacterales; family Dormibacteraceae; genus 40CM-4-65-16. The sequence continues at coordinate 6,823 of CAYWTI010000309.1, read as the reverse complement.
CGCGAGGCATCGGCAAGCGGGCGGCGCGGGCCTACGGCGGCATCGTTCTGAACAACTACGTCGGTGGCCTCAACCCTGAGTCGGTCGAGATGGCCGCACGGTTGGACGCGAAATGCGTCTGGCTGCCCAGCCACGACTCCGCCCACCACAACCGGGTTCTAGGTGAGGGTGGTGGAATCGAGCTCCTGGACGAGAACAAGATGCCGGTTCCACCCCTGTACGACATATTCGATCTGGTCGCCAAGCACAACATGATCCTCGACCCGTGCCATGCCGGAACCAAGCAGAGGTTCGTTGTCGTGCGTGAAGCGCGCAAGCGCGGCGTAGAGAAGTTCATGATCACGCACCCCAACTGGAACGTCACCAAGATGACCATCGAGCAAGAGATTGAGCTTGCCAAGATGGGAGCGTTCATCGGGTTGTTCGCGTACGGCGATATTCCGAACTTCAACAATCCGAACTGCGATTCGCAGTTCGTAATCGAATGCATCCGAAGGGTCGGACCCGAACGCTGCATCATCGCCTCCGACCTTGGGACAGTGGTCAATGTGCCGCCGGTCGAAGGCATGAAACTGTTTGTTCGAATCTTGCTCGCCTCGGGCTTGAGCAAGGCGGACGTCCGCCAGATGTGCGTCACGAACCCTCGGCAGCTGCTCGGACAGGACTGAACAGTCAATCCGATGTTTCGCGCCGCCGGCGGTATCGCCGCCAGCCGGCGGCGGCGAATCGGACTGGCGATCTCGCCGCGCCCCACGACTTTTGGCCCGGTGCTGTTCGCTGGCCGCATGGACGAAGGGATCGCGACTGCGAGGCGGCTTGGCTTTGGACTGATCGAACTCAGCCTGCGCTCGGCAGCGGACGTCAACCGCAAGTCGCTTCGAAGCAAGCTTCGTGCCGCGGGCATCGCCGTTTCGGCGATCGCAACCGGTCAAGCATGTTTGTTCGACGGCCTGTGCCTCAGCTCGACCTCCGAGTCGGTGCGCCGTAACACGATCGAGCATCTCCGACAGGAGATGGAGCTCGCCGCCCAGCTCGAAGCGAGCATCATCCTGGGCGGGATTCGCGGCCGGCTCGACAGTGAAGGCGGGGCTCAGGAACGCGCGCGCGCCGCGGCGGTCGAGGCCATCGAGGCTTGCGTCTCAGCCGCCGACCGGCTCGGCGTGCAGGTCCTGATCGAGCCGATCAACCGTTACGAGACGAACTATCTCAACACGATCGATGAGGTCCTTGATCTGATCCAGCAACTGAGAGTGGGGCAGGTCAAGGTATTGCTCGATACGTTCCACATGAACATCGAAGAATCGCGTTTCGAGGCTGCTATCCGGCGCGCAGGCCCGCGGCTTGGCTATGTTCACATCGTCGACAGCAACCGGCGCGCGCCCGGCCAGGGGCATGTCCCTTTCGACGCCGTAATGGAGACGCTTGATGCCGTCGGCTTCGACGGTCCTCTCGTCGCCGAGATCCTGCCAATTCCGGATGATGCTACCGCTGCGCAGCTGACCGCAAGGTTCTGGGCGACCACCGACGCAGCGACGCTCTGATCAATCGCTAGACGACTTCATAGCTGAAATCGCGACCGTTGGGCGAGCTTCATCGTTGCGACCCCCGGGGCTGCGGGGACTTGACATCCATCTTCAGCGATGTATGATCGCGGGCAACATCAGTGCGATCGCTGCACAAATGTTCAAGCCGGCCCGGTTGCTGACTATGACGGAGGGGAGATGAACGAGCTCGAGAATCGCATCCAGGCATTTGTGGATGGTCGCATCACCCGAAAGCAATTCATCCAGTACGGCATCGGCCTGGGTCTTTCCCTGTCCGCGATCGGCGGGCTGCTCGAGGCGTGCGGACCGACGTCCTCCTCGTCGTCCAATAATCCTCCAAGCAAGCCTACGGGCACGATCATCATCGGCAACCCTGAGCCGCCGACATCGGCGAACTGGGATCCCCACCTCGGATATGGCCTCGCCGACCAGCAGACGTGGTCGCTCACCTATGACACCCTCGTGCAGCCGGACGCGACTGGCAAGCTTATAGGCCGACTCGCCACGTCGTTCACGCGGACGAGCCCGACAACGCTGCACGTCGAAATCCACAAGGGTGTGAAGTTCCCGAACGGCGATGAGCTCACGGCGACGGATGTCAAAGCCTCGTTCGATCGCCTCGGCGACCCTAAGTCAGGACTACCCTTCTCTGGCCTCAACCCTCCCTCGCACGTCAAGATCATCGACGACTACACGTTCGACATCGCCACTGACCAGCCCTACGGCCCGCTTGAGACCAACCTGACCATCCAACCGATCATCTCAGCGAAAGACGCCAAGGACCCGAGCATCTTCAAGCAGCGCACGAATGGCACGGGCCCGTACAACTTCGTCAGCTATGCCAACAACAAAGTCACGCTCGAGGCGAAGAACGACTATTTCCGGGGAGCTCCGCGGACAAAGACGGTGGTCCTCGAGTACATCGGTGATCCAGACGCGCGCCGGAACGCGCTGCTGAGCGGAGAAATAGACATCTTCACGCGGAGCAGCTCCGTCGACCTTGATGCCATCAAGGGCAACTCGAACTTCTACACCAACAACTCGAGCCCGGCCAGCTATGGGTGCTATAACCCGGAATTCAACACCGCCCTCGGCGATGTCAGGGTGCGCCAGGCGCTTGCCTACGCAATCGATCGAAACACGATCGCAAACAACATCATGAAGATCGACAAACCGGCTGCTTCGAGCCTTGTCCGATCAAACACGTACTTCCAGGCGCTGCAGCCGACTTTCGAGTACAACGCCACCAAGGCCAAGCAGCTACTGGCCGACGCCGGCTACGCAAACGGCCTTTCGTTCACATTCGCCTCGGCAAACTTCCTGCCGCACCAGCAAGAGATCGATGTTGCGGTCACCGACCGCTATCTCAAGGATGTTGGGATTACGGCCAAGGTCGATCGCCTCGAAACCGGTGCGTTTCGGACGAACTGGCGCAACTATGCCCTCTCCTACAACACCTGGGGCGGTACTGGATCCGACCCGGACACCATCTTCATCATCTTTCAGCCCTTGATCGCGAAGATCTTGTTCAACTGGACCGATCCCAAGCTGGGACCGCTCTACGACGCACAGCGGTTCAACGTCGGAGACGCGCGCCAGACTGCGGTCAACGCCATGGCGCAGTACCTCTGGGAGCAGCAGGCGCAGATCTATATCGCTGACGACGTCTGGTACACGATCATCTCGTCGAAGGTCAAGAACTACTCCCGAGCACCCGTCGTGGGAGAGTCGTTGCTGACTCAAGCCTGGAAGGTCTAAGCCGGAGCGGACGTCAGGTGGTGGCCCTGGGTGGAGATCTCGTCAAATCGTCGGTCGGGATCGTGGATCCTGAGTCGACCGCGGTTCAGCTGCGCGTGCTCCTCGAGCAGGCGCGCTATGCGCTCGCGACAGCGCTGATCCGCCGTAGGCACATGGAGCTCCCCTTCGTGGAGCTCCACTCGGAGACCCGGATCATCGACTCATCCCGAGTCTTCTCGCCGCTCACCCAATTGCTTATCAGGTTGTTCATGCTCGGCGAGGTGTGCTCCGTCGACGAAGTGGAGCAAGTGATGTCGGCCGAGGAACTGGCTGATCTTGTGAGGTCTCGCATCCTGACTGTGAGCGGCGGCGGGATTCATGCCCGATGGTTGATCACGACATTTCTCAACAGATACTTCTTGGCCTCGCCACCTTTGACGATAAGGCCATACAGTCCGGCCGACGGCATCGTCTACGTCGGGGCCGAATCGTTCTGGCTAGCTCGTTTTGTCGCTGCGGTCGGGCCCTACGCATCGGCATTGGACATTGGGACAGGAACGGGTCTGCTTGCCTGCATGGCCGACGCGAACCGAGTCGTTGGCACAGATATCGATCCTCAGGCCGCGGCGGTAGCCTCCTTCAATGTCCTGTTGAACGGTCTCGAGGAGAAGGTGGAGATTGAGGTGGGTGACCTGTACGGTCCGGTCGAGGGCCGTACGTTTGACCTGATCGTCGCGAATCCACCGTTCATGCCGACGATGGACGGTATGCATCTTCCGCTCTGTGGGGACGGGGGCTCAGTCGGAGACGAGGTGCTTAAGAAGGTGCTCCTGGGCCTCGACGCGCACCTTACCGCTGGAGGGCAGGCGATGGTCTACGCAGAGACCTTCGGTGACTACGACGAACCGTCGATCAGCGAGTGGTTGCGTCAGACAGATCTGGGACCGCTGCACCTTTCGATGTTCATCCGCTCGACCCAGAGCCTGGAGGCGGCGAGCCTCGGCTTGACGTTGTTGTGGCAGGAGACGGGAGCGAGCGAGGAAAACGCCTGGCGAGCGTGGAACCATCTGGCCGAGGAGCTCGGCGCGACCTACCACCACGCATTTGTCATCATGGCCACCCGTGGACGGCCGGCGCTCACCGTGCATCACCCGTACCGGGTCTAGGCGTCGATGCTGCGCTATGTGGTTCTCCGGGTCGCGCAAGGCGTATTTCTGGTCGTGGCCATAACGCTTGCGGTCTTCCTCATCCTCCGTCTCACCGCTGGTGATCCAGCCCGGATTGCAGCACCAATGGCCGCGAACCCGGACGTCATCAACACGTACAAGAGGGAATTTGGGACTGACAAGCCGCTGCTTGCGCAGCTGATCACGTTCTTGACCGGCATCTTGCACGGTGATTTCGGGACGTCGTTCCGTTACCTGCAGCCGGTGAGGAGCTTGATCGAGGAGAGGTTCCCGGCAACCATCGAGCTTGCGTTATTGGCTCTCCTCGTGGCGGTCAGTCTTTCGGTGGTGCTCGGTGTGTTCTCGGCGCGATACCCGGGTTCGTGGGTCGACATAGTCTCAGGTGCACTGGCGATGTTCGGCCAGTCCGCTCCGACTTTCTGGATCGGCCTCTTGCTGGTCGCATTTATCGCCGTCAGGCTCGGCATTCTCCCAGCCGGCGGCAATGACAGTCCGGAAAGCCTGGTTCTCCCCACGATCACGGTCGCGTTGGGGCTGCTGCCAACCGAGCTCAGAGTCCTGCGGGCAAGCATGCGCGAGGTGCTGGCGCAGGATTACATCCGCGCTGCACGAGCCTTCGGACTTGCCGAGTGGCGGATCAACTTCGTCTACGCGCTCCGCAACGCGGTACTTCCCATGATGACGCTGGTCGGGCTCGACATGGGATACCTGCTCGGGGGAGTGATCGTCGCCGAAGGTGTGTTCAACTACAACGGGATCGGGCAGCTTGCGCTGCTGGCGCTGAATTCGCGGGACTATCCGTTGATTCAGGGGATTACCGTGCTTACCGCGAGCGCGTTCATAGGCCTGAACATCGTCACGGATCTGCTCTATTCGGTCGTAGATCCACGAGTCCGAGTCGGCCAGGCGGTGGCCTGATAATGCGCCGGTTTCGGCATCGCATCTCGCGAAGTCTCGTCATCGGCTCAGTTCTCCTGGCCATCCCGCTCTTAACCGCCATCTTTGCGCCGATCATCAGCCCGCATAGCCCTACATACCTGGATCTGACGCAGATCCTCGAGCCACCCGGCAGTCCGGGGCATCTGCTCGGCACCGACTCGATTGGACGCGACCTGCTAAGTCGCATCATCTACGGCTCGCAGATCTCCTTGGCCGTCGCGGGGTTCGGAATGCTCGGCGCCTTGATCATCGGCGTCGCTGTGGGGAGTCTCGCTGCATTCACTGGGCGGTTCGGCGAATACGTCGTCATGCGTGTGGTCGATGTCCAGCTCGCGTTTCCGTACATCTTGCTGGCGATCGCTATCACGAGCGCATTCCGACCAACGGTTGGTCTGGTCATCGGACTGCTCGTCCTCGCCGGCTGGGCTGGGTTCGCGCGTGTTGTCCGCAGCGCGGCGCTGCAGGAGACGTCCCGTGACTACGTGAAAGCCGCGATGCTTCTTGGCGCTTCTAACACCCGTATCGCATGGAAGTACGTGTTTCCGAATCTGCTGCCGCCGATCATGGTGCTGGCGGCGATGCTCATGGCCGCGATGGTTCTCATTGAGGCGACGCTCTCATTTCTTGGCATGGGAGTGCCACCGCCTGCACCGTCGTGGGGCAGCATCATCCTGGAGGCGCGCAACTACCTGTCAGTCGCCTGGTGGCTGACAGTGCTTCCGGGCCTGGGAATCCTGCTTACGGCGGTTGCCCTCAACCTGATTGCGGATGGTCTCCAGACGCTATTCGGCACGCGAATCGGGAGGGATGCGGTTGGCTGAAACCGATCTGCTCCAGGTGAGCGATCTGACGGTCGATTTCGAGTTCGCTCGGACAAGGCTTCGCGCTGTCGACCATCTCTCGTACACGCTCGCAGCCGGTGAATGCCTTGGCATCGTCGGCGAGAGTGGATCGGGCAAATCGATCAGCGCCCTGGCTTTGTTGAACTTGATCCCTACCCCAGGGCGCATCACGGGCGGCCGGATCTTGTTCGACGGTCACGACCTGCTGACGCTCGGTCACGAGCAGCTTCGCAGTGTCCGCGGGGCCAAGATCGCCATGGTATTTCAGGATCCGAACGCCAGCCTAAATCCACTCTTCACGATCGGTCGGCAGCTTTCGGACGTCGTGCGCACGCACTGGCGGTGCTCCCCTAAAGAGGCGAAGGCGCGTGCGCTGGAGGTGCTCTCTGAGGTTGGCTTTTCGGACCCCGCCAGGCGCTTTGGCGCCTATCCGTTCGAGCTCAGCGGCGGCCTTCGCCAACGAGTGTCCATCGCGATGGCGCTTTCCTGCCGCCCGCGGCTGGTCATCGCCGATGAACCGACGACAAATCTGGACGTCTCGATCCAGGCGCAAATCATCGACCTCCTTTCCGAT
>CAYWTI010000308.1:0-3633 GCA_964461175.1 uncultured Actinomycetes bacterium | reverse complement strand
GCCATCACGTCGGCCTTGTCGTCGGCGACGCCGCGAGCGATGATGCGGCCGTCCTTCTCCGCCGGCTCGAAGGGCGGCGAGGACCAGAGCTCGACCGGGTCGACCGGCTGCACGTCGTAGTGCTCGTACAGCAGGAGCTTTCGCCGCCCGCGGCCCTTCACCTCCGCGTACAGCGCCGGCAGGCCGCCGGCCTCGATCGTCTCCACGCGGTCGGTGAACTTGGAAAGTCGCGCCGCGATCCAGTCCCGCGCCGGCTGAACGGCGTCCCGGCCGTGGTTGGAGATGCTCGGGAACGAGCACAGCTCCTTCAGCTCCTCGACGAAACGGCGGGAGTTCTTTTCGATGTACGTGTCGACCGCGCTGGTTGAGATCACACTCAGATCGTAACCTTGTCCTCGTATGGCTGAGGCTGCCGAGGAGTTCCACTTCTCGCCCCGGCCCAACCGCGCGTCAGAGATCAACTGGCATGCGTGGTCGAAGCAGGCGTTTGACGAGGCGCGGCTGAGCGGCAAGCCGATCCTGCTCTCCATCTCGGCGGTGTGGTGCCACTGGTGCCACGTCATGGACGAGACCACGTACTCGCACCCGAGCGTGATCGAGATCATCAACCGCGACTACGTGCCGGTGCGCGTGGACAACGACGTCCGCCCCGACATCAACCAGCGCTACAACATGGGCGGCTGGCCGACGACCGCGTTCCTCACGCCGGGCGGCGACATCCTCACCGGCGGCACGTACATGCCGCCCGACCAGATGGCAAACGCTCTCGTCCGAGTCGCGAGCTACTACCACCAGAACCAGGCCGAGATCGCGAGCCGCGTCCTCGACTCGCGCAAGCGCGCCGCGTCGGGCGTGGCGCGCAGCGCGGGCTCGTTGGACCCGGCGCTGGTCGACGAGGTCGTCGGCGCCGTGCGCAACTCCTACGACCCGGAGTTCGGCGGTTTCGGCGGGGCGCCGAAATTCCCGCAGACCGACGCGCTCCTGCTGCTGCTCGAGCAGTCGGCGCTGCGCGACGACCCCGGGCTGAGGCGGATGGCCGTGCACACGCTGGAGCAGATGTACCAGGGCGGCACCTACGACCACGTCGAAGGCGGCTTCTTCCGTTACTCGACCACCCAGGACTGGAGCGTGCCGCACTTCGAGAAGATGCTCGAGGACCACGCGGGTCTCGTCCACGCGCTTTCGCTGGCCGGCATGACGGAGGCACTGGACCGGACGACCGCGTACCTCGACGGCGTGCTGCGCTACTCGAAGACCGGGCTCTACGCCGGTAGCCAGGACGCCGACGAGCACTACTACGCGATGGACGCGGACGAACGCGCCGCCGCGGTCGCCCCGTACGTCGACAGGCGCGTCTACACGTCCTGGAACGCCGCGCTTGCGGTCGCCTACATGGAGGCGGGGCGCGACGCCCGCAAGCTCCTCGACTCGCTGTTCGCGCACGCGTACCGAGAAGGCAACGGCATGACCCACGCCGAGGGCGTCGGCGGCCAGCTCGCCGACCAGGTGTGGTCGCTGTATGCGGCGGTGCGCGCGTATCAGCGCGGCTTCGGCGACCGGTGGCTCGACGCCGGGCGCGAGCTGGCCGGCCACATCGAGTCGGGTTACGGCGACCCCGAGCTCGGCGGGTACTTCGACCACGCGGCCGGCGACGACCTCGGACGCCTGGGCGACCGCATCAAGCCGCTGACCGAGAACAGCATCGCCGCGATCGCGCTGCTCGAGCTCGACACGCTGCTGGGAGATCCGGCGGCGCCCTACCGCGAGCGCGCGCGGCGCGCACTGGAGTCGGTGGCCGCGCTGCCGCGCTCGTACGGGCTCGTGGCGGCGGTGTTCGCGCGAGCGCTCGACCGACTGCCTCACGCCCTCAAGGTGACGACAGCGAACGAGGAGCTCGCACGCGCGGCACGGGCCGCGCATCCCTACGTGGTCGTCGACCCGAAGGGCGACGAACGCGCTGTGGTCTGCGCCGGGACCATATGCTTGGCCCCGGTGTCGACCCCGGACGCGGTCAAGGACGCGATCACCCAAGCGCTCAGCACGCGTGCCTGAGTCCCGAGGTCACTTCGCCCGGCGCGTGAACCGCGCGCTGGACGATCCCAAGCTCGAGAAGGCGCTCGTCCAGGCGATGACGGGCCTCCGCGGCCGGCGCAACGCGGCGTTCGACAGCTTCGACTTCGCGAAGGGCCGCGCCGAGCTCAAGGGCCGGCGCCAGGCCAACCTCGACCGCCTGCCCGAGCTGCTCGAACAGTTCGCCGAGCGGCTCGGCGCCGTCGGCGGCACGGTGCACATCGCGAAGGACGCGGCCGAGGCGCGCGACATCATCGGCCAGATCTGCTTCAACGCCGCGACGACCCTGGCGCCCGGCAAGAAGATGGTCGTGACCAAGAGCAAGTCGATGGCGACCGAGGAGATCGGCCTCAACCCGTACCTCGAGCGTCTCGGCATGGAGGTCGTCGAGACCGACCTCGGCGAGCGCATGGTGCAGCTGACGCACACGCATCCGTCGCACCTGATCGCGCCGGCGATCCACCTGACAAAGGAGGACGCGGCCAAGGTCTTCGGCACCGAGGCGACCGTCGACGCGATCCAGAAGCACGCACGCGAATCGCTGCGCGAGAAGTTCATCGAGGCGACGGTCGGCATCTCAGGCGCGAACATGGCCATCGCCGAGACGGGGACGATCGTCCTCGTCACCAACGAGGGCAACGCCGACCTGACCACCACGCTGCCCCCCGTGCACATCGCGCTCTTCGGCATCGACAAGCTCGTCGCCACGCTCGACGACGCGGTGGCGATGCTGCGCATGCTGCCGCGCAGCGGCACCGGTCAGCTGATGAGCAGCTACGTGAACTGGATCACGGGGCCCTCGCGCTCCGCCGACATCGAGCAGTCGCTCACCATCGGCGTGCACGGCCCGCGCGAGATGCACTGCGTGATCCTCGACAACGGCCGCGGCGAGATGCTCGCCGACCCGATGTTCCGCGACGCGATGACATGCATCCGGTGCGGCGCCTGCTCAAACGCATGCCCGCCGTTCATGGCGGTCAGCGGCCACCAGTTCGGCGGCCACATCTACAACGGGCCGATCGGGCTGGTCCTGACGCCGTTCCACCACGGCGTCGAGGACGCCGACCTCGCGAACACCCTGTGCGCGCAGTGCAACGCCTGCCAGGACATCTGCCCCGTCGAGATCCCGCTGCCGCGCATGATCCTCGAGCAGCGGCGCAAGGGCCGCAAGTCGCTCCGCAAGCGCGCGGTCGTCGGCATGTGGAAGCGGCCGCGGCTGGCTGACACGCTCCTGCGCACCGCGGCACCCTTCACCGGCCTGGTCCCCGGCACGCCGCGGCTTGCGCGCTCGCCCTACCGCGATCGCGTCCGCGACCACCCTGCCGTGGACGGCGAGCCGCTGACGATCTTCGCCTCCTGCCTTGGCGATCGGGCCTGGCCGCAGGCGGCGGTCGCGCTCGAACGCCTTGCCTCAGCCGCGGGCTTCGACGTTGGTTTTCCCAAGGAGCAGTGGTGCTGCGGCCTGGTCGCGGCCAACGCCGGGGACTTCGCGAGCGGCGCCAAGCTGTGGTCGTCCCTCGCCGATACCCTTCGCAAATCCAAGGGCCTGATCGTCACACCCTC
>CAYWTI010000307.1:0-8106 GCA_964461175.1 uncultured Actinomycetes bacterium | reverse complement strand
GGGGGCGCGAAGTAGCGGCGCCACCACGACTGGCGGCCTTCGCCCATCTCCCACGCCTGGTTCATCAGCTGCCGCCGCAGGCCGGTCTGGAACGCCTCGTCGAGCGGAGGCTCGGCCATGCTCGCCGACTTCAGCACGCCGGCGATGCGGCGGAGCTCGTCGTCCTCGAGGACGTCGTCGAGCTCGGGGTCGTGGAAGGTGTTCACTCGACCGGCCTCAGGCTCGCGGCCTCGTCCCGCAGCCTGGTCACGCCGCGGTGGATGAGCAGCTTCACCGCCCCGGGCGACTTGCCCATGGCGACGGCGATGTCCTCGATCTTCATGTCTTCCTGGAACTTGAGCACGAGCGCGGTGCGCTGCTGGTGCGGCAGCGACTCGACCAGCGTCCAGATGCGGCGGACCTCGTCGCGATGCGTGGCGACGTCCTCGAGCGACGGCCCGGCGGTCGACAGGTCGTGGAAGTCGTCGATCGACTGCGTCGACCGCAGCGTGCGGTAGCGGTCGGCGATCGCGTTGACCGCGATCTGGTACAGCCAGGCGGCAAAAGGCCGCCCCGTGTCCTGGTAACGGGGCATGGCCTTCAGGGCCTTGATGAAGACCTCCGAAGTGACGTCCTCGGCCGCGGTTTGCTCCCTCACTCTTGAATACACGAACCGGTAGATCTGCTGAAAGTGCCGGTCGTAGAGCGCCCCGAACTGGCGGGGGTCCCGTTTGGCTTTTTCGACGAGGTCTCGCTCCTCGTCGCGGGACGTTTCGCTCACCGGCCGTTCAGCCTGTGCCGCTTCAAACGGGAGGCCTTCGAAGCTGGTTACGAGATCGCGTCATGAGTGAGTTCTCGATTATCAGCGTCGGCGCTTAACAGTGCCCGCCGAAGGCCGACGGGCCCCACATCTTGGGTTCGCCCGCGGACCGGTAACAAGATCTGGACTCGCCGGTCGCGGATATAATTCCTGCCGTCCCCAGTGCTGGAAGGGAATCGCCTCTCTTGATCGAGCGATATTCGCCGCCCGCGATGCGGGCGGTGTGGTCCGACCAGCACAAGTACGAGCTCTGGCTGCGCATCGAGATCCTCGCGTGTGAGGCGTGGGCCACCCTCGGCCGCATCCCCACCGCGGCGCTGCCGAAGATCCGGCAGGGCACGTTCGACGCCGCAAGGATCGCCGAGGTCGAAGGCCGTGTCGGCCACGACGTCATCGCGTTCCTGACGGTCCTGAACGAGTCCATCGGCCAGCCGGAGGCGCGCTATGTGCACCTGGGCATGACGAGCCAGGACCTGAACGACACCGCCATGGCGGTGCAGATGGTCGAGTCGGTGCGGCTGATCGTCCGCGACTTCGCCGCGGTGCGCGAGGCCGCCGCGGAGCTGGCGATCAAGCATCGCCGGACGCTCATGGCCGGCCGCACGCACGGCATCGTGGCCGAGCCCATCACCTTTGGTTTCAAGGTCGCCGGCTGGGTGGCGGAGCTCGACCGTTCGATCGCACGCCTCGAGGAGGCGGCAAAGGACGCCGGGGTGGGCAGGGTCAGCGGCGCCGTCGGCACGCACGCAACTGTCGATCCCGCGGTGGAGGAGCACGTCTGCCGCAAGCTCGGGCTGAAGGTCGACGTCGTCTCCACGCAGGTCGTGGCGCGAGACCGCCACGCCGCCTTCATGGCCGCCCTGGCGGCGGCGGCCGGCACCCTCGAGCGGATCGCGACCGAGATCCGGCACCTGCAGCGCAGCGAGATCTCGGAGGCGTTCGAGCCTTTCGGCAAGGAGCAGAAGGGAAGCTCGGCCATGCCGCACAAGCGCAACCCCGTTCTGACCGAGCGCGTGTGCGGGCTGGCGCGCGTGGTGCGCGGTCACATGGTCACAGCCTTCGAGAACACGGCGCTGTGGCACGAGCGCGACATCAGCCATTCCTCCGCGGAGCGCGTCATCTTCCCAGACGCGTGTGCCGCCCTCGACTACATGGCGATCGAGATGGGCAAGGTGCTGCGCGGCCTCGAGGTGAGGCCCGAGCGCATGCAGGCAAACCTCGAGTTCGCCGGCGGCGTGGTGTTCTCGGGGCGGGCGCTGCTCGCCCTGGTCGAAAGCGGAATGTCGCGCGAGGATGCGTACCTCATCGTCCAGAAGGCGGCGATGGCGGCGATGCAGCCCGGCGGCCGTGGGTTCCGCGAGCTGCTGGAGAAGGACGAGGACGTCGCGCGTCTGATCGGCAGGAAGATGGACGAGGTCTTCAACCCCTGGGCGGGCCTCGAACACACGGACCTTGCGTATGAAAGACTCGGTCTCGGAGTGACAGCCAAGTGATCCGGCGATCGCGCCCGGCGGTGGCAGCATGATCGCCGGGCCCGCCCTGAACGCCACGGAGCTCCCGCTCAAGCCCTTCGCCAAGGGCAAGGTGCGCGACACCTATGAGCTCGACGCCGATCGCCTGCTCATGGTCGCCACCGACCGCATCTCGGCGTTCGACCACGTGCTCCCGAACGGCATCCCCGACCGGGGCAAGGTGCTGACGCAGCTGTCGATCTTCTGGTTCTCCCAGACCGACACGTTCCAGCCGAACCACCTGATCTCGGGCATGATCCCCGACCTTCCCGCGGTGCTGAAGAACTTCCGCGAGGAGCTCGCCGGCCGCTTCATGATCGTGCGCAAGGCGAAGCGCATCGATTTCGAATGTGTCGTCCGCGGCTACCTCGCCGGCAGCGCGTGGAAGGAGTATTCGGAGTCGCAAACGCTGGCCGGGGAGAAGATGCCGCCCGGCCTGCGACAGTCGGAGAAGCTCGCGTATCCGATCTTCTCGCCGGCCACCAAGGCGGACACGGGCCACGACGAGAACATCACGTTCGCGCAGATGCAGAAGGAGATCGGCGAGCAGCTCGCGGGCAAGCTTCGCGACGCGAGCCTGGAGCTGTACAAGTACGCGTCCGACTTCGCCGCCCGGCGCGGCCTCATCCTCGCCGACACGAAGTTCGAGTTCGGCACCATCGGCGACGAGCTGATCCTCATCGACGAGGCGCTCACGCCCGACAGCTCTCGCTACTGGGACGCGGCGTCGTACGTCGTCGGCACGTCGCCCGAGTCCTACGACAAGCAGTTCGTGCGCGACTGGCTCTCGCATTCGGGGTGGGACAAGGAGTCGGAGCCGCCCTCGCTCCCGCCGGACGTGGTCAGCCAGACGCGGGTGCGCTACCTCACCGCGTACCAAAAACTGGTCGGCAAACCGTTGTTTCCACCGAAGCCGAGGAACGAAAGATGATCGCGCGAGTAATCGTCACGCCCAAGCCCGTCGTCAACGACCCGCAGGGCCTGACGGTCAAGCAGGGGCTCGCGACCCTGGGCTTCCGCGACGTCGAAGACGTCCGCGTCGGCAAGTACATCGAGCTGCGGCTCGACACATCCAGCGAGCACCAGGCGCGCGAGCAGGTCGAGGCGATGTGCAGGCAGCTGCTGGCCAACCACGTGATCGAGGACTACCGGTTTGAGCTCGAGCGGGAGAGGGCTCGCCGGTGAAGTTCGGCGTGGTGGTCTTTCCCGGCACGTGGTCGGATCGCGACTGCGGCTGGGTCGTCGACCAGGTCCTCGGCCAGGAGCTCGTCTACCTCTGGCACAAGGACGACGACCTCAAGGGCTGCGACTGCGTCATCCTGCCTGGCGGTTTCGCCTACGGCGACTACCTGCGCACGGGCGCGATCGCCCGGTTCGCGCCGGTGATGGAGAAGGTGGGTGAGTTCGCCGACCGGGGCGGTCTGGTCTGGGGAATCTGCAACGGGTTCCAGGTCCTGTGCGAGGCCGGCCTGCTCCCGGGCGCGCTGATCCGCAACGCGTCGCTCGAGTTCCGGTGCGAATGGACGAACCTGCTCGTCGAGCGAACCGACCTGGCGTTCACGTCCGAGTGCTCGGAGCGGGATGTTCTGCGCGTGCCGATCTCGCACGGCGAGGGAAGCTACTTCGCCGATCCGGCGACGCTGTCGCGTCTCGAGCAGCGCGGCCAGGTCGTGTTCCGGTACTGCGACGCGGGCGGTCGCGTCGTACCGGGCGCTAACCCGAACGGCTCGCTGCACAACATCGCGGGCGTGGTCAACGCGCGCGGCAACGTCCTCGGCATGATGCCCCACCCCGAGCGCTGCGCCGAGGCCGAGCTCGGCGGCACGGACGGGCTCAAGCTCTTCCGCTCGGTCGCGGAGTCGGCGCTGAAGGTTCTGGTCTCGTGAGCGTCAAGTCCCAACAGCCACAGCAGGCGGCCCGCGCCGGATCTTTGGCGCCGAATGCGGCCCATCTGCGTTGTTGCGCCCTCCGCTCCTCGCTCGCGCACAACGAGTGCGCTCGCTCCGGTGCTCGGCCGCGCCTAGCATCTGGGCCACCTCGTCGCCAAATCTCTCGTCGGGGCCACCCGCCGTGGCTGTAATGGACGAACGCCGCCTCCGGGAGGTGGCGCTCACCCCGGACGAGTACCGGGTCATCGTCGAGCAGCTGAAGCGAGCCCCGAACGAGGTGGAGCTGGGCATGCTCGGCGTCCTGTGGTCCGAGCACTGCTCCTACAAGAGCTCGAAGGCGCTGCTGCGGCGGCTGCCGTCGAACGGTCCGGGCGTCGTCCAGGGTCCGGGCGAGAACGCGGGCGCGGTCGAGATCGGTGAGGGCTGGTCGGTCGTGTTCAAGATCGAGTCCCACAACCACCCCTCCGCGATCGAGCCGTACCAGGGCGCGGCGACCGGGGTCGGCGGCATCATCCGCGACGTCATCGCCATGGGCGCACGGCCGATCGCGCTGCTCGACTCGCTGCGCTTCGGGCCGCTGCCCGACTCGGCGCGGCACGTCGAAGGAGTGGTCGCGGGCGTCGGCGGCTACGGCAACTGCATCGGCATTCCGACCGTGGGCGGCGAGGTCTACTTCGAGGACTGCTACGCGAACAACCCGCTGGTCAACGCGATGTGCGTGGGCCTCGTCCGCACCGACGCGCTGCTGCGCGCGCGCGCGGAGGGCGCAGGCAACAGCCTCCTGCTCGTCGGCGCCGACACCGGCCGCGACGGCATCCACGGCGCGTCCTTCGCGTCCCTGGAGCTGGACGAGAACAGCTCCGAGCGGCGGCCTGCGGTCCAGGTCGGCAACCCGTTTCTCGAGAAGTGCCTGCTCGAGGCGTGCATGGACCTCGGGCACACCGACGCCGTCGTCGGCCTGCAGGACCTCGGCGCCGCCGGCCTGACGTCGGCGGTCGCTGAGTGCGCCGGCCGCGTCCCCGGCGCGGGAGCGCGCATCGACGTCTCGCTGGTGCCGCGTCGCGAGCGCGGCATGACGCCGTACGACGTCATGCTCTCCGAGTCGCAGGAGCGGATGCTGGTCGTCGTGCGGCGTGGCCGCGAGCGCGAGGTGGAGAGCATCTTCACCGCCTGGGACCTCACCTCGGCGGTGATCGGCGAGGTCACGGACGACGGCCACCTGACCGTGTTCGACGGCCGCGACCAGGTCGCGCGCGTGCCTGTGGACCTGCTCACCGACGGTGCTCCGACCCGGCGCCTGATGGGCTTCCCGCCGGAGCCGCCGTACGGCCTCGACGTCGAGGCGCTGCCTGCGCTCGAGGATCCCGCCGCGGCGCTGCTCCGCCTGCTCGGCAGCCCGAACCTGGCCAGCCGCCGCGGCATCTTCCGGCGCTACGACCACATGGTCGGCGACGGCACCGTGATCGCGCCGGGCGGCGACGCCGCGATGCTTCGCGTGAAAGGCACGCGGCTCGGCATCGCGGTCACGACCGACGGCAACGGCCGCTACTGCCACCTCGACCCGCATCTCGGCGCGCAGCTCGCGGTGGCGGAGGCGGCGCGCAACATCGTCGCCACGGGCGCGCGGCCGCTCGCGGTCACCGACTGCCTGAACTTCGCGAACCCGGATCGCCCGGAGGTCTTCTGGGAGCTGGAAGAGGCGATCGCCGGCCTCGCGGCGGCGTGCCGCTCGCTCGACGTCCCGGTTGTCAGCGGCAACGTCAGCCTCTACAACGACTCCAACGGGACGTCGGCCATCTATCCAACCCCGGTCGTGGGCATGGTCGGTGTGATCGAGGACTACGGCAAGCGGTTGCAGGCGGGGCTTCGCAGCGAGGGCGACTTCGTTCTCCTGATCGGCTCGAGCCACAACGACCTCGGCGGGAGCGAGTACCTCAAGGTCGAGCACGGCCACGTGGCCGGCAGGCCGCCGTCGATCGATCTCTCGCGCGAGAAGACCGTGCAGCGGCTGATCCTGAGCGCCGCCCACAGCGGATACCTGCACTCCGCCCACGACTGCGCCGAGGGCGGGATGCTCGTCGCCCTCGCCGAGTGCTGCCTGCTCGGAAACGTCGGCGTCCGCTGCCCGGCGATCCGGCCCGAGCCGCCGCTACGGCTCGACGCCGCGTTCTTCGGCGAGTCTCCGAGCAGGTTCATCGTCAGCGTCCCGTCGCGCGCGATGCCCGAGATGCAGTCCCTGGCCCGCAGGCACAACGTCGAGCTGTCGCTGCTCGGCCTCGCCGGCGGTGACAGCCTCGAGTTCGAGGGCCAGCTGAAGATCCGGCTGACCGACCTGCGCGCGGCGTGGGAATCGATGGTCTCCGCCTAGCCATGTGCGGGGTCTTCGGCATCTGCGCCAACCACCAGGTCGACGTCGCCAACCTCACGTACTTCGGCCTGTTCGCCCTCCAGCATCGCGGCCAGGAGTCGGCCGGGATCGCCGTCTCCGACGGCGACGGCGTTCGCGTCCACCGCGACATGGGCCTTGTCGCGCAGGTCTTCACGCGCGGCACCATCGAGGATCTCGGCGAGGGCTCGACGATCGCGCTCGGGCACACGCGCTACTCGACGACCGGCTCGAGCCGCGCCGAGAACGCGCACCCGCTGCCGTTCCACCATCCAACGCTCGGGCCCGGCGCCATCGCGCACAACGGCAACCTGCTCAACGCGGAGTCGCTGCGCGCGCAGCTCGCCGAGGGAGGCGTCACGTTCGAGACCGCGCTCGACACCGAGGTGATGGCGCGGCTGATCGAGAGCACCCACGGCAAGTCGTGGGAGGACGTCATCCGGCGCACGTTCGCGCGCGTAGTCGGTGCGTACTCGTGCGGCATCATCACCGCCAACCAGCTGATCGCGCTGCGCGACCCGTTCGGCTTCCGGCCTCTTTGCATCGGCTACATCCCGCTTCCGGGCAACCCCGCGCACGTGATCGCATCGGAGACGTGCGCGCTCGACACGGTGCACGCGACGTTCGTGCGCGAGGTCCAGCCAGGCGAGATGGTCGTCATGGACGAGCGCGGCGTGCGCAGCCTCGCCTTCCAGCAGTCGAGCAAGCACGCGATGTGCGTCTTCGAGTTCATCTACTTCGCGCGCCCGGATTCGATCCTCAAGAACTGCGAGCTCGAGGACGCGCGCATCCGGATGGGGCACGAGCTGGCGCGCGAGGCGCCGGTCGACGCGGACATGGTCGTCGCGTTCCCAGACTCGGGCACGCCGGCGGCGATCGGGTACGCCGAAGCGGCGGGCATCCCGTTCCGCGAAGCCCTGATGAAGAGCCGCTACATCAACCGCACGTTCATCCAGCCCGACCAGTCGCTGCGCGAAGCCGGCGTGATGCTGAAGCTCAACGCGCTGCCGCGCTCGATCAAGGGCAAGCGGCTGATCGCCGTCGATGACTCGATCGTCCGTGGCACGACCTCGCGACGCATCATCGAGCGCCTGCGCGCCGCGGGCGCGAAGGAGATCCACATGCGGATCTCGAGCCCGCCGATGCGCTACCCGTGCTTCATGGGCGTCGACATCGGGTCGACGAAGGAGCTGATCGCGTCAGGGCGCTCGGTCGACCAGGTGCGCGAGGAGATCGGCGCCGACTCGCTGCACTACCTGTCGATCCCGGGGCTCATCCGCGCCATCGGCCGGGGGACGGCGGACGAGTTCTGTCGCGCGTGCTTCGACGGCTCTTACCCTGTCCCGGTGCCGCAGCAGCTCGAGATGGACAAAATGCAGTTCGAGAACCCGACGCCGGCCCCCGAGCTGGCGAAAGTTTGACGCCCGAAGGTCTCTCCTACGCGGCGGCCGGCGTCGACGTCGAGGCGTACGAGCGCGCGCTCGAGCGCGTCAAGCCCTTGATCGCCGCGACCCACGGCAA
>CAYWTI010000306.1:0-2741 GCA_964461175.1 uncultured Actinomycetes bacterium | reverse complement strand
GTCGTCCTCCTTCGTCTCGAGCTCGCCCGACAGCCGCCGGCGCAGCAGGATGATGCGGTCGCGCACGCGCGCGGCGTCCTCGAACTGGAGCTCCTTGGAGAGCCGCCTCATCTCCTTCTCCAGGTCGCGGACGATCGCGAGCAGGTCCTCGCGCGGCACGCCGGCGCCGGCCATGATCTCGATCGCGTCCGCCTGGAGGTCGTTCTCGTTGATCTCCAGGGCGTAGATCGCCTTCTTGACGGTCTCCGGCGTGATCCCGTTCTCGACGTTGTACGCGATCTGTCGATTGCGCCGCCGCTCGGTTTCGTCCAGCGCCTGGCGCATCGAGTCGGTGATCGAGTCCGCGTACATGACCACGTGACCCTCGACGTTGCGCGCGGCGCGGCCGATGATCTGGATGAACGACCGGAACGCGCGCAGGTAGCCCTCCTTGTCGGCGTCGAGGATGCCTATGAAGGCGACCTCGGGAAGGTCGAGCCCCTCGCGGAGGAGGTTGATGCCCACGACGACGTCGACCTCGCCCGTACGCAGCGCCGTCAGGACCTCGATGCGCTGCATCGCGTCGAGCTCGGAATGCAGGTACCGGACCTTGACGCCGTACTCGCGGAGATAGTCGGCCAGGTCCTCGGCGAAGCGCTTCGTCAGGGTCGTGACGAGCGAGCGGTGACCGGCCTCGGCGCGCTTGCGCACCTCGGCGAGCAGGTCGTCGATCTGGCCCTCGGTCGGCCGCACCTCGACGGTGGGGTCGACAAGGCCGGTCGGGCGCACGATCATCTCCACAGTGCGCTGCGACCGCCGCATCTCGTATGGGCCGGGCGTCGCCGACACGTAGACGACGTTCTGGGCCCGCTCCTCCCACTCCTCGAAGCTCAGCGGCCGGTTGTCGAACGCGCTCGGCAGGCGGAAGCCGTACTCGACCAGGGCCGCCTTGCGCGAGCGGTCGCCGCCGAGCATGCCGCCGATCTGCGGCACGGCGACGTGCGACTCGTCGACGAAGATCAGCGTGTCGTCGGGCAGGAAGTCCATGAGCGTGTACGGCGCCTCGCCAGGCTGGCGCCGCGTGAGGTGGCGGGAATAGTTCTCGATCCCGGCGCACGTGCCGGTCTCGCGCAGCATCTCGAGATCGAAGTTGGTGCGCTGGCGGAGACGCTGCGCCTCCAGAAGCCGGCCGTGATCCTCGAACCACTTGCACCGCTCCTCGAGCTCGGCCTCGATGTCGGTCATCGCCAGGCGGAGCTTGTCCGCGGGCGTGACGTAGTGCGACGCCGGAAAAACGGTGAACGCGGCGCGCGAGCCGAGGATCTCGCCTGTGACTGCGTCGAGCTCCTGGATGCGCTCGACCTCGTCGCCGAAGAACTCGACGCGGTAGACCTTCTCCTCGTTCGCCGGCACGAGGTCGACGACGTCGCCGCGGACGCGGAACCGCAGGCGGCCGAGGTCGTAGTCGTTGCGCTCGTACAGCATCTCGGTGAGCTTGCGGAGGAACACCTCGCGGCGGATGGGCATGCCTTTCTCGACGCGCAGCGACTCACCCATGTAGTCCTCGACCGAGCCGATGCCGTAGATGCAGCTCACGCTCGCGACCACCAGCACGTCGCGGCGCGTCAGCAGCGACTGCGTCGTCGAGTGCCGCATGCGGTCGATGTCCTCGTTACGGCTCGAGTCCTTCTCGATGTAGGTGTCCGAGCGCGCGATGTAAGCCTCGGGCTGGTAGTAGTCGTAGTAGCTGACGAAGTACTCGACGGCGTTGTCGGGCAGGAGGCGGCGGAACTCGGCGCACAGCTGGGCGGCGAGCGTCTTGTTCGGGCTGAGCACCAGGACCGGGCGCTGCATCTGCTCGACCACCCACGCCATGACGTTGGTCTTGCCGCTGCCGGTGACGCCGGCGAGAACCTGCTGCGTCAGGCCCGCGCCAAGCCCTTCCGTGAGCTGCGCGATGGCCTGCGGCTGGTCGCCGGCCGGCTTGAAGGGTGCGTCGACACGAAAGCGGTTGGGCATGGGCCTGGGAGCTCAATTCTAAAGCGCACAAACGTTCGGGACACGGTCCCTCGCTAAGTCGCCGGCTAGGTCAGGGCGTTACCCCTGTAGTAGGCCAATTTCGTTAGGAGGTACCTATGAAGGACGAGATCAAGGGGAAGGCGGACGAGCTGAAAGGCAAGCTGACGGGCGACAAGTCGGAGGAGATGAAGGGCAAGGCGGAGCAGGCCGGTGACAAGGTCCGCCGCGACGCCCGCGACCTCCGCGACGACCTGACCGAGGGCGGCGAGACCCCGGCGGGCGACCGGACGACGTCCGCGGCGACAAGAGCTGGTAGGGAACCGACCCTTTCAGGGAAGGCTCAGGATCAGCGCCTCGACCACGGTCCCGGCGCTGATTCCTTCTTCACCGGCCGGTACGCGCACGAGCGCCTGCGCTCCGGCGAGTGACATCAGGCGCGACGACGACTGCGAGCCGGTCGTCTCGGCGACCAGCTCGCCGCCCTCGCGCCGAAGCGTGACGCGCTGATACTCCGTCCGGTCCGCGGTCGGCCTGGCGTCGTAGGCGAGCCGGACCGGCAGCGTCGGGCGCTGCAGCTGCGAGTGGCCCTGCATCTTGCGCAGGGCCGGGCGGACGAAGACCTCGAAGGTCACGAGCGACGAGACCGGGAAGCCGGGCAGCCCGAAGGCCACCTTGCCCCCGTCCAGGGTGGCGAAGGTGAACGGTTTCCCCGGCTTGAGCTTCACCCGGCCGACGTGCACGGT
>CAYWTI010000305.1:0-2083 GCA_964461175.1 uncultured Actinomycetes bacterium | reverse complement strand
TCAAGGTGACCGACAACCTCCTCCCCAGCGCGACGATGTTCGACGACCAGCACCTCACGGCCGGCAACTACGACGTGATGGAGTTCGCCTGGGGCGGCGTCGTCGACCCGGGTAGCGGCAACCAGATCTGGGCTTGCGGCGGCAGCCAGAACTACACCGGCTACTGCAACCGCAAGATGACGAACATCCTGCTCAAGACCAACACTGAGCTCGACCCGGCGAAGCGGAACGCCGAGTTCGTCGCCGCGGACAAGATCATGGCGCAGGACGTGAACACGATCCCGCTCTACGACCTGCCGCAACCCGTGACCTACAAGAACAACATCAAGGGCGTCACGGACACCGCGGTCGCGTTCACGTGGAACACCGAGGACTGGCGGTGGACGAGCTAGTCGACCTCCGCGGCCTGCCGTAGATTGACGCAGCAGACAAGACAGTCGCGATCTGCGCCCGCCGCCGAGGCGGGCGCAGATCGCTTCCAGACGCAGCTGTCATGCGACCGGGAGGAAGCTGGCCATGCTGATCTACATCACCCGGCGAATCCTCTACAGCATCCCGGTGCTGTTCGTCTCGACCTTCCTCTGTTTCCTGTTCATCTCGTACCCCGCGGACCCGCTCGGGCAGATCCACCTGATCCCGCGCGTCTCCCAGCAGACGATCGCGAACCTCACGCACCAGTATCAGCTCGACAAGCCGATTCCGCTGCGGTACTTCTACTGGCTCGAGAGCGTCTTCACGGACAAGTTCGGCAGGTCGCTGATCACGCTCCAGCCGATCTGGCCCGACATCACCCGGACGCTCGGGCACACGCTCCAGGTCGTGCTCGTCTCCCAGCTGATCGCGCTCTTCCTCGGCGTGATCGTCGGCGTCTACTCGGCAATCCGGCAGTACTCGATCTTCGACTACTCGTTCACGACCTTCAGCTTCCTCGGCTTCGCGATGCCGGTCTTCTGGCTCGCGCTCCTGCTCCAGATCGCCTTCACCGACATCTACACCCGCTGGCACGTCCGGATCTTCTACACCTCCGGCCTCAACAGCACCGCCGGCGGCTCGGCGTGGTCGCTCGACCGCCTGCAACACATCGCGCTGCCGGTGATCACGCTGACGGTGATCAGCTTCGCGCTGTACAGCCGCTTCATGCGCGCCGCGATGCTCGACGTGCTCAACGCCGACTACGTCCGCACGGCACGGGCGAAGGGGCTGCCGGAATGGCGGGTGATCAGTGGCCACGTCTTCCGGAACGCCCTGATCCCGATCACGACCGTCGCCGCGCTCAACATCGGCGCCGTCTTCGGCGGCGCGATCATCACCGAGCAGGTCTTCACCCTCGACGGGATCGGCTTCTACTTCCTCAACCGCCTCGGCGCCGGAGACATCTACGCGGTGATGGCCTATCTCACGGTCACTGCGGTCATCATCGTGATCTTCAACCTGATCGCGGACCTCGTCTACGGCTTCCTCGACCCGCGCATCCGATACGACTGAGCTCGGCCAGGCCCCACTGGTACCTCGGGCGCCGCCGTCACTGGTCCTCGACTAACCGCTCCGCTGTACGTCTAGAGAGGGCAAGCGATGCAGGCGGCATGTCCCTCATGAGCCCGCGTGAGCTTCAGGCGCGCGACCTTCTGCTGCGCGTCGACCGGTCACGGCAGTCCGTCTCGCGCCAGCTCGAGGAGCAGATGCGCAATGCCATCCAGTCGGGGGCGCTCGCCGCGGGGTCGCAACTGCCCTCGACACGTGTGCTCGCCGAGGACCTGCGCGTCTCGCGGGGAGTGATCGTGCGCGTGTACGGCCAGCTCGCAGCCGAGGGATACATCTCCTTGCGCCAGGGCGCCACGCCGACCGTGCGGCCGACGGTTCGCTTCGACCCGAGCACGGCCGGCCCACAGAACGGGCAGCCAAGGGTCGTCTACAACCTCAGGCCCCACCTCCCCGAGCTCGCGACGTTCCCACGGCGACCGTGGCTTCGAGCAGTCCGCGAATCGCTGGAGCAGGCGCGAACCGCCGACCTCACCTACGGCGACGAGGCCGGTCTCTGGAGCCTGCGCGTCGAGGTCGCGAACTATCTCTCCCGCGCGCGCGG
>CAYWTI010000304.1:0-1942 GCA_964461175.1 uncultured Actinomycetes bacterium | reverse complement strand
AATCCAGGACGACTTCGGTCTGCCCACCTGCCAGGTGAATGATCCCGGGGCTTCCCTGCGGAATCGTATCGTTGAGCCAGGTCAAGTCGTGATCCACGAACAGATGATGGTGCGTCGACCCCGCGGACTGATCGGACGCGGCGGCGATCCGCACACCCGTCGCCACCAGCGTGATGGTCACCGGGTTCGAGACCGAGGCGCCGTTCTTGGGGGAGGTGATCTGGACGGTCGTGGATTTCGCCTGAGCCCCCGCGACCACGGGCCAGACGGTCCCGGTCAGGAGTCCGAGCATCATGACGGCGATAGCGGTCTTCACGGTCCTAGTCCTTCCGAGGGTGTCACGGAAATTCGACTCCGCCGCCGTCGACCAGTATGATGAAATGGTGAAGATTGCTTGCGATTAGCTCCGCACCACCTTCGCCGTGGTCATGAGCTGCCCCACATGCCGTGCCGTATGCTCGGCCGCGTGCACCAGCAATCCGATCGTATTCGAGGGCAGCTGCGCGCGCCCCACGAGCCGTACCGTCAACAGCTCCGATTCCTGCGTCGCGGCGAGTTGCGCATGCGCGCGCCGGACGCCCTCGCTGAATGCCGCCGCCAATCGCGCGGGCTCGAACGTCCGCTCGTGAATCGTCTTTTCGGCCGCTAACGCCCTGAGCTGCTCGGCGCTGAGCGACTCACCGCGCGCGTAGGTGAGCAACCGGTCGAGACTCCCCATGGCATGCTGCACATGATACGCGGCCGATGCGGCGCCGCCCGGCCGCCGGTTGAGTTGCTCCGTGGTCAGCGACGCCAACGCTTTCCGGGTGTCCTCGTCCGCGTCGACCAACGCGTGGGCGACGGGCTGGAGCAGGGCAGGGATCCCCGGAATCGGTCCGCGCAACCAGGGCGGTTGCGGCGATGCTGTGGGTGGCGAGTTTGGCATGCGCCTATAGTAACGAGGCGATCAGGCGTCGTCCGGGGCATCGTGGCCCGAACAAACGATTACGCCAATTTCCTTTCTGCTCACTCCCATCGTTGCCGATGGGCCAAGGCGAGACACAACAGAGTCTTGACGTTCACTTGAAGGATCCGTCGCATCGTTGGTCATGCAGCACAGGCCAACCACCCTTGCCTTCTGCCGCGTGAGCGCTCTCCTGCTCATGTGTTGCGGACGAGCGGATGCTCAAGGTGGTGCGGTTCGACACGGAATCTGGGTCAATCTCGCTGCGGGCGACGGGTGGGCCCACATGTCGAGTGACAGCCAACCAAAGGGGGCGACCCGCAGTGGCTCCCTCTTCAGTTTCGATCTCGGGTGGACATTCGGCTCGCGGGTCCGCGCCGGTGTCGGCGCGAGCCAATGGGCGCGTGAGTTGGGCGGCGGGAACGAAGACTGGATCACGAGCTATGGCGTCTCCGCCTTCGTCTATCCGGTCGCCCATCGCTCCGTGTTCCTGGAGGCCGGCGCCGGTGGCTCATACTACGCCCGGGTTCACGTTCCCCCGGACGGAGAGCGAGCCGACACGACGTATCTGTCGGGAACCGGGTGGGGAGCAACCGTTGCGGCCGGCTGGGATGCCCGTATTGGCGACGTCTTTACCCTGCGCCCACGCTTGGCGTACTCCTGCGGTGCGCCCAGGACCGTTCGCTACGCCGACGGAACTCTCCTCGCGACACACTGGAAACAACGAATGGTATCGGTCGACGTCGGCATCGTGCTGCACCCCCCCCCGACAGTTGGTAGCAGCGGGGTGCGCTGCGTCGTGCAACGCCACGACTATTGGGTCAAGAGCCTGGTAAACGAGAGAGATCCCAACTTCCACTTCCCGCTCTCCTGCACGTACACCTCCGTCACCATGAACGGATTGGTGACCTGGTTGCCGCCAACCACCGCATCCAGGCGAATCCTGTTCAATACAATGGCCGTCGACCCGATGAACCGCACCGACGCTTCGAAAATCTC
>CAYWTI010000303.1:0-15490 GCA_964461175.1 uncultured Actinomycetes bacterium | reverse complement strand
GCCGCGCCGCCTGCGCACGAAGTACCACGTCGGCCTGGGCGTGGAAGCGGTGCTCGAGGGCGGCGAGGAGTACGTCGTCGGCAACCGCGAGTTCCTCGCGCGGCGCGGTGTGCGCATTCCGCGCAATCTCAACGGGCACGGCCTCTCGGAGGTCCTCGTCGCGTCGAAACGCGAGGTGCTGGGCGCGATCGTGTTCACGGACGAGCCGAGGCCCGAGGCGGCGGCGATCATGAAGGCGCTGCGTGAGCGCGGGGTTGAGCGCCTCGTCCTCCTCAGTGGCGACACCGAGAACGCCACGCGGCGGGTCGCCGAGAGCCTCACGATCTCCGATTGGCGGGCGCGCATGTCGCCGGACCAGAAAGCCGACGTGGTGCGTGCGCTGAAGAAGGACGGCCACCGCGTCGCGGTCGTCGGCGACGGCGTCAACGACAGCGTCGCGTTCGCGCTCGCCGACCTCGCCATCGCCATGGGCGGAGGCGCAGACATGGCGCGCGCCAACTCGGACGTCGTGCTGCTCGACGACAGCCTCGAGCTCATCCCGCGGGCGATCGACCGCTCGCGAGAGAGCCTCGCCTTGATGAACCAGAACATCGCCCTGATCGCGGCTCCGAACGCCGCCGGTCTCGGCGCGGCGGTCGCGGCCGGCATCAACCCCGCGGTGGCGGCGTTCCTGAGCAACGGTTCGACCGTCGTCGCGGCCGCGAATGGCCTTCGACCCCTCCTCGACAAGTCGACGCGCAAATCCAAGGCGGCGTGAGCGAGATCGTCCTCCTCGGCATCCGTGTCCTCGCGGGCGGCGCTCTCGTCGTCGCCTTCGCGATGGTCAGCGACATGCTCAAGCCCAAGATGTTCTCGGGACTCTTCGGCGCCGCGCCGTCGGTCGCGACGGCGAGCCTCCTTGTCAGCGGGCTCGCGATGGGCGCGGCGAAAGACACCAAATACGCGACGGGGATGATCGCCGGCGCCATCGGGCTCATCGCCTACAGCCTCGCGGCGGCGCCCGCGGTGAAGCACATCGGATCGGTCGCTGGCAGCATCGTCGCCTGGGTTGCGTGGGTCGTGCCCGCGGCCGTCGTGTACGCGGTGTTCATGCGGTGAGGCAGCAGGGCCGCGGTCTCATCCCGTCGGTCAAGCCGGGAGAGATCGCCACGCACAAGCCTTCCGACTACCTCGTCCGCTTCCTTTTCGGCGCGGCGATCTCGCTCGTTGCCGGCCTCATCGGCATGAAGTTCGGCCCGGTCGTCGGCGGCGTGTTCCTCGGATTCCCGGCCATCCTTCCGGCGTCGCTGACGCTGATCGCGAAGAAGGAAGGCGCGGAAGAGGCGTCGATCGATTCCCTGGGAGCGGTCCTGGGCGCGGTCGCGATGGTCGCCTTCGCGGTCGTCATCGTGCTCGCCGCGTCGCGGTGGGGCGTGGTGGTCACGCTCGCCGTCGCCCTGGTGGTGTGGCTCGCGGTCGCGTTCGCGCTCTATGCGCTGGTCGCGACCGTCTACAAACGCGAGCCTGCGCCGCCCTAGTCTGTCTTCACCTCTGCGCCGTCCTGCGCCCAGCGCGTGTGGTAGGCGCCTTCGCGGTCGACGCGGTGGTAGGTGTGCGCGCCGAAGTAGTCGCGCAGGCCCTGGATGAGGTTCGCCGGTCCCCGCGCGCGCCGGAACCCGTCGAAGTAGGCGAGCGACGACGCGAACGCCGGGACCGGGATGCCCTGGTCGACGGCGGCGTTGATCACACGGCGCCACGCGGCCTGGCCTTCGACCAGCGCCTGCTGGAAGAACGGCGCCAGCATGAGGTTGGGCAGCTCGCGCGTCTCCTCGTACGCGTCCTTGATCCGGTCGAGGAACTTCGCGCGGATGATGCAGCCGCCGCGCCAGATGGTGGCAAGCGCGGCGAGGTCAAGGTCCCAGCCGTACTCGCGCGAGCCGGCGGCGAGGTGCTCGAACCCCTGCGCGTAGGCGACGATCTTCGCCGCGTATAAGGCGGCCTCGACGTCGTCGATCAGAGAGCGGCCGGCACGCATCCCTTGCGGACCCGTGAGCAGCGACGAGGCGCGCACGCGCTGCTGCTTCTGGCTCGACAGCATGCGCGCGAACACCGCCTCGGTTATCCCGGTGAGCGGCACGCCCAGCTCGAGCGCCGACTGGCTCGTCCACCTTCCGGTGCCCTTCTGCTCGGCCTCGTCCTCGATCGCATCGACGAGCGGGCGCGACGAATCGCCGTCGTGCTTGGCGAGGACGTGAGAGGTTATCTCGACCAGGTAGGACTGCAACCGGCCCTCGTTCCAGCCGCGGAACACGTCCGCGAGCTCGTCCGGCGAGAGGCCGACGGCGTGCCGGAGCAGGTCGTACGTCTCGGCGATGAGCTGGATGTCGGCGTACTCGATGCCGTTGTGCACCATCTTCACGAAGTGGCCCGCACCGTCGGGCCCGATGTACGTGCAGCACGGCACGCCGTCCACCTTGGCGGCGATCGCGTTGAGCATCTCGGCGACGCGCTGGTACGACTCGCGCGTGCCGCCGGGCATGAGGCTCGGGCCGTGGAGCGCGCCCTCCTCCCCTCCCGAGACTCCGGAGCCGATGAAGCCGTAACCCCGCTGCTCGAGCGATGCGGCGCGGCGCCGCGTGTCCTGGAAGAACGAGTTGCCGCCGTCGATGATCATGTCGCCGCGCTCCAGCACCTGAGTCAGCGCGTCGATCGATTCGTCGACGGGGGCTCCGGCCTTCACCATCACGAGCACCGCGCGCGGCGGCCTCAGGTGGCGCGCGATGTCCTCGAACGTGTGCGCCGGGACGAAGTCGCCGTCCTTGCCGTACCGCTCCATGAACTCGTCCGTCCGCTGGCGCGTCCGGTTGTAGACCACCACCCGCGCGCCGTGCGAGGCGAGGTTGCGGGCGAGGTTCATGCCCATGGTCGCCAGGCCGACGACCGCGATCTCGTTCTCGGGCATGACGCACACCTTAGCCCGACCTCAAGTAGGTCTTCCAGCGGTGGCGTTTCGTGAATGGGGCCGGAGCCTCGAATTCAGCATGGAGATCGATCGCCGTCGCGTCCGCCGCCTGATCGAGAAGAACCGCACGCGGGAGCGGACGCTCGACCGCGTCGTGCGCGGACAGGCGTGGCTCGACGATCTCGGGGGCGGCATCCAGAAGGCCGTCGGCGGGTTCTACGACGCGCTCGGAGCGCCCGGCCGCGCCCTCAAGGACACCATGCACGGCACGACCGTTCTCGGCCATCCGCTTCACCCGGCGATCACCGACGTGCCGCTCGGCGCGTGGACGGCCGGGGTGCTGGCGGACTGGCTGTTCGTGGCGACCGGCCGCATCCCCGCCGCGGCGGGAGACATCGCCCTGGCGGTGGGCCTGGCCGCCGCCGTGCTGGCGGCGCTCAGCGGTCTGACCGATCACCACGAGACGTACGGCCAGGACCTGCGGACGGCGACGCTCCACGGCCTGACGATGCTGCTCGTCGTCGTGATCGATGCGGTCTCGCTTGGCCTGCGCGTCTGGTCGCCCGGCATGCGGGCCGACGCGATGGTCCTGGCGACGCTCGGATGGGTGATTGCTTTGGCCGGCTCCTACGTAGGCGGACACCTCACGTTCGGCCTGGGCGTGATGGTCAACCACAACGCCTTCGCCTCCGGGCCGGCCGACTTCGTCAGGGTCGGGACGCGCGACGACTTCCCCGAGGGCGAGATGCGTCGCGTCGACGCGGGCGGGCTACCCGTCGTCATCGTGCGCAAGGATGGGCTGCTGCAAGCGATGGGCGCGGTGTGCTCGCACGCGGGCGGCCCGCTCGACGAGGGCAAGCTCGACGGTGACGTGGTCACGTGTCCGTGGCACGCGTCGCGGTTTCGCTTCTCCGACGGCCACGTCGTCGGCGGTCCCGCTACGTTCGACCAGCCGCCGCTGCTCGTGCGTGAGCGCGGGGGCATCGTCGAGGTGAAGCTCGCCCACCCCCTGCACTAGCCGGCGCTAGATCATCTTGCGGGCGCAGTCGGGGCATCCCTCCGCCTCGCGCACGGCGTCGTCGCGGAACAGGACGCCGGCGAGCTTGCCGTCTGAGGTCGTGATAGGCGAGCTCGCCAGGTCGTGCTCGCGCATGTAGTCCGCCATCTCCCGGATCGGCACGTACGGACGGAACGTGCTCGGCCCGGCCAGCATCACGTCTTCGACGAGCGCGTCCGGATCGCCCGCGAGCTCTTTCTCGCGCAGCAGTCCGACGACGACCCCGCCGCCGTCGACCACGACCGCCACTCCGGCCTCGCGCGCGACATCGCCGACGCGGTCAGCGGTCGAGCAAGTCGGAACGTAGTGCCGCGCCACGGTGCCCGCGCGAGGATGCGTCGTGTTGTCGCCCTCGGTAGGCAGCCCGGCGGCGAGCCAGTCGAGCTTTCCCGGCCAGTAGTGCATCACGCCTTCGAAACCGAGCTGCTCGAGCCGCGCCGCGGCCCTGGGTGCAAGGTCTCAAGCCGAGTCCCAGCAGTACACGACGACGGGCTCCGGGGCGTCGAGCACCGCGGTCGATTCGCGGTCGAGCTTGGTCAGCGGGATGCTGATCGCGCCGGGAAGGTGCTCTTCCTCGTACTCCTTCGCCGGCAGCACCTCGACGAGCTGCACGCCCGACTTCATGAGCGCGTGCAGGCGCTCACGATCGATGCCCTGACCCACGAAACGATGCTACGCGGGCGTCGCGGAGACGGCGTCCTCGTGGGTGTCTGCCACGTCGCCAGGCCGGGCCGCACGGTTGCGAATGCCGACCGCGTTGACGATCGCGCCCGCGAAGAGCAGCGCGACGCCTATGAGCATGGCGAGGTGGAACGACGTCGTCGACGCGTCGCGCACCACCCCGACGAGGCTCGCGTCCGAGGGTGTGTTCAGCGGGCTCACGTTGGCGCGGAAGGCCTCGGAGTACACGTCGACCCCCTGCACGTGCTGCGCGATGTACGAGTAGAACGACGCGGTCAGGAACACGAAGATGAGCGCGCCGGCAAGCTGCGGCCCCACACGCGAGATCGCATTGTTGATCGCCGAGCCGAGCCCGGAGTTGCGCACCGGCACCGACGTCATCAACGCGGTCGTGAGCGGCGCGACCATGACCATGATGCCGATCCCGAAGATCACGTTGCCGGGCAGGAAGTCGGTGACGTATGAGAGCGGCGGCAGGTACGTGGAGGGGTCGCCCGGCTGCAGCCTCCACGCGGTGCTCGAGGCAGGCACGCGCGCGAACCACAGCACGCCCAGGCCCATGAGCACCGGCCCCACCGCCATGAAGACGCGCGGGCCGTACTTCGCCGCCAGGCTGCCGAAGCGCGCCGAGAAGAAGATGAGGAACAGCGTTCCCGGGATGCCGGCCGCGCCGGCCGCCGCCGCCGCGTAGCCCAGCGTGCCCTGCTGAAAAAGCCCCAGGTAGTAGAAGACGACGTAAAGCGCGCCGTAGATCAGCAGCGTCGAGATGTTCGTGACGGTGAAGTTGCGCGACCGGAAGAGCTCCAGGGGGATGAGCGGATGTTTCGCCCTGCGCATCCACAAGGGCAGCGCCATGGTCGCGACGACGCCGATGGCAAGGATCACGTAGCCGATCGGATCGCGCCACGCCCGCTGCATGCCGTAGATCGACCCGAACGCGAGGCCGCCGACGGCGAGGAAGACGATCCCCGCGCCCAGCCAGTCGAAGACCGGCGACGCGCCCTCGTCGCGACTCTCGGGGACATGCTTTTGCGTGGCCCAGGCCGCGATCGCCACCAGCGGGATGTTGATGAAGAATGCGGCCCGCCACGACACCGTGTCCACCAGCAGGCCGCCGATCAGCGGGCCGAGGACAGTCGTCGCGCCGGAGGCGCCCGCCCAGATCCCGAACGCACGACCCTGCTCCTCGCCGGAGAAGTTCGCGGTGAGGAGCGCCAGCGAGCCGGGGACGAGGAGCGCGCCGGTCGCGCCCTGGAGGATGCGGAAGGCGACCAGCAGCTCCATGTTCGGCGCGAAGCCGCAGAGCGCGGACGTGACGCCGAAGCCGATGAGCCCGGCGAGGAACGTGCGCTTGCGGCCGTAGTAGTCGTTGAGCGCCCCCGCCAGCACGAGCAGCGCGCTCAGGGTGAGCAGGTAGGCGTTGTAGACGTACGACTGGCCCTCGAGGACGCCGAGGAAGAGGCGTGGCAGGTCGCGGCCGATCCGCGGCAGCGCGACGTTGACGACGGTGGAGTCGAGAAACACGATGCCCGAGCCGAGGACCGCCGCGACGAGGATCCAGCGCTTCGTGCTCATGCGCTCAGAAATCGCTCCGGCCGGCGAAGTGTTTCAGCACCTCGGGTCGCGACGCCTCGTACAGCGCCACCCGATGGCCGCCGGGCAGGACGTACGAGGCCGCGGGTCCGACCGGCAGCTCGAGCTTCGTGGCCTTGAAGCCGCGCTTCTTCAGCGCCGCGGTGGCCTTGGCCAGGTCCTTGACGCGGTAGACGAGCACGGCGCGCTCGCCTTCGAGATGGTCGGCCAGCAGCACGTGCGGCGGTCCGCCGGCCAGCTCGATCATTGCCACCCGGGCGCCCATGCCTTCCACGGCGAACGCGAGCCGGCCCCCCAGCGTGTCGGTGAACAGTCGGGCGTCGGCGGCGACGTCGCGCGACGGCGTGTAGAGGTAGTCGAGCGACAGCAGCTGGCTCAGGCTTTTGCGATCCCGAAGAAGCAGCCCAGGTGCTCGCCGTCGCGCATGGAGAGATACGCCAGCCCGAGGTAGAGACCCGGCCCGACCTCGCGGACCTCGTCCTTGACCTTGCGCACGACCGGAGGGTTGCCGTCGTGGCTGTAGTCGAGATGCACCGCGTCGAAGTCGCCGGCGTGCGAAGGGCCGACAAACGTGTGGAAGCGGAACCACGTGACGCGCTCGCCGAGCAGGCGGTTGACGCCGTGACCGTGGCTCGCGGTCTCGTGCTTGAACGTCTTCCCCTGCCACGGGAACACGCGCGAACGCGCGAACTGCTCGAGCACGGCCTTGACGTGCGGCTCCTGCGCGCGAGGCACCGCGAGCATCCGCCCCGTCAGCTTGCCGTCGAGCTCCTCGAGCGTCGGGGTCCTTGCCATGCGGTAGAGGTCCATGAGGTCGTCCGGGCCGAGCGCGGCCAGGTCGTCGAGCGTGCGCAGCGTAGAGGTGTCCATGAACCGGCAGGATAGTCCGTAGTGTCGCGACCGAGCGGACGGAGGCGGAGCTGATGAGGGTGTGCACGTGGAACATCCTGTTGGGCCTTCGGCTCAACAAAATCCTGGAGGTCGTCCGCGAGCACGACGATTTCCGCGGCCTCGACCTCTTTGCCCTCCAGGAGGCGTCCGTCCACGACGGCCGCCCGGACGCCGAGGCCATAGCCGAGGCGCTGGGCGGCGACTACGACTACTTTCAGGCCACGGCACAGCTGTTCCGCGGCCGCGAGCAGGCGAACGCGCTGATCTGGCGCCGCGGCCTGTTCGCCGTCACGCCCGAGGTCATGTCGCTGAGCCAGCTGCCCGGGCGCCTCACGCGCATGGAGCGGACGCTTCTGCGCGCGATCCCCCCGCAGCGCCGCATTGCGATCCGGGCCGAATCCCCCGCGCTGCGCGTTTACGTGATGCATCTCGACGTGATCGGATTCGCACACAAGCTCGAGCAGTTCCGCGTCATCGTCGACGACATGCGCGCTCGTCCTCGCGCGCGTCTCACGCTGATCGCCGGCGACCTGAACACCATCGGGCCACCGCGCCTGCACCTCTGGCGAAAGCTGCGGGCAGAAGCGCACGAGGCAGGCCTCGTCGAGCTCACGCAGGGGCTTCGGCGCACGCACTGGACCGCGCAGAAGCTCGACGCGGTCTACGCCGGCGGCCGCGTGCCCGGCGTGCACCACGCATGGACGCTGAGCGTGCGCGCCTCGGATCACGTTCCGGTCTTCGCCGAGCTCGGCGCGCCGCGCAAATGAAGCTCGTCATCCTGCACATCGACGGGGTCAGCGCGAACACGCTCCAGCGTGCGCTCGACCGCGGCGATATGCCGTTCCTGGCGCGACTCATCGCTGATGAGGGTTACGAGCTCCACCGCTACCGCTGCGGCCTTCCCTCGACGACGCCGTTCGCGCAGGCGGGCATCCTGTACGGCGACAACAGCGAGATTCCAAGCTTCCGCTGGTGGGACCGCGAGCGCCGCGTGGTCGTCCAGTTCGGCGCCGGCTCGACGTTCAAGAAGGTCGCGGACAAGTACTTCGCCGGATGCAGCCCGCTCACCAAGAACGGCGCCTGCATCGCGGCGTGCTACCCGGCTGAGGCGGCGGACGACTTCGGCATCGCCTACCAGGACCGGTCGTACGGACGCCAGCCGCGCTCGCGCTCGGCCGCCAACGTGCTCGTGCCGTACCTCGTGAACCCCGCACACCTCGCCGATTGGGCCTGGCAGACGGCGGCCGTGCTGGGGCGCACCGTCAAGGACGTCTTGGTGGCGCGATCGAGGGGGAGGCACCCGGCGCGGCCGTACGTCGTGACCGACGTCGCCGAGGAGATCTTCGTCCACCACCTCACGCGCTACGCGGTCGTGAAGGCGATGCGCGAGGGGTACTCGCCCATCTACGCGGGCTTCTACGCCTACGACGAGACGGGGCACGCGTTCGGCCCGGCCGACGACTCGTCGCAGCGGGTGCTGAGGCATGTCGACCACACGGTGCGAAAGGTCGCCGAGGCGCGGGGCGCCGGCTACGAGCTGGTCGTGCTGTCCGACCACGGGCAGATCGAGACGCGACCTTTCCGCGCCGCGAGCGGTCGCGCTTTCGGCGAGGTTCTGGCGGCGATGCTCCCGGGCTTCCGCGTGCAGGAGGCCAAGGGCGGCGCGTACGGTCCGGACGAGAAGGAGGCGAAGGGCCGGATCACGGCCACGCTGTCCGGCGGCGCGGCGCACGTGTACTTCACAGACGAGGCGCGGCGTCTATCGGCGGATGAGGTCAAGGGCCGCTTCCCCACGCTCGTCAGCGGGCTCGCGAGCCTGCCCGAGGTCGCGTTCGTGATGCTGCGCAACGGCAGCGACGATGTCTTCGTCAACGCCGCCGGCGAGGTTCGCGGCAGCGCCCTGGAGTCGATGCTCGCGCCCTACGACGAGCCCGGCGTGCTGCGCGAGCAACTGTCGCGCCTGAACTCATTCGCCGCGTCCGGCGACATCGTCGTGTTCGGAGCGTTCGTCGACGGCAGGCAGGTCAACTTCGAGAACCAGGCCGGCGGTCACGGGTCGATCGGGGGCGAGCAGCTCCACCCGTTCGTGCTCGGCAAGAAGGAATGGTCGCTCGACCTCTCCGAGATCAGGGGAGCGCACCAGCTGCACCCGGTGCTGTGCGACCTACGCGACCGGCTTGCATCACGACCGCGGCGAGGATGAGGAGGCCGCCAAGAGCCTGAACCACGGTGAACCGGTCGGCGAAGAGCACGACCGCGAGGACGACCGTGACGACCGGCTCCCACGTGCTCAGCAGCGAGGCGCGCGCGGCGCCGACGCGAGGAAGGCCGGCGAGGAACGTGGAGATCGCGACCATCGTCGGGATCACGGCGAGGGCGATGACGGCAAGCCAGCCGTCGGCGGACGCAGGCGCCCTGAGCTCTCCCTGGGCCGACGCGATGACGACGAAAGCGGCGCCCGCGCCCGACATGATCACCGCGCTTGCGCCGACTGCGGGCACGCGTGCCATGACCCGCTCGCTCAGAAGGATGTAGGCCGTGTAGATGATCGGCGCGGCGATCGCGAACACCAGGCCCCACGCGATGTGAAGCTCGGCGCCGCCGACCAGGAGCACCAGGCCGGCGAAGCTGCCCGCGAGCGCGAGCACGTGCCAGCGCGTGACCGACCTGCGCAGGAAGAGCCAGCCGGCGATGACGACCAGGCTCGGATAGATGTAGACGATCAGCACGCACAGCGACGCCGGCAGCGTCTGCAGCGCGGTGAAGTACGTAAGCGACTGGGCCGTGTAGACGACCGCGCCGAGGCCAAGCAGGGCGATCAGCGAGCGGCGCTCGAAACGCAGCGGGTTCTGACCCATGACCAGCGCGAGCGCCCACATGCCGAGCGCGGCGAGGACGAAGCGGAAGGCAAGCGTCTGCGTCGTGGCCAGGCCGGCGCGATAGGCGAGCTTGGCGAAGATCGCGTTGGTGCCGAACGCGGTCGCCGAGACGAGCACGAGCGCGACGCCGGTCCACTCCGCGCGGCGGCGCACAGCCGCTGCCGGATGCGTCTCTACGGCCAGAGAAGGTGGCCCAGCACCATGCCGATCAGCACGGCGAACGCGTAGGTGACGCGCGGGATGCGGCGGACGAGAGCGCGAACGTCGTTGTTGAGCGGGTCGCGGCCGGCCTGGATGGCGAGCGACTCCTCGAGCATGAGAAGGAAGGCGACCAGCGACCCGGCGGTAGCGATCAGCGCGATGATCGCGTCGGCCGTGAACGTCACTTCTTGACCGGTGACGTGCGACCCGACGCTGGGCCCCACAGGAAGTGGCCGAGCAGCATGCCGATGACGATCGCGATCACAAATGCGTAGCCCGGGAACGAGTGGACCGCGGGGCGGATGTACGCGGTGATCGGCGTGTGGCCCGTCAGCAGCGCCCACGACTCGAACGCGAGCGCGAGCGTCAGCACGCCGAAGAGCGCGGTCACCGTCCACGAGAACAAGACCCCGACCACGACCTTGATACGGTACTTCGCATGGCGCCGAGCGCGCGGGAGATGCTCGAGGAGGCCGCCAGGCGGGGAAGCGATCTCGAAACCGTGGCGCACGGAATGCTCGAACGGCTCGCCGAGCTCACGGGGCTCAGCTCGACCTACCTTGCGGAGACTCGGCTCACGGTGGACGAGCAGTACATCGTCTTCTCCGTCAATCGGAGCGAGCTGTTCCACATCCCCGAGGACGTGACGCTTCCGTGGTCGGAAGGCGTGTGCCGGTTCGTCGTCGAGGGCGGCCCGCACTATACGAACGACGCGCAGAAGCAGTTCCCGAGCAGCAGCGTGGCACGGCTGCTGGAGATCCGGACCTTCGTCTCCTATCCCGTGTTCACGGCCGACGGGAGATTCTTCGGCACCCTTTGCGGCGCGAGCAAAGAGCCTGTCGACATCGAGGAGCAGATCCTCGAGCTGATGCGCGAATGCGCGCGCCTCATCGGCCAGCGGCTGCACGCCGACGGTGATCCGTTGTGAGCGTGGGCTTACTCTGAGGGCGTGAGCGTGGCGATCGAGCGGCTGGCGGGGGTGCTGGTCGCGCTGGCGTCGCCCCTTGGCCGCGACGGCTCGGTTGACGAGGAGGGCGTCAAGCGGCTGATCGAGCACGTGCTTGGAGGCGGCGTCCACGGCGTCCTCGCCCTTGGCTCGACCGGCGAGACCGCATCCCTCGACGAGCCCTCGCGGCGCAAGGTGCTCACGGCGGTGATCGACGCTGTGGCCGGCCGCGTGCCCGTGCTGTGCGGCGTCGCGCAGCCGCAACTGTCGTCAGCGATCGCCGAGGTCGAGGCGGCGGCGAAGCTCGGCGCCGACGCGGCGCTGGTCGCGCCGCCCTTCTACTACCCGATGAGCCAGGCCGGCCTGCTCGACTTCTATCGCGAGGTCGCGGCCCGGGCCGACCTGCCGCTGATGCTCTACAACATCCCGCAGTTCACCAAGGTCGCCGCCGATCCCGCGAGCGTCGCCACGCTCGCGCGCGAGGGCGCGATCAAGGGCATCAAGGATTCGAGCCGCGACTTCGAGTACTTCGAGGCCGTGTGCATGGCGACGCGCGATATGCCGCAGTTCCGGCTCTTCACGGGCAGCGACACCATGCTTCTCGCCTCGCTCGCGGTCGGCGGGGCCGGGACGATCTGCGGGGCCGGCAACGTGGCGCCGGCCTGGGTCGTCGCGATCTACGACGCGTATGTGCGCGGTGACCTCGAGACGGCGCGCGCCGACCAGGATCGGCTCTACCGCCTCGTCCTAGCCGTGCGCGACGGTGTATTCCCCAGCGCGATCAAGGCGGCGCTCCATCTCGAGGGCGTGTGCGAGCCGTGGACCGCGCCACCCGTGTCCAGGCTCGAGCCGCGGCTCGAGTCGGCTCTCCGCGAGCGCCTTGCCGAGTGGGGCCTGCTTACGCCCGCGCCGTCACGGCACTGAGATCTTCGCCACGACCTGCTGCTGGTAGTGGTGCGGGTTGGTTCCGTCGTCGTACGTGCTGATGAAGCTCGCGTAGTCGACCGAACCCGCGATGTCGTTGCCGAAGTAGTCGCCCAGGAACATATCGTCCGGGTTGCAGAAGCACTGCCTGTAAGGGGCGTTGAGCTGCGGGTCCCAGCTGTGCTCGGTGATGCGAACGTTGTGCCCCTTCGGGGTCAGGTCCGCCCGGTAGAACTGCACGCTCGAGGTGACGCAGTAGTTCGCCTGGCCGTATGGCGGCAGGACGCCTGAGAAGTTCGCGTTCGAGCGGTCGAGCGCGAGACCGGCGGCGTCTGCGTCTCGGGTCCCCGCCGTGGGGCAGGAAAGCCTGCGGTCGTAGAAGTTCACCGACACCGTGCCGTCGGGGCCGACCGCGACGTTGGGCTGCCACTCGTCCACGCTCGCGTTCGCGTTGTCGTTGACCTGGATGGGGCTGGTCCACGTGCGGCCCCTGTCGTAAGAGGCCGTGAGCAGGATGTTGCCGAACCCGGAGCTCTTGGATTCGTACGCCAGGTAAAGCGCGTGCGCGCCGACGTTGAACGACTCCTCGATGCCGTCCTCGAATGTCGTGTTCGCGTAGCCAGGTCCGGTCAGCGGCGCTGTGTGCACGCCGGAGACGGCGAGGAAGGGGCCCTGCCACGACGCCCCGCCATCGCTCGAGGAGTCGACGTAGATGTCGACGCAGCACGACCCCTGCTTCGAGGCGTAGGTGACGACCGGTGTGTAGACATTGCCGTCGGCGTCGACGTGCGGGTACAGGTAGGTGTTGTTGTTGGTCGCGCCGTTGCCGGTCGGCAGGAGCACGGGGGCTGTCCAGTCACTGTGCGAACCGTCGGCGTACGCCCGCGCCGTCGACGCGTATGGCTTGCTGCCGTTGCCGTTGAAGTTGACGAAGGTGAAATAGACGCGGTTGTAGAGGCGGCCGGCGGAATCGGTCCTCAATGTGCGGTCGATCGCGATCCACTCCTTGTCAGGCTCCTGGCCGAGGCCGGAGTTGGTCACGAACACGTTGTCGAGGTGACCGCCGTGCGTCGTGATCCAGTCGCGCGGGCCGGTCGCGCCATGCGGCCGGACGGCGACGGAGACGGCCTCGTTGTCGATCGACGGGTTCGGCTCGTTGCCGGTCTCGTACTTCCTCAACCCGCTCTTGTCGTAGAAGAACTGGTAAGGAAGCAACGCTTCGTAGTAGTTGCCGAAGGCATCGAACGCGCCCGTGGGGTCGGTGTTGTCGGTGAACCCTTCGTACCCCGGCACGTGGCCCATCACCGGCCACGACTTGCCGCCGTCCCACGACTCGTAGAAGCCGAGGAGGTGGTTGTAGCCCTCGGCCCCGGTGAACCACTTGCTCGAGCCGATGATGTGGTTGGGGTTCGTCGGATCGACGCGGATGTCCGACTCCGAGTGGTCGGTTACGAGCATCGGTCCGCTCGCGGGGTAGCCGGGCATGCTGCCCGCCTGCGTTGCGTAGGCACTCGCGCCGGTGTCCTCGCCGGTCGTCGCGCCGGGGCACGGGACCTCGCCGGTGTAGCCGTCGTTCGGGCCGCCGTTCCATGGGATAGGCACCTCGGGCCGGTAGCAGCTGACCTGCCGGCTGGTGACGAACACGTTGGTCACGCCGGCGAGCCGGTAGCTCGCCGCATAGGCGGAGTCAGTCTGCGTGCCCTGGGGCAAGTTGCCCACGCCGGGATCGGCCGCCGAGGCCGCCCGAAGCGATGCCGGAGACAGTGCGAACAGTGCGACCGCGGCGGCCACCAGGCGGTGCTTCATCCTTGGTCCCCTCCCCACGAAGGATGCGGCCGGGATGCGGCCTACCATAGCCCCGCCCGGCCACGGTGGCAAGCGGGCGCCACCGACCCGGCCGAGAGTTTCGTGAGAAGAAAGGAGCCATGCGCATCAGGCGCATGGCTCACCCCCCAAAGCCGCGAGGACCCGACTTCCCGGCTGAAGGAAATCATCGCCACCCCCAGCAACCCGCCGCGCACCGCATGTGGACGATTTCCGCCTACCTCAATTGCGGTATCCGGGGTGTAGGTATCCTCGACGGGTGCTGGCCGTCTCCCTCGGCGACCTCCTCCTCGACATCTCGATCACGCCCGACGCGCCGCTCGCCCCCGACGACGACACCAACGCCGTCATCACCCTCGGCGGAGGCGGCCAGGCGGCGAACTTCTGCGCCTGGACGGCCGCCCTTGGCGACCCGGCGCGGCTCGTGGCGCGAGTCGGCGACGATGAGACCGGGCGCCGGCTGGTCGCCGACCTCGAGGCCCGCGGCGTGGACGTGCGCGCGGTGTGGGCGGCCGAGCCGACGGGCGCAATCGCGGTCCTGATCGACGGTGACGGCAGGCGCACGATGGCGACCCAGCGCGGCGCAAGCACCGGGCTGGCACCCGACGACCTCGAGGCGTCGTGGTTCGCCGACGCGAACCTCCTCCACCTGCCTGCCTACTCGCTATTCCTCGAGCCGATCGCGAGCGCCGCGCGGGCGGCCATACGGCTCGTGCGCGAGGCGAAGGGCATGCTGGCGATCGACCTGTCGTCGGCGGCCGGGCTGCGCGCGTACGGTCCGTCGCGCATGGCCTACGTGCTCGCGCGGCTGGCGCCCGAGGTCCTGTTCGCCACCGAGGCGGAGGCCGCGACGCTTGCGGTGCCGCTCGACAGCCTCGCGCAGGTTCCGGTGCTCAAGCTCGGCGCGTCGGGCTGCCGCGTGTTCGGCCGCACCATCTCCGCGCCGCCTGTCGTTGCGGTCGACCCGACGGGCGCCGGCGACGCGTTCGCCGCCGCGTTCTGCAGCGCGTGGCTCCGCGGCGCGGCGCCGCTCGTGGCCGCCGAGCACGCGGTCCAGGCGGCGTCGGATTCGGTGCTCGTCGCCGGAGCAAGGCCCGCCTGAGCGACTACCTCGAGGTCGCCGGCGAGGTCGCGTCCGCGATCGAGCGCGGTGCGCCCGTCGTCGCCCTGGAGACCTCGATCGTGGGCCAGGGCCTACCGTCGCCCCACAACCTGCGCGCCGCCCGGGGATGCGAGGCCGCGATCCGGGAGGAGGGCGCGGTGCCGGCGACGGTCGCGGTCCTGGACGGCCGAGTGCACGTCGGCCTGAGCGACGCCGGCCTCGAACGCATCGCCGCCGGCTCGGTGAAGGTGAGCAAGCGCGACATCGGCCCGGCGCTGGCCCGGGGCACCGCGGGCGCGACGACGGTCGCCGCCGCCGTGCACGCCGCCGCGGTGGCCGGAATCCGCTTCTTCGCTACCGGGGGCATCGGCGGCGTCCACCGCGGCCACCCCGAGGATGTTTCGGCCGACCTCGAGGCGATCGCCGCCTCGCCGGTGGCGGTGTTCTGCGC
>CAYWTI010000302.1:0-8114 GCA_964461175.1 uncultured Actinomycetes bacterium | reverse complement strand
TCGATGGACCACGGCATGGCCGAGGTCACGGCCGCGAGCCTGCTAGCGGTGATCGGCGTCTTCGACGTCGTGGGCACACTGGTGTCCGGATATCTGACCGACCGCTTCGACAGCCGGCGGCTGCTGTTCGCCTACTACGGCCTGCGCGGGCTGTCCCTTCTCCTTCTTCCTTATGTATTCGGCAGCCCGGGGTTCGCGCTGATCCTCTTCATCGTGTTCTACGGGCTCGACTGGGTCGCGACCGTGCCGCCCACGGTGCAGCTGGCGCGCAAGGCCTTCGGGGCGCAGAACTTCGCCATCGTCTACGGCTGGATCTTCGCCGCGCACCAGCTGGGCGCCGCCTCGATCGCGTTCGCAGCCGGCGCGGTGCGCACGTTCTTCGGCGACTACCAGATCGCCTTCATGAGCTCGGGCCTGCTCTGCCTCGTCGCGGCCGGCCTGGTGCTGAGGATCGCGCGCGAGCGGCCCGGGCGGGTCGAAGTGCGCGAGCCGGGCCTGGCGTACTCCTGAAGCTCGCGCGGCCGGTCGCGGTCGCCGCGATCGCGCTGGCGCTCGCCCTGGTGCCGCAAGCGGTGGCGGCGCACGCAGTGCTGCTGCGCTCGGACCCGGCGCCCGACGCGCTGGTCGCGTCCGCGCCGGCCGGGGTCACGCTCATCTTCTCCGAGCCGGTGACGCCGGCCGGGGCGGGGATCAAGGTGTACGGCCCGTCTGGGGCCCAGGTCGCGGGCGCCGTCAGCACGCGGGGCGCGGTGCTGACCGCGCCGATCGGCGCAGGTGCGCCGGGGACGTATGTCGTCGCGTGGCAGGTGTACGCCGCCGACACGCACCCGTCGCGCGGCGCGTTTGCGTTCTCTATCGTCCGCCGCGGCGCGAACCCTTACGCGTCCCTGGTCGGGGCGGCGGAGGCGGGCACCGCGACGCCACTCGGGCTCGCCCTGCAGGCGCTGGCGCGGTGGGTGCACTTCGCCGGCTTCGCGCTCGCGTTCGGCGTGACGGCGTACCGCGTGGTGCTCGGGCGGCGCGAGCGCTTCGGCCGCCTGGTCGCGACCGGTGTCGCTTTGTTGATCGTCGCGGAGCCGGTCGCTTTCGCCGCACAGCTCGCGAGCCTGTCGTTCGATGGCGACACGGCCGTCGCCGTCCTCGGCTCGGAGTTCGGGCGGATTCTCGGGCTGCGCCTGGCGGCCGCGCTTCTGGCCTGGACGGTGCTCGCCACCGAGCGGTCGTGGCCGGTGCTCGTCATCGGCGCCGCGGTCGCCGGGCTAGATGGCGCGACCGCGCACGCCATCGCGGGCCTGCCCGTCGCCGGGCAGGTGGTGGCTGCGGTGCATGTCGCGGCCATGGGGTTGTGGACCGGCGGGATCGCCGCCTACCTGCGGGCGCCGGACCCTCGCTTCGGGCGTTACGCGGCCGGCGCCTTCGGCATCGCCGCGGTCACTGGCCTGGTGCTGGCGCTCGCCCACACATCGTTCGGCTCGGCGCTGTTCAGCACGCAGTACGGGTGGGCACTGGTCGCGAAGGTCGTGGTCGTCGGGGCGGCCGTCGTGTTGGCGGTGGCGCGCCGCCGGCGTGCCGAGCTGGCGGTGGTGGCGGCGGCAATCGCCGCCGCCGCGTTGGTTGCCTCGCTGCCGCCGCCGGCTTAGCCGGCCTGGACGTCGACCGCCGTGGCGTAGATGTCCGACTTCTTGTTCTTGGCGTCGACTGCGCTGCCCCAGCTGATGGCGACCCCGTTGCCGCCGAGGTACGAGGTGCCGCACGTGTCGCCCGGCCACACCGACGTGTCGCCGAAGGCGGTGGACACCTGGACGGGGGCGGACAGCCATCCCTTCGTCACCGAGAAGGCGCGCAGGTACTCGGCGTATCCGCGCGGGTCGCTGCTCGAGAGCCACGTCACGTAGGCGATGCCGGACGGGCCGCCCGCGACCTCCATGATGTGCGGCACTTGCAGCTGATCGGATGGAGCCTGCAGCGGCGCCGACCAGTGTTTGCCGCCGTCGGTCGAGAACGAGAGCCAGCCGACGTCGGTGCTCGGGTTCTGCACGTCCCAGGTGGCGTAGAGGTTGCCGGCGGCGTCGCGACCGATGCCGCCGTCGATCCACCACTCGTCGAGGGACATCGTGCCCGCGTTCGGGCCGAGCTGGACGGGCGCCGACCACGTCACGCCACCGTCTGTGGAGGCGGTGAAGTAGCTGAAGCCGGGGTTCATGGTGTAGGTGGTCGTGTTGGTGATGTGGTAGCCCTGGTAGAGGACGTCGATGCGGCCGCTCGGCTCGACGACCATCGGCCCGCTGTCGCCACCGCTGGCGGGGAAGCCCGGGCTGACGTGCGTCATCGCGCCGAAGGTCGCGCCGTGGTCGGTCGAGCGCTGCATGACGACGTTGAGCTGGCCGGTGGCGAAGCCGCAGCTGCCGTTGGCGGCGCACAGCTCGGTGACGGTCGAGCGGTCGGGTCCGTAGTCCCACGTCACGTAGACGGTGTGGTCGGGGCCGACGGCGATGAAGTCTCGGTCGCCCCAGTTCTTGGCGTCGGGCGGCGCGAGGTCGGTGACCTGGCTGAAGGTGAGGCCGTGGTCGAACGAGGCCGCGATGCGCGGGTACCACTGCGCGCCGTGCGCGACCATGTAGCCGGCGTAGACGGTGCCGTCGGTCGGGTCGACGGCGACCGCCGGGTCCCACGCATTGAGGTTCGAGCCGATCGAGCCGGTGACGGTGGTGGCGGGGGCGAAGGTCTTGCCGCC
Source organism: uncultured Actinomycetes bacterium (assembly GCA_964461175.1). Taxonomy (GTDB): domain Bacteria; phylum Chloroflexota; class Dormibacteria; order Dormibacterales; family Dormibacteraceae; genus 40CM-4-65-16. The sequence goes on along the minus strand of CAYWTI010000302.1, from coordinate 5,380 downwards.
GTCGGTGGAGCGGGCGAAACCGATCTTCGAGCAGCCCATCCAGTCCTCGTAGACGTATGCGCCGTTCGGGTCCGCCGCCTGCTCGACCTCGGCGTTGCTGCCGGAGCACGAGGTGGCGGAGAGGTTGGAGATTGGACCGACGGTGTAGGTGGCCGCGGCTGCCCCATCGAGCGGGGCGGCGAGGGCGGCGGCCGTGCCGCCGAGGATTGCGATCGACCGGAATAGTCGCCTGGCCATGCCCTTAAGCCTCCTTATCCCGCCCGCTGAAGGATTAGAGGATAACCGTGGCCGGTCGGGATGGCGGACTAAGGTTGGCCGATGAAGGCCGTGGTCCAGGCGCGGTACGGCCGGCCGGCGGAGGTGCTGCGGCTCGAAGAGCTGCCGGCGCCGGTGCCTCAGGCCGGCGAGGTGCTGGTGCGCATGCGCGCGGCGGGCGTCAACCCGCTGGACTGGCACCTGGTGGGGGGCACCCCTCCGGTGGCGCGCCTGGCGATGGGCCGGGGGCGGCCGAAGGGTTCGCCGGTGCGCGGCGCCGAGGTGGCGGGGGTGGTCGAGGCCGTGGGCGCAGAGGTGCGCGGGCTGAAGGTCGGAGACGAGGTGTTCGGGTTCTGCGACGGCGCGTTCGCCGAGCTTGTCGCTGCGCCGGAAGACCGCATGGCGGTCAAGCCGCCGGAGGTTGGGTTCGCGGAGGCGGCGACGGTGCCGATCGCAGCGATCACGGCGCTGCAGGGCCTGCGCGATTTCGGCAAGCTTCGGTCCGGGCAGCGGCTGCTGGTCAACGGGGCGTCGGGCGGCGTGGGGATCTTCGCCGTGCAGATCGGCAAGGCTTTCGGCGCCCACGTGACGGGCGTGTGCAGCGGCCGCAACGTGGAGATGGTGCAGTCGCTCGGCGCCGACGGCGTGATCGACTACACGCGCGAGGACTTCACGGCCGGCGGCGATCGGTACGACGTGGTGCTCGACAACGTGGGGTCAAGGCCGATCTCGGCCGTGCGCCGGGTGCTGGCGCCGGGAGGCACGCTCGTCTACAACAGCGGCGGCTCGATGCGGCGGATTGTGCTTGCGCAGGTGCTGTCGCGGGTCGGGCAGAAAGTGTTCATGTTCCTCGCGCGGCCTAACCAGGCGGACCTGGCGGTGATTCGGGAGCTGATGGTGGCGGGGCGGCTGCGGTCGGTCGTCGATCGCACGTTTCCGTTGAGCGAGACCGCCGCCGCGGTGGAGTATGTCGAGCAGGGGCACGTCAGGGGCAAGGTCGCGGTCGTGGGTGTGCGCGATCCTTAGCTCATGAAGGTGACGAAGAGCGGCGTCGACACGAACAGGGGTCCGAGCGAATGGTTCACGGGGGATGTCTACCTCGATCCGGTCGCGGCGCCGGAGGGTCAGTCGCGGCTGAGCGCGACCAGCGTGCATTTCACGCCGGGCGCGCGGACGGCGTGGCACACGCACCCGAACGGGCAGACGATCTTCGTGCTCGAGGGCGTGGGGCTGGCGCAGCGCCGCGGTGGGCGGGTCGAGGTGATCCGGCCGGGGGACCGCGTGTTCTTCGAGCCGGGCGAGGAGCACTGGCATGGCGCGACGCCGCGTCGGTTCATGACGCACATCGCGATGCTCGACGTCGACGAGCGCGGCAACAACGCGACGTGGGGGCCGCACGTGAGCGAGGAGGAGTACGGGGCGGCGGGGGCTTCCGAGGCGTCGGCTTAGTTTTTTGCCGCCGGTCTCAGGTCGCCCTTGAGCGCGTCTTCGTAGGCCGCCCAGAGCACGCCGTACGCGGCCGCCAGCGCTTCGGGCCGCGGCAGGCGCAGCGCGTCCTCGAAGCGCTTCGTGTAGGGGTGGTCGCCGAGCTGGTCCTGGAGGAAGGCCTGGGTCTGGGCCTCCCATTTCGAGGCGGACGCGATGTCCTTGCGCTTTTCGATCATCAGGCGGCCGCGGTTCATGATGTCCTCGAGGCGGGCGACGAAGGAGTGGCGGTCGAAGCCCTTCGGCGCTCGCGGCGGACCCTCGCGGCCGACCGTCGTCCATCGGACCGCGCGGCCGTAGGCGGGCGCCGCTGCGGAGGGACGCCAGCCGGCGGTTGCGCGCTGCCGGTCGTAGGCGGCGCGCCGGGCCCGGTCGGTCAGGACGTCGTGCGCGAGGTTGATCAGCTTGGCGTGCTCGAGCGCGTCGGGGTGGTTGCCGCGATCGGGGTGCCAGTACTTGAGCTGGCGCCGCCACGCGGCGTGGAGCTCTTCGTCGGTCGCGTCGGGGGGCACGCCGAGGACGAAGTAGTAGTCGGCTAGCGGCCGGGGGTCGTTAGGCGAGCCTGCACCTCAGATGTCGATTCTTACGCTTGACCGTGCGCGGCGTCCGGACGAGACTCAGGCGAGTTCTATGAGCGAGATGGCAAGCGCGTTGGTCGCCAAGGGACGAGGTGCCCTGTCCGAGGGCACGCATGAGAGCCTCGAGCGCGCAGTCGCTCTGTTCGAGCGCGCTGTGGCCGTGGAACCGAAATTCGAGCCGGGGTACGTGGGGCTCGCAATCGCATGCGTTGAACTGGCTGCCGAACCGCCTCTCCGTCAGCGGTGGTTGGAGCGGGCAATCGAGGCGGGCGAGAAGGCCGTCGAGCTCGATCCGCTCGGGGCCGAAGCCTACGTGGCGCTCGGGCGAGCCTATCGAAGCAAGGGCCTGCTGCGGAAGGAGGAGCAGCTCTGGAGGCGACGTCTCGAGATCGATCCACAGGACGCGATCGCGCGCACTCGCGGGGGATGGGTCCTCTGGTTTACCGGCCGGCCCGCCGAGGGCCTTGAGTGGCTGAGCGCAGCAGCTGGACTGCGGCCGGCAGATCAGTGGGTCCAGCGGTGGGTCTATTTCTTCATGGGCAACGCCAACCTGGCGATGGGCAACCACGCGGAGGCGGAGCGGTCTTACCGCAAGCAGCTCGAGCTGCACCCGGACCACAGCTCAGCCGAGGCCGGTTTGATCTGGTCGCTGCTTGCGGCGGGGATCGAGGATGAGGCGCGATCTGAGAAGGCGCGATTCGCCGAGGGAGCCTATGACGGCGATCGCTGCGCGCTCAAGCTCGCCGACATCGAATACGTTCTCGGCCAGGACGATCAAGCATCGCAGCACGCGCGGGAGGCGCTCTCCGAGCCAGACGAGCGGTACTGGCCGCGGGGATTCCTGGCGAGTACGATCCTTGGCGCTCTTCTGTGGCATTCGGATCGTGCGGCCGCGACGACGCACTTTGCGTCAAGCGAGCGAATAGACCGGGAACGACTCGCCGGCGGGGACGAAGGGTACATGGCGCACGTCGACCTCGCCGCGGTCCAGGCGGTCCGCGGCGACATAGCGACCGCTTGCCGATCGCTGCGGTCTGCGGTGACCGCGGGCTGGCGATATGCCGCCCTTGCCGCGCGCGACCGGCTGTTCGAAACCCTGCGTGCGGACCCGGCGTTCATCTCCCTGGTGAGTGGAAACGGGAACGTGGAAATGGTCGGAGGAGATCATTGAGCGTGCTCGACGGGCAGGTCGCCGTGGTCACGGGTGCGGGGCGCGGGATCGGGAAGGCGATCGCGCTGCGGTTGGCGCGCGACGGCGCCGACGTGGCGGTCCTCGATGTCGACGTTGATACCGCTGCCGCGACTTCTCGCGAGGTGGTTGCGCTGGGGCGGCGTTCGTCGACAAGCGTCGCTGACGTCAGCGATGCCGATGCGGTCCGTGACGCGTTTGGTGGGGTTGTGGAGGAGCTCGGACGGATCGACGTGCTCGTCAACAACGCGGGGGTCGAGAAGAGGACGCCGTTCCTGGACATTGAGCCGGAGGAGTGGGAGCGTCAGCTTTCGGTCAATCTTTCGGGGACGTTCTACTGCTCGCAGGCGGCGGCGCGCGAGATGGCGAATCGGCGGTACGGGCGGATCATCAACGTATCGTCGGTGGCGGGTCTCATCGGTCCGATCGACCTGGCGGCGTACGGCGCGTCGAAGGCGGGCGTGATCGGGCTGACTCGGGCTGCGGCGCTGGATCTCGCCGACCACGGCATCACCGTCAACGCGATCGCGCCGGGCCCGATCGAGACGGAGCTGATGCTGGGGGCGTGGACGGCGGAGGCGCTGCGGGAGAGGCCGCAGCACGGCGCCATCGCGCGGTTCGGGACGGTGGAGGAGATCGCGCACGTGGCGGCGTTCCTGGCATCGCCCGAGTCGGGGTTCATCACGGGGATCACGGTGTCGGTGGATGGGGGAGCGGTGGCGGCGGGAGCGTACATGGTCGAGAAGTACCGGCGACGTAAGGCGGAGTCGGCGTCGCACTCATAAGAGGAGTGGAGCTCCCGCTTTTGGCGGGAGCTCTCGGCCTGGCTCAGTCCGGAGTCAGTCGAGAGTCAGGGGCGGGCCCAGCAGGGTCATCCCATGCTTCTCGAAGACGGCCGCGATGGCTTGCCTATCGGGATTGGCAGTGCGGGAGATCGGCCCGAGCTCCTCGTAGAACTTGTGGCCGCCGCCGGGTGTGTAGACCACCACGATCTCGCCGGGCTCATCTGTCAGGTTCAAGAACGCATGCGGGACGCGTGAGGGGAGGTAGGCAAACCCGCCTTCTTCGCAGCGGAAGATCTCGTCTCCGATCCGGATCTTGTACCGCCCTTTCAGGACGTGGATCGTCTCTTCCTGCCTGTGGTGAACGTGCAGGGGCGGGCCGCCGCGAGGCGCGACCTCGACGATGAAGTAGTCGAAGGCTCCGCCGGTGTCTTCGCCCGTGACCTTGAAGATCAGGTCGCGGCCGGGGCCCGATTGCAGACGCAGGCCCTCGCCGGGGCCGAGAACCTTGGGTAGGCTGGTCGCAAGCTCCATTTCGCGCTCCTTTCTTTGGCGGAAGTAATTAGGAGCCATACTATCTGGGCACTAGCGACAAGTCAAGGCCCTTATAATCAGGTGCCAACAGACATGGAGATACCGATCCGGGTCAGCAAGGACTTCGCCGCGCAGTACCCCGACGCCAGCGCCTCCGCGACCGAGTGCGCGATGAACCTTGCCCGCACCGGCGACATGATCGTGGGCCGGGTCGCCGCAGCGTTGCAGCCGATGGACGTCAGCCCGGCCGGCGGGCTGGTGTTGGGGATCCTCGTCGACGCAGGCGAGCCGTGCCCGCCGAACTACATCAGCGACCGGCTGATCGTGAGCAGGGCGACGGTGACGGGCGTGCTGGACAGTCTTGCGAAGCGGGGCCTGGTGCGCCGCGAGCCGCACCCGACGGACCGGCGCATGGTGCTCGTGCACCTGACGAAGGCCGGCACTCGCATGGCCGAGAAGGTGCGCCGCACCATTCATCAGGCGGAGGCGGAGTGGCTCGGCTCATTGAGCGAGGGTGAACGCGCACAGCTGACGCAGCTGCTGGGGAAGGTTCAGAA
>CAYWTI010000301.1:0-10526 GCA_964461175.1 uncultured Actinomycetes bacterium | reverse complement strand
CCGTCGGCGATCGTCTCCGCCTTGACCGCGACCGGACCGCCGGCCTCGAAGACCTTCGGCCACATCGCGTAGCCGTCGGACTGCACGGCGATCACCTCGACGTCGGGCTTCATGGCCTTCACCGCCGAGGCGACGCCGCTGATCAGGCCGCCGCCGCCGACCGGGACTATCAGCCGCTGCAGGTCGGGTACGTCCTCGAGCAGCTCGAGGCCCATCCCGCCGTGCCCGGCCATGACCTCGTCGTCAGCGAATGGGTGGATGAAGTGCTCCGGCTCGTCGTTCCATCCCTCCGCCTCCATCCACTTGAACAGCTCCTCGCGCGGTTTGGGAATCGGCGTCGCGCCCCAGCGCTTCACGCCCTCGACCTTGGTCGCCGGCGCCGTGTCGAACATGACGACGCGGCAGGGCACTCCCAGCGCGCGCGCGACGTACGCGCATGCCTGCGCGGCGTTGCCGGCGCTGACCGTGAGCAGGCCCCTGGCGAGCTGCTCTTTCGGCGCGACGAGCGCCGCCGCGAAAAAGCCGCGGACCTTGAAGCTTCCGGTCGGCTGCAGGCACTCGAGCTTCATCAGCGCGCCGTCTACCGGGACGAGCGGCGTGCGCAGGACGTGCGGCCGCGCGCGGCCGGCGGCCGCGCGGATGCGCTCGATCGCAACCATGCCGATAATCCTATTGATGCCCATCTACGAGTACCGGTGCGAGGGGTGCGGCAAGCGCTCGTCGGCCTTGCTCGCGAGCTTCTCCTCGGCCGACCCCGCCTGCCCGCACTGCGGCAAGCGCTCGCTGCGGCGGCTGGTCTCGACGTTCGCGACGGTCAGCTCAGGTGACGCCGAAGGCGGCGACGACGACTTCGGAGGGGGCGGCGACGACGACTTCGGCGGGGGCGGCGACGACGACTTCGGGGGCGGCGACGACTTCGGGGGCGACGACTTCTAGCCCCCGGTCAGCCCCAGCACCTCGTTCGCGGCCTTGATCAGCTCCCGGCGGTGCGTTTCGTCGTGAGCGAAGATCCGGAACAGCGCCATCCGCACCGGGAGGCGGCGGAACAGGTCGAGCACGCGGCTCTGGCGGTAGCCGTCGTCGAGCGGGTCGTAGAACAGGATGCCGGCGGTCTCCGTCATGGGGTTGAACGCGCGCGATTCCTGGGCGGCGACGTCGACCTCGAACACGATGTCGCGCAGCCGTGCCGGCAGCTGCTCGCGCAGGCGGCGTGCGAACTCCTGCCGCGTCATGCCGAGGGCGGTGGTCGGCACATCGCGGGCCTCCGTGTGGCCCTGGTAGACGAGCTTCCACTTCAGCCTGCGCGCGACCACATCAGCCCAGGCCTCGCCGAGCCGGCGCCTCTCGGGATCGTCGCCGTGCGCCCAGCGGTCGACGTCTGACAGCAGCGACCACTCCGTCAGCGCCTGGAACCTGTCCAGGCGCTCGAGGGGGTTGCCGCCGAGCACGAGGTCCAGCGTCGGCCGGAACACCTCGCGCAGCTGGAGGTCGATCCTGCGCACGGTGCGGTGGAAGTAGACCTGGTGGTAGAGGTACAGGCGCGAGTTCAGGAACATGTAGAGCGCTTCCGCGCCGTGCGCGTGCAGCGTCAGGCCCCGCTCGGAGATGAACGAGTAGTGGACGATGCGCTGGATGTCGACCGGCCCCGCGGAGACGCCACATATATAGGAATCGCGAGGGACGTAGTCCATGTTGTCGGCCGAATAGGCGCCGATGAGCGCGGGCCGTAAAGCCGCGAGCCACGGCGGCGGCTGGAATCCCTCGAGCTCGCGCTCAGAGATCAGGTACGCCACCCAGCGGGCGTCGATGCGCTCGCCCGGCTCGAAGTCGGCGGTCGGGGAGGCGCCGAGCTCCGCGATCGCAGGCGCGAGCGGGCCGGTGATGAGGGCGCGGCCGATGGCCTCATGGTCGATGGCCCACGTGTCGAGGTAGTTCTCGTCGAAGAAGTGGCCAAACGGCCCGTGGCCGGCGTCGTGGAGCAGACCCGCGATGCGCATCGTCTCCTCGACGAGCTGCGGCGAAGGCACGTCCGGGCACGAGACCTTGAGCGACGGGTACAGGTGGCGCGACCACTCGCCGGCGAGGTGCATGGCGCCAAGCGCGTGCTGGAAGCGGGAATGCTCCGCGGTGGCGAAGACCCACCACGCGCTCTGGAGCTGGTGGATCCGACGAAGGCGCTGCAGCCACGCGGTGTCGACGATGTCCTGCTCGGAAGCCTGGCCCGCCACGCCGCCCGGCCCGCCTTTCGTGATGCGAAGGTATCGGTAGATGGGATCGGACGAGAGGTTGACGCGCGAGTACTCGGAGCGGGCCTCGTCCACGCCGCGATTATTGCGGGGCGTCGAGCTTTTCAACAGCGGCCTTTACTGGGAGGCGCACGAGGTCTGGGAGGAGGAGTGGAAGCCCGACCGCACGGGACCTGACGCCGGCTTCTACAAGGGATTGATCCAGGTCGCGGCCGGCTGCCTGCACTACACGCGGCGCAACCGGCGCGGCGCGGTGAACAAGTGGCGCGGCGGCGCCGGCTACCTGCGGCCATATCTGCCCGCGCACCGCGGCCTCGACCTCGCGCCGTTCGTCGCCGCCGTCGACCGCTTCCTGGAGGAGATGTCGGGGGCGGAATGGCCCGAGCTCGTGATGCCTCGAATCGCTCACGAGTAGGGAGGGAAGCGCCGCCCCGCCCCCGCCTCGATCAGACCTCCGTGGCCGAGCCGGAGGAGGTCCTTGGCGTCGGCGCGGCCGTAGGCGAAGACGAACGGGAGCAGCAGGTCGAGGGAGCTGTTGCGCCCGAAGCCGGCGCACGACGCGACACCGACTACCGCCGCGTCGCCGAGCCGGCCGAGCCACAGCATGCTGCCGGGGTGCATCGGCGCGCCGAGCTGGAGCACCTCGCCGCCGGCGTGCGTGAGCTCGGCGTAGGCGGGGTCGAGCGGGTCGATGGCGGACGCCCCGGCGAAGACGACTAGGCCGGCGCCGCTCGCGAGCGCGTCCCGGTAGGCCGCGGCCACGGCATCCGCCGTCCGCGCGACCTCGCGCACACCGATCACCTCGGCGCCGTACCAGCCGAGCTTGGCGGTCACGGCCGCCCGGAAGAGCTCTCGCGCCTTCGGTTTCAGGCGCTCGGTGGCGACGACGAACGTCCTCAGCGGCCGGAACGCGAGGAGCTCGACCCCCGGCCCGCGCTCGCGGCACAGGCGCTCGACCTCGTCCAGCAACGATCCCGGCACCGCGACCGGCGTCACCTTGCACCCGGCGACCTCCTCGCCCTCGGCGACGGCCTGGCCGTCCATGAGCGTGAAGACCGAGATGCTGCCGAGCGCGTTGACTGCGTCGATGACGTCGGCGCGCACGCGCACGAGCCCGCGTCTTGTCGCCACGAGGCGCGCCTGGCTCTGCACGGGCGCCGCCGGCACGAGTCCTGGGCCGGCGATGGCCCCGGCTAGCCTGGCGGCGGCGGCGTCCTCGTGCACGTCGCCGGCCTCGAGCTCGACGACGTGGATCTCACCCCCGGCCTGGCGCACGCGGTCGAGTTGCGACGCCTCGAGCACCATGCCCTTGCGCAGGTCCGGTGCGAGGTCGTGGACGAGCACGCGTCCTTCTATGTCGTCGGCCTGGACCGAGGCTCCCTGCAGGCGGAGCGCCTTCATCTGAATGCGAGCATAGAGAGGAGATGAGTCTGCCCACGGTGCGGCTGTACAACACGCTGACGCGGCGCAAGGAGGAGCTGCGACCGATCGAGGCCGGCGTCGTCCGCATCTACTCGTGCGGGCCGACGGTCTACCGGTTCGCGCACGTCGGCAACCTGCGCACGTTCATGCTCCCCGACCTCCTGCGCCGCAGCCTCGAGTACCTCGGCTACAGGACCGAGCAGGTGATGAACATCACCGACGTCGGCCACCTCACCGACGACACGTTCGACCGCGGCGAGGACAAGATGCTCGTCGCGGCTCGCCTGGAGAAGAAGTCGCCCGAAGAGATCTCGGCGGCGTACACCGACGCCTTCCTGCACGACATCGCGCTCGTCAACATCCGGCCCGCCGCGCGCTACCCACGCGCGACGGAGTACGTGCCGCAGATGGTCGCGATGGTCGAGAAGCTGATCGCGAGCGGTCACGCTTACGAGGTCGGCGGCACGGTGTACTACGACATCGCGAGCTTCCCGGCTTACGGCAAGCTGTCGCGCAACACCACGGAGAACTTGCTCGCCGGGTCGCGCGGCGATCCCGACCCGCGCAAGCGCCACCCCGGCGACTTCACGCTGTGGAAGGCGGCCGGAGAGCACCGCCTCCAGGTCTGGCCGAGCCCGTGGGGTGCCGGCTACCCGGGCTGGCACATCGAGTGCTCGACGATGTCGATGTCGATCTTCGGCGACCGGTTCGACATCCACACCGGCGGCGCCGACAACGTGTTCCCCCACCACGAGGCCGAGATCGCGCAGTCGGAGGCGATCGCCGGCCATCGCGTGGTCGGCATCTGGATGCACGGCGGGCTGCTGATGCTCTCGGGCACGCGGATGGCGAAGTCGGCGGGCAACTTCTTCCGCGTCACCGAACTGGTCGAGCAGGGTTACGACCCGCTCGCCTTTCGCTACCTCGCCCTGCAGGCGAAGTACCGCGCGCCCCTGAACTTCAGCACCGAGCTGCTCGCGGGCGCGGACCACGCGCTGCGGCAGCTGCGAGAGCGGGTAGCCGCGTGGTCGGAGATCGCGGGCGAGATCGACGGGGCCCTCGACGCACGCTTCCGCGCCGCCATCGCGGACGACCTCGACGCCCCGCGCGCGATGGCGCTGGTCGCGGAGCTGGTGAAGTCGGACGTCGCGGCGGGCGCTAAGGCCGCGACGCTGGTGGCGTGGGACCGGGTCCTCGGCCTCGACCTCGAGCGACGAGAGGGCGCTCGCTCGCTGCCGCCCGGCGCGGAGGAGCTGATCGCGAGGCGTGAGGCGGCGAGGGCGGCTCGCGACTTCGCCACCTCGGACGCGCTGCGCGAGGAGCTGAAGGCGTTGGGCGTCGAAGTAACGGACAGGCCCATAAAAAGGTAGAGGCCGGGCCTTGCGGCCCGGCCCCACGAGAGGAAGGGTCTAGGGAAGCGCGACTAGCGCGGCGCCGGTCGTGTGACCTGCGGGTGCGTGGCCGGGTCGACCGGCTCACCCTGGGTCGCGGCGCCTGAACCAGGCGTCGGGTGCGACTTGGTGCCCTTGTCCTTGGCGTGGTCGTTCGCGTTGGGGTTGTTGCCGTGGGCGTTCTGTGAACCGGCGCCCTGGCCCTGGCCCTGGCCGTTGCCGTGCTGCCGGGCCGCGCTCGCGACCGCGGAGCCGTGAGAGCTCGCGAACGGCGCCACGCAGGAGCCGATGCCGTGCTGGCCGTCGGCGAGCTTGTCCTTGCACGCGGACACGTAGTCGCTGACCTGCTGGCCCCATACCGCCGGGTTGGGGCTGCCGGTCGCCGCCGTGCCCGCGATGCTGACCGCGGCCGCCGCGACCACGACACCGGACATCAGCTTCACCGTCAGGGCGGCGCCGGCCCCGCCGAGCACCGCGCGGGCACGCGTCCGTCCGCTCCCCAGCCGAAGCGGCGGAATGGCATGCGCCGACACCGGGTCGAGGACCCGGCGGAGCTCCTCCTCAAGCTCGCCTTCGAGCTCGCTGTTGTGCTCGCTCATTTGCGAAAAGCCATAACGCCGCGCCCCGGCCGACCAACCATTATTCGGACGGCCTCCCGAGCACGGCCTGAAGCTGCTTGCGCGCGGCTCCCAGCCGGGAGGCGACCGTCTGCTCGGGCACGCCGAGGGCTTCGGCGATCTCCCGGTTCGTGTAGCCGTGGTAGTGGCGGAGGACCAGCGCCGCCGCCTGCTTGGTCGGCAGCCTGCGCATGGCCTTGAACAGGTCCGAGCGCTCCGCCACGCCGGAAGGGTCCGGGCCTGCCTCCGGGCGCCCGAGCCGGCGGACGAGCTCCCCCGCCTGGCGAAGCCGCTGGTAGCGGCGGTCGGAGATCGCGACGTTGATCGCGATCCGGTGCAGCCATGCCTCGGGCGACTTCTCGGGCCGCCAGTCCTTCCAGTGCCGGTACGCGCGCTCGTACGTCTCCTGGGCGCAGTCCTCGGCGGTCGCGGGGTCGCGGACGAGCGTGATCAGCGTGCCGAGGATCCGCCGGTACGTGTTCCGGTACAGGCGCTCGAAGTCGGCGACCGACCCGGGCACGTATCGCTCGGCGGCCGGCGCCGCCTCCGCCTTCTCGTTAACCGGCTCTTCTATTGACTGCAAACGAATGTTCGTCTAACCTCCGAACATATGTCCGCCGCCCGGTTCGACCCATCGGAGTATGCAGGCGACATAACGCTGGATCACGTGGTTCCGGCATCGCCCCCGCAATTTGCCCCGCTGCCATCAGACATCCGCCCCGAGCTCGCCGCCGCGCTCGCGCGCCGCGGCATCGAGCGACTGTACTCGCACCAGGCGGAGGCTTACAAGGCCGTAAGGAGCGGTCGCCACCTGGTCGTCGTCACGCCGACCGCCAGCGGCAAAACCCTCTGCTACAACCTCCCGGTCCTGCAGCGTCTGCTCGAGGATCCGCAGAGGCGGGCGCTCTACATGTTCCCGACGAAGGCGCTCGCGCAGGACCAGCTCGCCGAGCTTGGCGCGCTGAAGTCCGGTCTGCCCATCGACGTCCGCGTCGACACGTACGACGGCGATACCCCGCCCGGCCGCCGCACGGCGATCCGCGAGGGCGGCCACATCGTCATGACGAACCCGGACATGCTGCACACCGGTCTCCTTCCGCACCACACGCGCTGGCGCCGGCTCTTCTCCAGCCTCGACTTCGTGGTCATCGACGAGCTGCACACGTATCGCGGACTGTTCGGAAGCCAGGTCGCGAACGTCATCCGCCGCCTGAAGCGAATATGCGCGTTCTACGGCTCGCGGCCGACCTTCATCTGCGCGTCGGCGACCATCCGCAACCCCAGCGAGCTCGCCCAGAAGCTGCTCGAGGAGGACGACATTGCGCTGGTCGACCGCAGCGGCGCACCGCGCGGCGAGCGCAGGCTCATTTTCTACAACCCGCCGCTGGTCAACCGCGAGCTCGGCATCCGGCGGAGCTCGATGCTCGAGGCGCGCCGCATCGCCGCGCCGTGGATCCGCGACGGCGTGCAGACGATCGTGTTCTGCCGCAGCCGGCTGCAGGTCGAGGTGATGCTCAGCTACCTGCGCCAGGACCTCGCGCCGCGCCTCGACGCATCCAGGCGCGTGCGCGGCTACCGGGCCGGCTACCTGCCGCTGCACCGCCGGGAGATCGAGGCGGGTCTGCGCGAGGGCGAGATCACGGCCGTCGTCAGCACCAACGCGCTCGAGCTGGGCATCGACATCGGAAGCCTCCAGGCGGCCGTCCTTGTCGGCTATCCCGGCACCATCGCCTCGACGTGGCAGCAGCTCGGCCGCGCCGGGCGCCGGTCAGGAGCGATCGGCGTCTTCGTCGCCTCGAGCTCGCCGCTCGACCAGTTCATCGTCCGCCACCCCGAGTACTTCCTCGGCACCGACCCGGAGGAGGGGCTCATCGACCCGGACAACCTGCTGCTGCTCGCCGCCCACCTGCAGTCGGGGCTGTTCGAGCTTCCGTTCATGGACGGCGAGCGTCTCGGCCGCACAGACGTCGCCGACCTGCTCAAGGTCTTCGAGGAGGACGGAGCGGCGACCCGCTCGGCGGGTCGATGGTTCTGGAGCCGGCAGGCGTTCCCCGCCGAGGAGGTCCACCTCCGCCGCATCCTCGCCGACAACGTCGTCATCATCGACACCTCGAAGCCGCGACCGCAGGTCATCGGCGAGATGGACCAGTTCACGGCGCCCGTGCTGCTGCACGAAGAGGCCGTCTACCTGCACGAGGGCGCGCAGTATCACGTCGACCGCCTCGACTGGGACGAGAAGAAGGCGTACGTGCGGCCGGTCGAGGTCGACTACTACACGGACGCGCTCGCGTCGGTGTCGGTGCAGGTGCTCGACACGTTCGCCGGCCCGGACGGCGAGTCGCTCGCGCGCTCGCACGGCGAGGTGAAGATCACCTCCCTCGCGTCGATGTTCAAGAAGATCCGGTTCCACACGCACGAGAACATCGGCGCCGGACCGATCCACCTGCCCGAGCAGACGCTGCACACGACCGGTTACTGGATCACCGTCGACGAGGACGTCTGGCGCGCCCTCGGCAAGGAGACGCTCGAGGCCGGGCTCCAGGGCATGGCGCACTCGCTGCGCCACATCGCGTCGCTGCGCCTGATGTGCGACCCGCGCGACCTCGGCTCGGTGGCGGAGGTGCGTTCGGTGACGACGCGGCTTCCCACCGTGACCGTGTTCGAGGTCTATCCGGGCGGCGTCGGCTTTGCGCCTCGCCTGTACGACCTCCACCGCCATCTGCTCGACGATGCGGCTGCGCTCGTGCGCGACTGCCCGTGCGCCGCCGGCTGTCCTTCCTGCGTCGGACCACTGCATCTCGTCGAAGGAGCGAAGGACGCGTGCCTGAAATTGCTCTCCGCGAGCGCCTTGCCCGTCTAGGCGCCGCACCGCCGCCCCCGCGTCCGGTCCGGTCGTGGCAGCTGCCGCGCGGATTCGACGAGGTGCCGACACCGTTCGGCGTGGCCGCGATGCGGCAGGACGTCATCGCCCTCCCGCCGCTCGAACCCGACCCGGGCTGCATCGCGTATGTCGACACGGAGACGACCGGGCTGGCCGGCGGCGCCGGCACCTACGTGTTCGCCGCGTCGGTCGCGACGCCGATTCGCGCGGGCATGCGGGTCACGCAGCTCTTCCTCCCCGAGCCCGGGATGGAGGCGGCGTTCCTTGACGCGCTGCGCGAGGAGCTCGACCAGGCGGACGGTGTGGCGACGTTCAACGGCGGCTCGTTCGACCTGCCCATCCTGCGCACGCGCTGGGTCATGGCCCGGATGCCGGGCGAGCTCACCGACGCTCCGCACGTCGACCTCCTGACGCTGGTGCGCGCGCTGTACCGGCACCGCCTCGAGAACTGCACGCTGCGTTACGTGGAGCAGCGCGTGCTGGGCTACGAGCGCGACGACCCGCTGCCCAGCGCGCTGGTTCCCGATGCGTATTTCGGCTACCTGCGTCGCGGCGGCCACGAGTTCCTGGAGGCCGCGCTCGAGCACAACCGGCTCGACGTCATCAGCCTCGTCCATCTCCATTCGCGTGTGCTGCGCCGGCTCGAGGGCGCCGACGTCGACATGGACGCCAACGACTGGCTCGCGCTGGGCCGTCACCGCTGGCGGCGCGGCGCGCGCGCCGACGGATGGCGGGCGCTGCGCAACGCCGCCGCGTTCGCCCGCGGCGAGGCGGCCGCGACCGCGGGACTGCTTCTCACGCGCAGGCTCGTCCGCCGGGGAGCCATCGCCGGGGCAGAGCGCCTTCTCGGCTGGCTGGAGGGCAACGCCCGGGACGATATGCGCGTCTCGCTCGCCCGCGCGCGTCTGCTCGAATGGCGCAGGCGCGACCCCGCGGCGGCGCTCAGCGTCGTCGAGGATGCGCAGCGGCGGATGCCCGAGCATGCGGCAGACCTGGAGCGACGGCGCACTCGTCTCCTGCGCAAGCTCACGCCAAACGCGAAGTTACGTCCGCGTGCAGAGCGGTCGGTCCAGCTCGAATCGTGCGTGCTCACCATGAAGTTAAACCAGGGCAACACGATTTCCTGAGAATCGCAAATTTCGCAAAGTCCACTGCGCGAAACCGTTAATCGCAGCGAGAGGATTGAGGGTCAACAGGATCGCCCACGATTCGTCGTGGCTGCGCCGCTGCTGCTCATGGAAATCCAATGGGTCGCGGGCAGGCCGCCAACGCAGTCAGGCGCTTGTCGAGTTCGCGCTCGTCAGCCCGCTGTTCTTCTTCATCGTCTTCTCATCGGTCGATGTCGCCCGCCTGCTGTACGCCTACACAGCGATCTCATCGGCGGCTCGCGACGGAGCGCGCACCGCATCGCTCAACGGCTCCCTCTTCAGCGACTGCCAGATCATCCAGGAGGTCGAGCTCGTGGGCCAGGGATTCCCGGTCCAGATGGATCCGAACTCGCTCGCCGGCAACTCGGACCCGAACAACCCCAGCGGTGCGCTGCAGCCCAGCACTCCGCCGCCGAACAGAGGCTATGCATACATATGGCCGGCGGTGGCGACCGCCGACCCTCCCGACAGCAACTGCAGCTCGGGCATGCAGCGCGCGGTGTCTCCGACGGTGAAGCACGTCGCCGTCGAGGTCCAGTACCACTTCGTGCCGCTGCTGCCCTTCGTCTCCGCGTTCGCTCCCAACATCATCGTCAAGACCGTCTCCGTGGTGACGACGGAATGAGCTCGACGCTATCGGCTCGGCGCCGGCAGAAGGGACAGGTCCTACCGATCGCTGCGGCCGTCTTCCTGGTCATGTGCGCGCTCGCCGGTCTCGCCATCGACGCGAGCCGCGATTACCTGATCAAGCGCAACGCGCAGAACGCGGTCGATTTCGCCGTTCTCGCCGCCGCCAAGCAGATGACGATGCAGTCATCACT
>CAYWTI010000300.1:0-15069 GCA_964461175.1 uncultured Actinomycetes bacterium | reverse complement strand
CTCGCTGAGGACGCCCGCGAGCTCGGGCGGCGACATGACCGTGACGATGTGGCCCGACCGGCCTTTCTTCATCAGGGCGGGCACGACAGTGACGTCGAGCGCGCCTGCCGTCATGAGGTCCTCGACCAGCGGCGCGATGAGGTTGGGCGGCATATCGTCGAGGTTCGTCTCGATCAGCGCGACGCCGGTCTCGCCCTCGACGCGCTGACCGAGCCAGACCGCGAGCGCGTTCCCAGGCGCGGGGTGTGCGCCGAGGCCGTAGCCCACCCGGTCGAGCGTGAGCGACGGGCGGTCGAAGGTCGCTGCGGCGGCGAGGATGGCGGCCCCGGTGGGGGTCACGAGCTCGCGGCCGGCGTCCCCGGTGTGAAGCTGAGCGCCGGTGCCCTCGAGGATGCGGAGCGTCGCGGGCCCGGGGCGCGAGAGAGGCAGCGCGGACGCGTGGACCTCGTCGACGTCGAGAGAGTGGAGCAGCCAGAAAGCGCCGACCACGTCGACGAGGGTGTCGCCCCCACCGAGCTCGTGGAGGTGAAGGCGCTCTTCCGGCACGCCGTGGACGGCGGCCTCGGCGCGCGCGATGCGGTCGACGGCGTCGAGAGCGCGCGCTTTGACGGCGTCGGGTGCGTCCGACGCATCGACGGTGTCGCGCAGCGCGGGCACCGTGCGCTCGACGCGGTTCGTGACCGAGACGTCGACGCGCGTCCCGCCGAGATGCCCGCGGCTCTCGCGCCGGACGTCGATGGTGACCTCGCCGCCGAGCCCGAGGGCTTCGACGGTCGCGTCGAGGACCGCGCGGTCGGCCCCCGCGTCGAGCAGCGCGGCGAGCGTCATGTCGCCGGAGATTCCCGAGAAGCAGTCGAAGTACGCGACCTTCATGCGCGCGACCTCTTGATCTCCACCGACGCGCCGTCCATCGGCTCCATGCTCGGCGGCCGCTTGGTCACGCGAACTGTGACCGCCGCCACCGACGGGAGCTCCAGGACTCGGTGCGCGATGTCGGACGCGAGCGACTCGATGAGGCGGCGCGGCGGTCCCTCGATCACGTCCTTCGCGGCGCCACGGATGAGCGTGTAGTCGACCGTGTCCTCGAGCCGGTCCGAGCGCCCCGCGGCCGCAAGGTCGGCCTCGACCTCGACGTCGACGCGGAACTCCTGCGCCCGCTCGCGCTCCGAGTCGCGCACTCCGTGGCGGCCCTGGAACGACATGCCGCTGAGCTCGATCCGGTCCATGTGCGCAATTGTTCCGAAATACACTGGGCGCCGTGATCCACGCCCGCGTCCAGGTGCGTCCGGCGACCGCCGACGACCTGGACGCCATCAACGAGATCTACAACCACTACGTCGCCGAGTCGCACTGCACGTTCGACGTCGAACCGATCAGCCTCGACGCGCGGCGGGAGTGGTTCACGCATTACGGCACATCCGGCCGCCACCGCGTCTTCGCCGCCGAGGACGGCGGACGCATCGCCGGCTTCGCGAGCAGCAGCCGCTTCCGGCCCAAGCCCGCTTACCTGTCGTCGGTGGAGGTCAGCGTCTACGTCGCGCCCGACGTCATCGGTCACGGCGTGGGCTCGCGCCTTTACGAGACGCTGTTCAAAGCCCTCGAAGGCGAGGACGTGCACCGCGCGTACGCCGGCATCGCGCTGCCGAACCCCCAGTCCATCGCCCTGCACGAGAAGTTCGGCTTCAAGCACGTCGCGCACTTCACCGAGCAGGGCCGCAAGTTCGGCCGCTACTGGGACGTGGCCTGGTTCGAGAAGCCGCTGGCGGACTAACCCCCGCTTGGGCTCGCCTGGGCGCCGCCTCCCGGGTTGCCGAATACGGCGCCGCCGATCTGGATCGTCGTCGCCTTGATGCTGCCGTCGGCCTGACGCGTGCCGATGACCGTGATCGTGATGTTGTCCTTGAGGTCCGAGGTCGAGCCGGGCGCCGTCTTCGAGATCTGCACCGACGGAGCGAACGTGATCTTCACGTCGCAGGCGGTGAACGCGATGGTGAACGAGTTCGACGTCAGGTCGCTGATGGTGCCGCGCGCGACGGCGTTCGTGCCGGGCGAGGGCGAGGGCGCGCCGGGGCTGGGACACGTGGCCGCGGCTCCGCCGCCACCTCTGCCGCCACCGCCGAAGCCGCCACCGCCGAAGCCGCTGCCCGGCGTCCGCGACGCGGTCGCGCCGGTGGTGTTC
This sequence comes from uncultured Actinomycetes bacterium, assembly GCA_964461175.1. Classification (GTDB taxonomy): domain Bacteria; phylum Chloroflexota; class Dormibacteria; order Dormibacterales; family Dormibacteraceae; genus 40CM-4-65-16. The sequence goes on along the minus strand of CAYWTI010000300.1, from coordinate 12,890 downwards.
GCGCTCACGTTGTTCTGCCCGACCTTGTAGCCGCCGTAGAACCCGCCGAGGACGGCGACGGCCACAAGCAATGCGATGACGTAGTACTTCACTGTCTGCTCACTCCTTTCACTCGTACCTGAGGGCTTCGATGGGATGCAGCCTGGCCGCGCGGTTGGCCGGGTAGATGCCGAAGAAGAGGCCGATGGCGACCGAGACAACGAACGCCAGCACCACCGACGGGATGGACACGACCGGCGTTGGGAAGCTCGAGCTCGCGACGGCGGGGATGCGCGTCGCCTCGGCGGCGATCACCGCGCCGATGGCGATGCCGAGCGCGCCGCCGAGGCCGCTCAGCACCATCGCCTCGATGAGGAACTGGGTCAGGATGTCGCGCCTGCGCGCACCGATGGCCTTGCGGATGCCGATCTCGCGCGTCCTCTCGGTGACGGTGACCAGCATGATGTTCATGATTCCGATCCCCCCCACGACCAGGGATATGCCGGCGATCGCGCCAAGCACGAGTGTGAGCGCGGTGGCGATCGACGTCGCCTGGTTCAGGATGTCCTGCTGGCTCTGGAGCTGAAAGTCGGCCTGGGCCGCGTCCGAGATCTGGTGCTGGTTCATGAGCACCTGCGTGATCTCCGTCTCGGCGGACGAAACCGCGCTCGCTGACGATGCGGACGCCACGATCTGGCTGATGACCTTGCCCCGCGCGCCGGTCAGGTAAGCCCAGACCGTGGTGATTGGGGCGACGACGACGTTGTCCTGGGAGCCGAAGCCCGTTCCGCCCTTGGCCGCGAAGACGCCGATGACGCGAAAGCTCTGGCGGCTGATCTTGATCGTCTGCCCGATGGGATCGGTCGACCCGAAGAGGTTGTCGACAACCGTCTGGCCGATGACCACCACGCGGTGCCGGGCGTTGAGGTCGTCCTGGGTGAAGAACGAGCCTTCGGCGAGCTGGTAGTCGCGCACCTGCGGGAACTCGGGGGTCGTGCCCGTGGTGGGGGCGAAGTAGTTCTGGTTGCCGAACGTGATCTGGCCGCCGGTCTGGGAGATGGGGATCGCGGCCACGACGTCGGGTGCGTTCTGGCGGTTGTTGATGGCGTCGACGTCGGCCTGGCTCAGCGTCTGGCCGGTGCCGAAGCCCTGCGACACACCGCCCGCGCCGCGCGCGTTCGACGGGTAGACGTAGATCACGTTCGCGCCGAGCGACTGGATCTGGTTGTTGATCTGGACGCTGGCGCCGTTGCCGACCGCGACCAGGAGGATGACGGCGCTGACGCCGATCAGGATGCCCAGCATGGTGAGCGAGCTGCGCAGCCTGTTGGCGAGAAGGCCGTTGGCCGCCATGCGCAGGGCTTCGAAGAGGTTCACTGCGGCGCCCCGTCGCGGACGATGCGGCCGTCGCGCAGCTCGACCACGCGGCGGGCGAAGCGGGCGATGTCCTGCTCGTGCGTGATGAGGACGACCGTGCGGCGCTGCTCGTCGTTCAGCCGGGTGAGGAGCTTCATGATCTCGACGCTCGAGGCGGAGTCGAGGTTGCCGGTCGGCTCGTCGGCGAGCAGGATCGCGGGATCCGTGACCAGGGCACGCGCGATCGCCGCGCGCTGCTGCTGGCCGCCGGACATCTCGGTCGGCTGGTGGTGCATGCGGTCGGCCAGGCCGACGGCTCCGAGCGCGTCGCGCGCGCGGTCGGTCCGGCGGGCGCCGGCTCCGGCGTAGATGAGCGGCATCTCGACGTTCTGAAGCGCGGTCGTGCGCGGGATGAGGTTGAAGCTCTGGAAGACGAAACCGATCTTGCGGTTGCGGATCTGCGCGAGCTGGTCGTCGTTCAGACGCGAGACGTCGATGCCGTCGAGCAGGTAGCGGCCGCTCGACGGCACGTCGAGGCAGCCGATGATGTTCATCAGCGTCGACTTGCCCGACCCGCTCGCGCCCATGATGGCGACGAACTCGCCTTCGGCGACGTGCATGTCGATGCCCTGCAGCGCCGGCACGTCGACCTTGCCCATGCGGTAGGTCTTCGTGATCCGCTCGAGGGTGATCATCCGCCGCCGCCGACCCGGATTCCGCCTCCGCCGCCGAACCCGCCCCCGCCGCGGGTGGTGCCCGTGCCGCTGGCGGCGCGGACCGTCGGGATGACGATCTGCTCGCCGTCGTTGAGCCCGCCCGTGATCTCGGTGAACTGGTCGCCGACCACGCCGGTCGTGACCTGGGTCTGGGTCTGCTGGCCGTCGGCGTAAACGGTGACGTACGCCTGGCCGCCGGTGTGGGTGATGGCGAGGTTGGGCACGCTCAGGGCGTTGGTCGCCTTGCTCACGGTGACCGTCGCGTTGGCGGTCATGCCCTGCTTGAGCGCCGCGTCGACCTGGTTGAGGCTGATGGTCACGTAGTAGTTGACGACGCCGCTGCTGACCGTGGCGGCGCTGCCGATGGCGACGACGCGGCCGCTGATGGTCAGGTTCGGGACTGCGTCGAAGGTGAGCTGCGCGTCCTGGCTCGCGGCGATGCGCGACGCGTCCGCCTCGGCGAAGGGGATCACGACCTGCATGCCGCTGACGTTGCCGATGTTCATGAAGGCGTTGGAGGCGCCCGCCGCGGGCAGCGGAGCCTGGCTGCCGGGCGCCTCGGCGGTCGTGCCGCCGCCGGGCGAGACGCTCTCGCCGATGACGCCGTTGATGCTATTGACCTCACCGTCCATCGGCGCGTACAGGACCGTGGCGTTGAGGTTCTGCTGCGCGTTGGTGACCGCCGCCTGCGCGCTGGCGAGCGACGCCTGGGCGGCCGCGATCTGGTTCGGCTTGCTCTGGGTCTGGGTGGTCAGAGAATCGCGGGCGCTGGTGAGCGAGGCCGCGGCGGCGTTGATGCTGCGCTGGCCGCTGGTCTTGTCCGTCTGCTGCTTGGCGGTGTCAGCGTTGAGCTTCGACTGGTCGGTCTGGAGCTGGCTGACGCCGGGGAAGGTGTTCGCGGTCGAGAGCGCCAGGTTGTAGTTCGACTGGGCGGTGGACGCTGCCGTGTAGTCGGTGGCGCACTGGCCCGAGTACGGGAACGCCTGGCTCGCGCAGCCGTCGGCCTTGAACATCGCCACCGCCGCGTCGAGCGCGGTCTTGTCGGTGGCGACCGTCTGCAGCGCGGCCTGGTAGCCCGCGTTGAACTGGAGCGCCTGCTGGTCGAGCGTGAGCTGCGATTGGTCCGCGGCGACCTGCGTCGCATCCTGCGAGTTCGTCAGGTTCACCTGCGTGACGGTGTCGTTGTAGGTCTGCTGCGCGGTCGTGACGTTGTCCTGGAGCTGCTGGATCTGCGCCTGCGTCAGCGGTGTCTGGACCGACTGGAGGTTGGCTTCGGCGGTCTGGAGGTTGGCCTCGGCCTGCTGCAGCGCCGCCTGCTCGGGGGACGACTCGATGGCCGCGAGCTTCTGGCCCGCGGCTACGTGCTGGCCGACGGTGACGTCGATCTCGGTCAGCGTGCCCGCGACCTTGAAGCTGACGTTCGCCTGCGCCTGGGGCTCGAGGTTGCCCGAGCCGGTGATGCTGGCGGTCACGGTCCGCCGTCCGACGGTGAAGAGGTTGAGCGCTGCGGCCGCGTTCTTGCTCGGGACGAACATGTCCCGGTAGATCAGCGTGCCGAGGACGAGCGCGATGATCGCGAGCGCCGCGACCACCAGGCGGGTTCGACTCAGTAGACCAGTCAAAGGCGTTGCTTCCCTCCCGACGAGTGATTCACCAGCTGAGGTCGCCGAACGACCATCCGTTGGACGAGCCGAAACGAGTCACGACCGCCAGGCCGAGGCCCGCGATGGCGACGAAGGCGAGCGCGAACACGCCCGCGTAGGGGATGACGGCGAGGTCGAAGACGACAAGCGCGCCCGCGAGCGCGGGCACGAGCGCATGCGCGCGGGGCAGGTTGAGCCGCCGGTTGAGGAGGCGGCCGATGGCGAGGGAGATGCAGGCGATGCCGAAGAGCGCCGCTGTCATCGCGATCAGCAGGACCAGTGGCACCACGGCGAGGAAGAGAAGGGTGAAGCGCAGGAGCGTGATCGCGGCCGCGCCGAGAAGGACGATCACGATCCCGGCGCCCACGGCGATCATCGCGCCGTACCTGCCTTCGAGGCGCTCGACGGCGTTGCGCGCGCGGCTGGGAAAGAGGACGAGGGCGGCGAGGGCGAGGAGGACGAGGCCGGCGCCGTTGGTGAGGAAGGCGCGCAGGGCCTGGGCGGGGCTGAGCGGGCCGAGACCGAGGCTGTTGAAGGGCGAGGCGAAGATGAGCCTGTCCTCGGCGCGGGTGCGGTCGAAGCGGTAGATGAAGTCCTGGGTGGTGTTGGTGTTGCTGTTGTGTGCGTGTGCCTGGAGGGTTTGCGTGCGCGGCGGGCCGACGAGGGCGTCGGCGAAGGGGTTGGGCCATTTGGCGCCGAGCGAGATGTCGGCGAGTGCGAGGAGCACGCCGGCCAGGGCGAGGGCGGCGATGAGGAGGGGCCAGACCCAGCGGCGCGCTGCGGTGGTGGTGGCTGTGGTGGCAGTGGCCGTGGGGTCAGTCACGGGCGATGCGGCGCGATGGGAGCGTGCCCGTGGTGGATGGCGATAGGCGGATGAGGATCGAGAGGTGGTAGGCGGTGATCGCCGTCAGGGTGATGAGGGCGACGAGGAGCACGGCGTCGACCGGCGGCACGGGCGGCACGGAGCCCGAGCCGAGGCTGAGCAGGTCGCCGAGGGCACCGGACGCGATCGAGGCCAGGCCGTCGAGGCCGGAGAGGTACCAGAGGATGAAAGCGGCGAGGGCCGCCTCCGGGATGAGGAGGAGCCAGGCGCGGCGCTCGCCGGTGCGCTCGGGGGTGACGGCGCGCATGACGCCGTGGACGAGGGATGCGCGGGGCGCGGGTGAGGTGAGGGCCTTGAGGCGGAAGGGGAGGGAGACGGAGTGGCCGTGCTGGGCCCGGCAGTCGGCGCAGGTGGTGAGGTGGTCGCGCACCGCGGCGGCGAGGGGCGGGTCGGTGCGGGCGAGGTCGCCGTCGACGTAGGGCTCGAGGAGGACGCGCACGCGCGCGCACGCGAGGGGCTCGCTGTTGCGTGTTTGGTTCGTGCGTGGTTCGTGGGTCATGGGTTGCGCTCGGCCTCCTCGGCCTCCTCGGCTTCCGCCAGCGAGTTGCGCAGCTGGGCGCGGGCGCGGTGGAGGCGCGACTTCACGGCGGCGACCGACAGGTTCAGGGTCTGCGCGACCTGCTCGAGCGGGAGGTCGGCGTAGTAGTGAAGGAGGATGGGAAGGCGGTAGCCGGGGTCGAGCTGCGCGAGGGCGTCGACGAGAGTGGGGTCGTGGGCGACGGGTGTGCTCTCGTCCGTTACCGCCGCCTCTTCGTCCGGCTCGGCGGGGACGGGGACGCGGCGCCGGCGGTAGTTGATCGTGGTGTTGGCGGCGAGCTTCCAGAACCAGGGTTCGAAGGGGCGCTCGGAGTCGTAGCGGCCGAGGTTGCGGTAGAGCTTGACGAAGATCTCCTGGGTGAGGTCGTGGGCCTCGTCGGCATCGCGGAGGTGCTGGTATGCGAAGCCGTAGACGCGGCGCTGGAGGGTCAGGATGAGCTGCTCGAAGGCGTCGAGGTCGCCGCCGCCGGCGAGGCGGACGAGGTGGCCGAGTTGGCCGGCCGGGAGGGTGCGGGGGCGGGAGGAGTCGGTCATGTCCGACAGGGGGAGGGCGTCGGCCGCGGCCTGGGCATGCATCAACGGTAGTTACCCCCGCCGCCCGTCTCGCGTTTCTCGAAATTCACAGCGTTCGTCGGGCCCTCCCCACCCTCCATTCCGGCTCCCTCCCCCAACCGGCACACCTGCCGGCCACGCTAAGGCCCGCACGATTGGTTGCCAACCCTGCCCGTTAAGGCGCCCCGCGCCGAATACTTGCAGTTTGGATATTAGGCTTGATATATTCCGGTCGGGATATATGCCGGAAACCGAAACCACCGAGCTCTCGCCGCTCGCACTTTCCGTCCTCGAGCTGCTCGACGAGCGGCCGATGCACCCGTACGAACTCGCATCGATCATGCGCGAGCGGCACCACGACGAATTCATCCGCCTGAACTTCGGCTCGCTCTACCACACGGTCGACACCCTCGAGCGCAGCGGCTGGATCGTCCCCGCCGAGCGCGAGAAGGAAGGCCGGCGCCCCGAGCGGACGATCTACCGGCTCAGTGCCGCCGGCCGCGAGGCTCTCGTCCGCGCGATCAGCGAGATCATCGCCCGCCCTCGCCGCGAGTTCCTGCACTTTTCCGCGGGCCTGATGTTCATGCACCACCTGGACCCGAACCGGGCGGCCGAGCTTCTCGAGGAGCGTGCATCGGCTCTCCACGCGGTGGTCACGAAGCTTTCACACATTCTCGATGAGCTGCTGGCGAGCCGACACGGTCGCCTGGCCCTGATCGAGCTCGAGCACAAGATCGCACTCATCGAATCGGAGCGGGCCTGGGTCAAGAAGCTCGCGAGAGAGATCAACGACGGAAAGCTGGAGTGGAAGGTCGGAATCGAACCCGGCACTGCAAAGTTGGGGTTGAGGAGGAGACATGGCTCAAGCGCGCACTAACCCGTGGCTCGTGCTGGTGGTCCTGACGACCGGGTTCTTCATGATCATGCTCGACACGACGATCGTGAACGTCGCGATCCCGTCGATGAGCACGGGGTTGAACACGACGCTCGACCAGATCCTCTGGGTCGTCAACGCCTACGTCCTCGTCTACGCAGTCCTGCTGATCACCGCGGGCCGCCTCGGCGACCTCTACGGCCAGCGCAACCTCTTCGCCATCGGACTGGCGATCTTCACGGTCGCGTCTGCGCTTTGCGGCCTATCGCAGAACCCGACCGAGCTGATCGCCGCTCGCGTCTTGCAGGGCGTCGGCGGAGCGCTGCTGACACCGCAGACGCTGGCGATCCTCACCTCGATCTTTCCGCCAGAGCGCCGTGGCGCAGCGTTCGGCATCTGGGGCGGTGTGGCGGGCCTCGCCACCCTCGCGGGCCCCACCGTGGGCGGCGCGATCATCACTTACATCGACTGGCGCTGGATCTTCTACATCAACGTGCCAATCGGAATCGCCGCCTTCGTCGCGACCTTCCTCATCATTCCCGACCTTCGCCCGGGCCGCCACCACGGCTGGGATGTCGTCGGCATTCTGCTCGCGACCGCCGGCCTGTTCGCCATCGTCTTTGGCCTGATCGAGGGCCAGCGCTACAGCTGGGGACAGGTTGAATCGCTGGCGATCACGATCCCGGAGATCATCGGCGCGGGTGTCGCCCTGATCGTCGCTTTCGTCGTCTGGGAGCGCTTCCAGACCGAGCCGCTCGTTCGCCTGTCACTGTTCGAGGACCGCAACTTCGCCGTCGCGAACCTGATCGCGGCCTCCATCAGCTTCGGCATGCTGAGCCTGTTCCTACCGTTCACGATCTACCTGCAGTCGGTGCGCGGCTTCTCCGCGCTCGTGGCCGGCCTGACGATGGCGCCGATGTCGTTGACGTCGATGTTCACGGCACCGTTCGCGGGCAGGCTGGCCGACCGGGTGGGCGGCAAGTACATCCTGATGACCGGGATCACGCTGTTCACGATCGGCGCGGCGAGCATCGCGTTCATCGCCGGGCCTGACTCGACGTGGATCAACTTCCTGCCCGCGACCGTCGTCGCCGGTCTCGGCGTCGGCATGACCTTCGCGCCGATGACGACCGTCGCCATGCGCAACATCTCGCCGCGGATCGCTGGTTCCGCATCGGCGGTGCTCAACACCATCCGCCAGCTCGGCGGCGTGGTCGGCAGCGCCGTCGTCGGTGCGCTGCTGCAGAACCAGCTCGCCACCGCCCTGCACAACCAGGCGGTCAGCCACGCGTCTTCGCTGCCCGAGGCTTTCCGGGCGCAGTTCGTCGCGGCGTTCAGCAACGTGTCGTCCAAGGGCTTCGAGATCGGTACCGGCGAGAGTGGCGCACGGCTTCCGGCCAACCTCCCGCCCGCGGTCGCGCACCAGCTGAGCGCCATCGCGCACGACGTCTTCACCGCCGCGTACATCGACGCCATGAAAGTCACGTTCGTGCTCCCTGTCGTGGTGCTGGGTCTGACCGCGCTCAGCACGCTGCTGCTCAAGCGTGAGGTGACGGCGAAGAACGTCCGCGAGGAGCGGCCGGATGAAGCCAGAGCGGCGGCCGGTTAGTTAGTCGGTTCGGTCGGGTTTAGAGGCGGCCGCCGGACACGAGCTTCAGCGCCGCAAGCAGCGCGACCGCGCCGATGAAGGCGACCACGATGCTGCCCCAGAAGTGGACGGTGCCGGTCGCGCCGAAAAGCGATCCGAGCAGAAAGCCCCCGATGATCGCACCGGCTATCCCGACGACGATATCGGCGACGCAGCCGAACCCGCGGCCGGCCACGACGCGCGCCGCAACCGCGCCGGCGATCAGGCCGACGATGATCCACGCCAGCCACGAGCCCGGGTCGACCGACAGGCCGGTGTGGAACGTCACTTCGACAACCACTCGGCGATGGCGCTGAACACTTCGTCGCTGCCGATGTCATTGAAAGGTTCGTGGTACCGGCCGGCGAACATCCTCAGCTCGCTGGAGGGCGCCCGCCGGTGCAGCTCCTCGCTGCCGGCGGGGTCGATCAACCGGTCCGCGTCGCCCGCGACGATGAGGAACGGCAGGCGAATATCGCCTGCGTGCTCGAGGTTGTCGGCCGCCGCGGCGGACCACTCCGCGTAAAGACGGCTCGAGATCTTCGAATGCACCAGCGGATCGGTGCGATAGGCGGCGACGACCTCGGGGATGCGGGAGACGGTAGCGGGATCGACCTCGTTGTCCAGCGAAAGGCGCGGCGCGAGGCGGGAGGTGACTCTTGCGAGGCTTGCTTTCCACGCCGGCACCTTGACGCGGAGCTTGAGCGCAGGGCTGGAGACGACGAAACGCTTGGTCTGGCGAAGCTTGCCTGAGCGCACGGTGCTGAGCATCACGACGCCGCCGAAAGAGTGTCCGAGCGGTACGACCTCGCCGCCGGCCTCGCTTTGCACGTGAGCCACGAACGCGGCTGTGTCGTCGACCCATTGCGACCACGAGTCGACGTGGCCGCGCCGGCCTTCGCTGTGTCCGTGTCCGCGCAGGTCGAGCGCGAACGTCGCCATCCCGTGGGCGGCCATTCCGCGAGCAAACCGGTCGTAGCGGCCCGCGTGCTCGCCAAGGCCGTGGACGAGCGCAAACGTCAGGCGCGCGCCGGCGGTTGGCCAGGCGCGATAGGCAAGCTTCGTTCCGTCGGCGGAGCGGATCGTGCCTTCGCGGGCTTCGCCGGTGGTGGCGGCGGTGTCAGGCGCCAAGGTGGCCGATGCCGCGCAAGATCTTGAGCGCCTCCTGCTCGGCCTCGAGCAGCGTCGGCGCGTAGGCGCGCATCCCGCACAAGGCGTATGCCCACTCGGGGGCCGGCGGGCTCATCGAGTGCAGGCGAAACGTGGGCGGGTAGAAGAAGATCCGTTCTCCTTCCACCTTCTTGATCACGGGTCTCTTGGCGAGGACGTCCTCGAGGGATTGACCGCTCGGCAGGCGGCCGAAGCGGAAGTCGAGGTGGCGAAGCTTCGCCAGCGGGTGGTCCTCGTCGCGGACCGAGGTGCGGATGCCGTACTCGGCGCTGAGGTCGCGGATGAAGATGGTGACGATCAGCGCGTCAGTCTCGTCGCCGGCCATCTTGACGAAGCCGCCGGCGCTCAGGCGTCCGCCCTCTTCGTTGCGGAGATGTCGGAAGTACTCCATCTCGAAGAGCCCGCGGGACTGCGAGCTGGCGATCCACGGCCGGCCGCAGCGCCACGTGCGCTGATCGGCGAGCGCGTCGAATTGCTCGTGCACGCGCTCGAGCAAGTGGTCGGGCAAGCCGTGCAGCCGGTAGTGAAGAACCCGCGCCATGTGCGAGTAAGCCTACGCGAGGGGGGCGGGGACCGGGCCGCAGACCGGCCAGCGGCCGAGGTCCCCGATCGGGCGCTGCGCATCGCCTCTTCCTGCCACGGCGGGGCCTTGACCTGGAGCGCGAGGCGCTCACCGCCGGCGGCGAGGACGAAGTCGCCCCGGCGGGCGGATTCCAGAAACCCGCGCTGCTGCGGGCTGATCTGAAACGCTTGCTGGAGCTTGGCGGCCTCGCCCGGGCGCTGAGCGCCGAAGAACACGAGCGCCGGATTGGAGGCGACGACCGCGCCCTGGTCGGATGCGAGGAGGTCGCCAGGATTCTGGGTCGCAAAGACCAGCGATCCGTCGTACTTGCGGATCCGTCGCGCGAGGCTGACGACGAAGCGGCGGATGGTCGCGTCTTCGAAGAGGAGCCCAAGCTCGTCGACGACGAGCATGCGGCGCCGGTCCTTTCGCTTGATCCGCGCCCAGAGGGCTTCGGCGAGGAGGAAGTGGACGGGCGCGATCATCTCGTCCCGCAGCTCGCGCATTCCGAAGACGACGATCGGCGCCTCGAGGTCGACGTTGGTGGGCGCGCTGAACATCTGACCGAGGCTGCCGGTGACCCAGCGGTGGAGGATCAGCGCGGTGCGAGAACCGTGGGGAAGGCGTTCGGCGACGTCGCGGAGAACGGGTTCGGGGCTCTCGGCGTAAGCCCGGCGCACCGCTCCCTCGACGGTGGCGCGTTCGGCCTCGTCGAGACCACCGCAGACACACGCGCAGAGGTCGACCACGTCCGCTGCGGCGGGGCCGAGCCAAGCCTCGTCGTGACGGTCGGAGGGTTTGAGGTCGAGAACGTTGAGCGCATGTCCGGAGCCTAGGGCGAGGCGGACGTCGACCCCGCCGAGCTGCTTGGCCAGGGCGCCGTATTCGTGCTCGGGGTCGATGATGCATACCTGTACGCCCCTGCCCAGAGCGCCCATCGCGAGCGCCGACAAGAGGTATGTCTTGCCGGCGCCCGAATGGCCGAACACGGCGATGTTCGCGTTCGCGTAGCGGCGCTGGTCGAAGGGATCGACCAGGACGGGGGCGCCGGTGGCGCGGTTCCGTCCGAGGAAGAGACCGCCCGGTTCTTGAAGGTCCGGCTCGTTCCACGGAAAGAAGGTCGTGAGCGTCGTCGAGTCGACGACCCGTGTGCGCCCGAGCGCGTCCTTGCCGCCGGGCATCGTCGCCACGAAGCCGTCACGCATGCGGAACCTGGTCGGCTGCATCTCGCAGAGCACGGCTCGCGCGGCCGCCTCGATGCGGTGCGAGGCGGTTTCGATCTCCTTGTCGGTCGGGGCGGTGACGGTCAGGTAGGTGGAGACATGAAAGGCTTTGTCCTGGCTCGATGCGATTCGGCGCTGCAGGTCTTCGGCGGTCGGGAGGGCACCGGCGAGGGCTGGGTCGTTCGCTCCGGCACGCGCGTCGAGGAGGGTGTTCGCGCGCATGCTGACGAGCTGGCGCTGCAGGTAACCGACGATCCAGGCCGCCGGTAGAGGCAAGATGTGATAGGCGAGGGTCAGCGCGAGGCCTGAGGGCAGCAGGCGATGCAGCCAGCCGGGCTCGAGGTCGGTCCCGGGCAAGCGGTCGATGTACCAGGTGCGGCTGAACCCGTGGGTGTGTCGGAGGCGCGTCGCGGCCTCGGAGCCAAAGATGTCGCGGTCGCGATGCTCACGCCTTGTCCAGCGCACGCCCATGTCGGTGAGGGCCGCGCCGAGACGTGCGACATGGCTCTCGGCGGTCGCGAATGACGTGGTGATGACGTGCGAGGTCATCGAGCGCCGGATGGCGTTCGCGAACGAGAGGTCGGCACCGCGGAGGTCGTCGAGATCCTCGGGCATGGTTGTTTCGGTGTCGCTCTCGAGGTCTTCATCAGTCCCGGGCACGACGGCGATGACGACCTGGGTGGGCACATCGAGGCCGTCGAGCAGACGGCGAAAGCCGTTGAGCCAGCTGCGACGGTCGTCTTCGGCGGCTCCCGCAAAGCCGAGGGGTTGCGTGTCGAGTACCGCGGTCGGTGTGGGAGGGTCGACGGTGATCGTTGCGGGCGGACGGTGGACGACGGCGATCATGTGCGCCGTCTCCAGGGTCGGCGGGTAAGGCGTGGCAGGCGAGGTCGGCGTGGTCTTCGCAACCGAAGCCGATAGTTGGTGGCGATGAAGGCCACGATGTCGGTGGCCCAGGCGTCAACAGGACGGCCGTGCCACCGACCCCACGCCGCCGCCGCACCGATCGCCGCGATAGCGAGCGCGGCGGTGGCGCGGAACGGTGTCGGCGCCCATCTACCTGTCCAGATTGAGAACGCTGCAACGAGCGCCACGACGAGATAGACGAGGCGCGTGGGCGTGAGGCCATAGAGCAGCCTGTCCTCGAGGTCTACGTCGAGAGGTGCGCGCGCGGGCACTTCATTGACGCTATGCGCGTTTGCGCGCGAAGGGAACGCTGCCTGTTAACTTCTGCGGGTCCTTAGAATCGACAGGCGGGTCGCGCGCTCGCGTAGCTCAACTGGCAGAGCAGGGGACTCTTAATCCCAAGGTTCAGGGTTCGACTCCCTGCGCGAGCACCAAGAATGTGTGCAAGTTCGGCTCAAGCGCGACAAGACGCCTTCGGCGTCTGCGCGACAAACTTTCAGCTGATTCGTACACCCCCTTCGGTACCTCCGCGACACTCCGCATGAGCGAGTTGAGTGCGACGGACCAAAGGTGCAGAGCAAACCACGCCGTAATGGCGGCGGTGGCGCGCCACGCCCTCTATCTCGCCCTGAAAGCGCTTCGCCCTCAGGCGCGACGAAAGGCGAAAACACCGCGTGAGACATGCGGCCGGGAAGTGAGTTCCTAGCCCTGGACCAGGCCTTTCTGAACCTTCCCCAGCAGCTGCGTCAGCTGTGCGCGTTCACCCTCGCTCAATGAGCCGAGCCACTCCGCCTCCGCCTGATGAATGGTGCGGCGCACCTTCTCGGCCATGCGAGTGCCGGCCTTCGTCAGGTGCACGAGC
>CAYWTI010000299.1:0-10426 GCA_964461175.1 uncultured Actinomycetes bacterium | reverse complement strand
ACGCCGCTGCGCTCGGCCAGCTCGGCGAGCGTGAGCGTCTGTGGGGCCGACGGGTGCGTCACCGCCGCCACCAGGGCCTCGTCGGAGGGCTCGAGCTCGCCGGAGAGGAAGCGCTGGATCACCGTCAGGGTGAAGCCCTGCTGCTGCAGTTCCTTGATCCGCTTCAGGCGCTCGACGTGGGTGTCGCCGTACCACGTGACGCGGCCCTCGCGGCGGGGGGCGTCCAGGAGGCCCTTGCCCTGGTAGAAGCGGATCGTGTCCACGGCCACGCCGGCGGTACGGGCCAACTGTTCGATCCGATACTCCATGAGTACTTACTCTAACGATCGAATGCCCCGCTGAAGCCGCGAGCGCCGGCGGCGGCGCCCTTCAACGACCGGCCAAGGGCGCGAGCGCCGGCGGTCGCGAATGAGTGCGATTGCTGCTAGCCGAACGTGTCCCAGTAGTACATCCGCTCGAGCCACCCCGGGTCGGCGCGGTACGCGCGGGCGAAGAACTCGACCGAGTCGACGTAGTCGAAGCTGTTGTTGTAGTGCCAGATGGCGTTGCGCATGTCGTAGGGCGCGCCGTTGTGGACCAAGAGGCGCGCGGCGGCGAGGATCGCGGCGTGCGGGTCATTGATGTTGCCGCCCTGCCCATACTCCTGCCACGTCGAGGGAAGGAACTGCATCGGCCCCTCCGCGCCGGCTGATGACGGGCCGTTGACGCGGCCGAACTTCGACTCGATGAAGTTGATCGCTGCCAGGTAGCTGGCGTCGATCCCGTAGCGGTTCTGCGCCTCCAGGTAGTACGAGCGCAGCGACGCCAGCGGTGCGGCGTTCGAGTACGGCAGCGTGTAGTGCGGATTGACCAGGTAGTACTGGTCGATGCCGGCCAGGATGTACAGCGAGTGGAGGCCGGCGATCATATCGTCGATCGGGCTCTGGATCTCGCCGGGCAGCAGCGGTATGACGGCGTTCTGGACGCTCGCGTAGCCGGCGAGGTCGTACACCATGCGCTGCTCCTGGCGCGCCGCCTGGCGGAACGCAAACATCGCCGCGGCGACAGCGAGCTCGTGCCGCATCGTCTCGGCGAGGCCGACAGGCTTCTGCTGCTCGACCGCCGCCAGCTGCGCGGACGCGGTCTGCATTGCGAGCTCGACGGCGATGATCCGCGCCGCCTCGTGATGCGCGTTCGGCCCCGCGTCGGGGTCGCGCGCGTCCACGGATGCCGGCGCGGCCGCGAACGCGGCCGCCACCAGGATCGCCAGGAGTCGCTTCAGGCAGTGCCCTCGACGGCGCGGAGGTCGGGTCGCACGTCGGGGACGGCCGGCATCTCCTCGGGGTAGGGGTCGGACGCCTTCGGCTCGCGAAGCCCGACCGAGTCGAGCAGGCCGCTGATCTCGTCCCCGACCAGCTCACCGCCCTGGCTCATCAGCGCCTCGACCGCGAGGTCGATGGCCTCCTTGTTCACGTACATCAGGCGCCAGTCGTCGATGTACGCCGCGCCGAGGATCTGCGCCACCACTCGCCGGCCGCGGGGGTTGTTGAGGACCGCGCCCTCCCACGTCGATTGCTCGTGCACGCCCTGCGTGATCTCGCGCACGGAGATGAGGTGCTCACCGATGTTGGCGGCCTTGGCCGAAAGCTTCGGGTCCATATCGTCGGCGCCCATGCCGACGATGCCGGCCATCACGCATGCGGTCTGCGTGGCCATGCGCAGGTCTTCGGAGACGCCGGTCGTGTTCTCGCCGTAGAACACGCGCTCGCACGCGATCGCGCCGAGCGCGCTCCGGATCCGACCCGCCATCTGGGAGCGGAAGTGCGAGTACTGCTCCTCCGTCGGAATCGCGAGGTGATAACCGCCGATCTCGCCGAGTCGTGGATCCGCGCGCCGGCGGACCGAGAGCCTGACGTGGCCGTGGTCTTGCTGGAAGAAGTGCGACGCGATCGTGTGGCCGAGCTCGTGCCGGGCGATCGCGACCTTGTCCTTCTCGTTGTACTCGATGGGGATGGGAAGCCCCGCCTCGACGTTGCCCAGCGCCTCGCGCAGGTCTCTCCACTCGAAGGCCTTGCGCCCGTCTTCGAACGCGTACAGGAGGGCGAGCGACAGCACCTGCTCGATGTCGGCGGGCGACTTGCCCTCGGTGATGCGGGCGAACTCGTCGCGTCGAGCGGGGGTGTCCAGCGAAGCGTCGTGGTCCTTCTTGTCGAAGTAGAGGGCCGCGATGTCCTTGCGCGCCTCGCGGTTGGGCATCAGGAACGTGATCTGGCGGCCGAAACGGCCCGGCCGCGTGAGCGCCTCGTCGAGGACCGAGGGCCGGTTGGTCGCGCCGATGAAAAGGATGTTGTAGTTCGGCGCCTTCAAAGGCGGGATGCGGAGGGTGAGCTTGGATCCGTTCGCTCCGATGACGCGGGGAAGGAACAGACCGTCGAGCGTGAGGTTCACGAAGCCGCGAAGCTGCCGGGCGATGAATCCGGGGTTGTCGATGCCGTCCATGAGGACGAGGAGCATGTTCAGGCCGAGCTGACCACCGCCGAACATCCCCATGCCGCCCATCATTCCGCCGCCCTGCATGCCCGACCGGCGCTGACCCAGGGCGTCGATCTCGTCGATGAACACGACGCAGCCGCCCCACACCTTCGCGCGCTTGCGTGCGGCGCGGACCATGAGGTAGACGCTCAGGGCGTCGATGCCGAGGAACATGCCGGCGAAAGAGCCACCGTTGGCGATGAAGATCGGCACGTGCAGCGACGACGCGATCGCCTTCGCGAGCATCGTCTTGCCTGTGCCTGGAGGCCCGACCATGAGCACGCCGCGCTCGCGCTTGCCGCCGGCCTTGGTGAACAGGCGGCCGTGCTCGATCAGGCGGAGGATGCGGTCCATCTCGCCGACAGCCGCCTTCTGGCCGCGGACGTCGGACATGTCCACGCCGAAGTTGGCGTCGTCGGGGTTGATCATCGTCTTGCCGATGCGCGTGTAGAGGTAGAACGGTCCGAAGAACAGCATGAAGTTCGCGCCGAGCAGGAACAGCAGGTAGATGAGCTGTGTGAAGACGAGGGCGAGGAACTGCGGCAGCGCCGCGATCGCGTCCTCCGGAGCGAGGCCGAAGAAGAAGTAGGACACGAGCAGGTAGCCGATGGGCACCGCGGCGACGAAGGCGGCCCGGCGCCAGAACACCGCCCGGTTGGTCTCGACGGTGCGCTCCATGACGTCGGACTCCGGCGCCATCCGCTCGTGGACGATCAGCCAGCGCCGGATGACGCTCAGGATTCCGCGCGCGATCAGCATGGCGACGATCGCGTAGGCGAGCGACCATCCGATGCCGAGCTGCAACGCGATGAGCGCAAACGCGAACGCGGACGCGCCGACGAAAAGCGTGAAGATCCAGAAGATGATCACGGCGGGCTCAGCTCCTTATACGGCGATGGGTTGCGGACGGCGAGGAACACCACGATAGCGAGGCCCGCGGCGACCAGCACGTCACCAACGCTGTAGGCCTCGGGCACCGGGTACAGGCGGATCCAGTCGCCGAGCAGGTTCAGGTTCGTGCCCCCGCCCATCACCGTGTACTGGCCGATCGTGCCTCGGTGGAGCAGGATCCTGCCGGCGAGCTCCGGCGCCACCGGCATGCGCGCACCGTTGGCGGCGATGACGAGCACGTTGAGCGACGCCCCGATGCTGACCAGCCAGATGCCGCGGATGACGCGCCAGTGCCAGTTCGTCCAGGCCACGATGGCCACGAGCGCGGCCAGGTAGACGTACTGCGCCCCGTTGACCTGGTTCAGCGGCGTGAGCACGATGGCCTCGCGCACCACGACCGCCGCGATGACGAGCCACGGCCATCGGAAGCGCATACGCGTGAGGTTGTCGAAGCTGCCGCCGGTGACCAGGCCCAGGACGAGGCCGAGGGCGATGGCGAAAAGAAAGAGCAATAACTACTCTGCGGCGAGCCGGGACGCCACCCCCGCGAGCATCTTCACGCCCACCGGCAGCGCCGCCTCGTCGATGCGGAAGCCGGGTGAGTGGTGAGCGGGAGTCACGTCGCCCTCCGGCCGAGCTCCGAGCATGAAGTAGCACCCGGGGATGCGGGTGAGGAACTCGGCGAAGTCGTCGCTCACCGTCAGCGGCCGGCCGAGCACGCTCGCGTCCTCGCCGATGAGCTCCTGGCCGACCTCGAGGACCTTGCGCGTGACGTTCGGGTCGTTCATCAGCGGCACCGTGCCGTGGACGAGGTCGACGGTCGTCTTGACCTCGAACTCGCTCTCGGTCTCGCGCAGCAGGTCGTGGAGACGCTCGAGCGCCTGCGTCCGCAGCGAGTCGTTGAACGTGCGCAGGCTGCCCTGGACGAGCACGCCGCGCGGGACGACGTTCCACGCGCCGTCGCTCGCGATGTTGCCCACCGTCGTGTGGCACTGGACACCGTCCTGCTCCAGGCCTTCCACGACCGTGTGCAGGCGCTCGACGAAGAACGCCTGCGCCGCGAGCACGTTGCCGCGCCGGCCCATCATGCCGCCGTGGCCGCCCGGTCCGGCGAAGCGCACGTCGAAGGCGTCAGAGCCGGACCACATCAGCCCTGGACGCGTGACCACCGTGCCCGACGGCAGGAAGCTCGCCGCGTGCAGACCGAGCACGACGTCGGGCTTGTGGTCGTCGAGCAGGCCGCGCGCGATCATCGCCTTCGCCCCCTCGACGATCTCCTCCGCTGGCTGGAACACGAAGAGGTATTTGCCGTTGACGTCCCAGATGCGCTCGATCAGCGTGCGCGCGACGCCGATCAGGATCGCCATGTGGGCGTCGTGGCCACACGCGTGCATGCGCCCGTCGAAGCGAGAGTTGAAGTCGACGCCGGACTCCTCGTGGATGGGGAGGGCGTCGATGTCGGCGCGGAGCATCACGGTCTTCCCGGGCCGCCCCGTATCGAGCAGAGCGACGGCGCCGGTCTCGGTCGGACACGGCTTGAGGTCGAGGCCGAGCTCGCGCAGCCGCTCGGTCAGATAGCCGGAGGTGTCGTGCTCGGCGAAGCTGACCTCGGGATGCTTGTGGAAGTACCGGCGCAGGTCGACGACGTCCTCGAGCACCGACTTGCTGGGAAGAGGGGTGGTCGCGTGCTCGTCACTCATGGACCGCGACCAGACTGTAACCGCGGGCCGACGCGTGGACGAACGTCGTCCCGAGGCCCGGCTCGAGCTCGTCGAGCCGGCGGCGGAGCGTGAGCAGCGCCGAGTGAACCGTCGAGTGGGCCGCGTTGCTGCGAAACAGGCCGGCGTGGATTAGGTCGCGCGCGGTCGCCGGCTTCGAGCCCTGGGCGAGGAAGAGGACGAGCGCCGTCTGCTGCTGGGTCAGGCGGGCGTCGCGCTCGCCCAGCCTTACGGTCCGCCGCGTCGGGTCGAACTCGAGGCGGCCGAAGCGGTAGCTGCCGGGCCGGCCGGTGCCGCGCTCGACCAGCCGGGCGGCGAGGTCGCTGTAGATGTGGGCCATGGGCACGTTGCCCTTGACGAAGTAGGAGCTGGCGCCGAGCTCGTAGGCGCGCCGGATCGAGGCCGAGTTGACCTGGGCGGCGGAGAGGACGATGACCGGCAGCCCGGGGTGGTGGTGGCGGATCCACGTCAGGAGCTCGAACCCGGCGTCCTCGCGCTCGTCGAGGACGAGGTCGAGGAGGACGGCGGCGACGCGCTCGTGCTCGAGCAGCTCGCGGGCCTCGTCGGCCGTGGCGGCTACGGAAGGTCGGTAACCGAGGTCGTGAAGATCGATCCGCAGCTGCTGCAGCATGGCCGCCTCGTCCTCGACGACCAGGACGAGGGAGCCGAGCACGTCCGCCGGCCGGTAGACCTCCAGCCCCGGCGGAAGCGGGGGGAGGCGGACGTCGCGCTGACGTGAGTTGCCGCGTTGTTGCTCGTTAATGTGATTTTCCAAGCCTCAGCCTACACAAATATTTACGAAGATTGACGACGCTTGAATACCTAAATTCGACCGGGCCCCGTCATACTTTGTGCCGGACCTAGCGTAATTGGAAAAACAAAGGGGTAAGTTGGGGATGACTTGGAGACGATGGATCCCGGGTGTGGTCGTGGTCCTGATCCTGGTCGCCGTTGCGATCGCTGCCACGGCAGGATGGATCGACAACAGCGCCAGCGTCGGCGGCTTCGACGACTGGGGCTTCTAGGCAACTAGGACTCCGCACTCCGGCGTTCACGGGAACGCCGGATCGCGACCGGCAGTAGGGCATACAGGTCGGCTCGGTCGACCGCCTTGCTCATGTATCCGACGACATCTGGGTCGTCGGTGCCTGAGGGGAAGACCGGGTAGGCGGTGTAGAAGATCACCGGCACCTTCTGCCCGCGCGCCCGGAGCTCGTTCAGGAGACCCCAGCCGTCCATCGGCTCGGGGAGCATGAGGTCGATGATCGCCACCTCGGGCCTGTCGCTCTGGGCGCGGACCAGCGCCTGGTCGGCGTCCTCGGCGATCGAAACCTTGTAGCCAAGCATCTTGAGGTCGGTTTCGAGGATGACCCGCCACGCGCGCTCGTCGTCGACGACCAGCACGGTCGACCCCCGCAGCTCTTCGGGAGTGGGCGCAATTGGCTTAGGCGGGGTGAACGGCACCGGAGTTCTGGCGCAGTATATCCATGCTCATGGCGACTCCAGCGCGTCGTAGGCCCACCGCCCTGGTGCTGGCCCCTCCCGTCAAGCGTTCGGCCGCGCGCCCGGTGGCCGGGCGTCCTTCGCGCGCCGGCAAGAACGGTCTCCTGACCGCCAGCGCCCTGATCCAGGAGCTAGGCACCTGCGTCACCGAGGCCGACCTCCTGCAGGTCCTCTACCGCGGCATGCACGCCCGATTCGGCTACGGCTCCATCAACCTGCAGGTGCTCGAGCGGGAGGGCTGGTACCACTCGCTGCCCATGGACGAGGGCGTCCTCCAGGACGTGACGCGCCGGCCGCTGCGCGAGTCGACGGTCGCCAAGCTGTTCGACAACCCGAAGACGACGATGATCCCCATCGAGCCGGGCCGCTTCCTCCGGGGCAAGGGACCCGGGGTGCGCGTGGCGCCGCGGCTCGCCATCTGGGTGCCGGTCCGCCACCAGGGCGAGCTGATCGGCAGCGTCATCTACCACACCCACCGGAAGCGCCGGGTCCCGCCGGACGAGATCGCCTTCCTCGAGGACGTCCACCGCCGCCTCGGCGTCCTTCTTGCCAACGCGTCCCTGAACGAGCTGACCCGGAACCAGGCGCGGCGGCTGCAGGCGCTGAACAGCATCGCCCGCGCCATGACGGCCACCCTGGACGAGGCGAGCGTGCTCAGCGGCCTCTTCGACACCGTGCGCGAGCTGATTCCCGTCGAGACGCTCGAGATGGTGACCTTCCCCGACGGCGGGGAGCGGGCGCGCTGCCTGCTGGTCGCGGCCGACACGCAGCCGTCGTCCCGCGTCCTGCCGGCGCGCTCGGCGCTCGCGACCACCGCCCGCGAGGTCCTCGCCGACAACAAGCCGATGATCGTCCACCAGCCGCACTCCTCCTTGTGGGTGCCGCTGAAGGAGGGCGGCAACGCGCGTGGCGCGCTCGCCATCAAGACGTCGCGCCCGTACGCGTACGAGGATTCGACCGCGGCCTTCCTCGAGCTCGTCTCCGACGAGGTCTCGCTTGCCCTCCGCAACGCGCGCAGCTACGAGGCCATCGAGGACCAGCGCCGGCGGCTCGAGGTCGTCAACGCCGTCGGTCGCAGGCTCGCGTCCTCTCTCGACCGCTGGTCGATCATGCGCACGCTGCGCGAGGAGCTGGCCAACAACCTGAAGTTCGACGGCTTCATCCTCGCCACGATCACCGAGGGTCCGGACGGGCCCATCGCCGAGGGCTACCAGTACGTGGCCGGCATGGAGGAGGTCGTGCCGCCTGTCGCGCTCGCCGTCACGGGCCCCTCGCGCGAGGCGTACGAGAACCGCAAGCCGGTCCTCGTCCGCAACAACCCGTGGCGCCGGTCGTTCGAGGAGAAGGGACTCGAGCGCGACGTGTGGACGGTCGGCCAGGGCGCCGCCGTCTTCGTCTCGGGCCCGCCTTCGGAGCAGCGGCGGATCTCGCGGTCGTTCGTGTGGGTGCCCGTGCTCAGCGGTGAGCGGATCACGGCCATGCTCTCGCTGCAGTCGTACAGCGAGGGCGCCTTCGACGACTGGCACGTGGCCCTGCTCCAGGACGTAGCCGCGCACGTCAGCCTCGCCCTCGCCAACGCCGACCACTTCGCCCAGGCCCAGACCGAGCGCGGCCGTCTCGAGGCCCTGCACAACCTCGAGCTGCTTGTCGCCGGCGCCTCCGACGAGCGCGAGCTCGCTGACGCCGTCTTCTCGGTCGCCGGCGACTACCTCGACTCCACGCACATGGTGCTGGCGTATGTCGACGTCGCCGGCATGGTCGGCGGCTTCACCGGCGAGCGGGGCGCGGCCGCGACGGCGATTGGCCCGGTCCTCATCGACCACGCACCGTTCTTCCGGCGCATGATCGAGGCCGGCCCGAACGTCGTCACCGTCATCAGCGGCGAGGCGGGCGACCTCGGCGGCCCGATCGGCAGCTTCATCTTCACCCGCTCGCCGAGCCACATCGTGTGGGCGCCCATCACGCAGGAGGCTCGCGTCGTCGCCGGCGTGGTCGCGATGCGCAACGACGGCGGCCACTTCCAGGCGACGCACCTGAAGTTCCTCGAGGCCGCGATGCCCGTCGTCGGCATCGCGCTGCGCACGATGCGCCTCCACCACGCCAACGAGCTCGCCCTCGCGCAGTCGGTGCGCATCCAGGAGCTCGCGGCGCTCGCCGGTCACGAGCTGATGAGCGTCGTCGCCAACATCGCCGACCAGGCGCGGACCATGCTCGAGTGCGCAGGCGCCGTGTGCTGGGCGTTCGACACCGAGGGCCGGATCACGGCCACCCGCGGCAGCGGCGACCAGATCGCGGAGGAGGTGCTGTCCTGGGCGGGGCTCAACGCCGACGACCGCGTCGCGCCGCCGGGCATCGTCAGCGGCACCGCCCACGACAACGCGTGGAACCTCGTGCCCCTGTGGTACGGCGACCGGCTCGTCGGCGCCATCGGCGCCGTTCACGCCTCCACGCTGGTCGCCGAGCCCAGCTCCGCCGCGCTCGACTTCGCCCGCCACGCCGCGGTCGCGATCGAGAACGCACGCCTCGTGGCCGAGACGCGAGGCCGCATCCGGACGCTCGAGGCCGTGGCGGCGTTCACCGAGCTCACCCCGACCGAGCCCGACCGCGCCCGCTCCGAGATGGCTCGCCTCGTCAGCCGCGCCCTCGCCGGCTCACACGGCGAGCTGTGGCTGCTCGAGGACGGCGAGCTCGTCCGCCGCTCCGACAACGGCGAGGCTTCGCCCAAGGTGCCCGTCTCCGACAGCGCGCAGCTGCTGCGCGCCCTCACGTCGGCCGCCGGCGGGCGCCGCCTGCGGGCGCTGCTCGACCTGCTCGGCGCGCCGCAGGACGCGTTCGCGATCCCGATCCAGGTCGAGGGCCGCTTCGCCGGCCTGCTCGTCGCGCGGATGACGGCGGGCGGCGCCGAGACACGCAGGCTGGCCGCCGTCCTCGCCGGCCAGGCAGCCGTCCTTCTGGGTCAGCTCGAGCTGGTCGACGCCCTCGATCGCGAGCGCCGGATGATGAACGCGATCCTCCGCCACTCGCCCGTCGGTGTGATGCTCGAGGACGCCGCCGGCAGCATCGTCTACGCCAACCCCGAGATCGAGTCGATCTACAGCCTCCAGGCGAGCGAGATGCCGGGCCGGAAGCCCGCCGAGATCTACGCCGCGGCGGGCGCCGTGCCGGCGGAGGATGGCGACTCCGACGGCACGCTCGAGCTGCGCATGAAGGACCCCGACCGGACGGTCCACGTTCGCCGCGTGGTGATCCCCGGCCTCGAGGGCGAGCCCGCCGGCGTGCTCACCCTGCACGAGGACGTGACCGCCCAGCGCCAGGCGCTCGAGGCGAAGGACCTCATGCTCCGCGCGATCGGCCACGAGGTCCGCAGCCCGGCCGCGGCGATGAAGAACACCCTCGCCGGGATCATGCAGTGGGACGAGACGATCGACTCGACCGGCCGGCGCACGCTGCTGCAGGAGGCGTATGAATCCTCCGACCGGCTGCTCAGCCTGGTCGAGAGCCAGCTCATCATCGCCAAGCTCGAGACGCGCCACTTCGAGCCCAGGCCCGAGCCGGTCGACCTCGGTTCGGCCCTCAACGGCGTCCTCGCCGTGCTGCACCACCGCTACGCCGAGCGCACCGAGGCTGTGCAGGTGAACCTGCCCGCCAACCTTCCGCCGGCGTTCTGCGAGCCGGCCCACCTGGCCCAGGTCCTGACCAACCTCATCGGCAACGCCCTCGAGTACACGACTGGGTCGGTGCAGGTGGAGGCGCGCCAGGTCCAGCGCGGGTGGCTCGAGATCTCGGTCGCGGACAACGGCCAG
>CAYWTI010000298.1:0-3652 GCA_964461175.1 uncultured Actinomycetes bacterium | reverse complement strand
CGCTTGACGGCGACGCCGGGGCCAGGGCGCGTAAAGGCGCGGATCACAATGGCCCCATGACCTTCCGGACGATCATCGAGCCGTTCCGCATCCACTCGGTCGAGCCGCTGCGCCTGACGACGCCGGAGCACCGGCGCGAGGCGATCGACGCGGCTGGGCTCAACCTGTTCGGGCTGCACGCGGCCGACGTGCTCGTCGACCTGCTCACCGACTCGGGCACCGGCGCGATGTCGCGCGACCAGTGGGCGGCGGTGCAGCACGGCGACGAGAGCTACGCCGGCTCGCCCTCGTGGTACGTCTTCCTCGAGGCGGTGCAGGAGCTCTTCCCGTTCCGCCACGTCATCCCGACTCACCAGGGCCGCGCCGCCGAGAAGATCCTGTTCACGGCGATCGGCGGCGCCGGGAAGATCGTCCCGAACAACACCCACTTCGACACGACCCGCGCGAACGTCGAGTTCAGCGGTGCGGAGGCGGTCGACCTGCCGATCCCCGAGGCGCTCGAGCCGTCGCTCGAGCATCCGTTCAAGGGGAACATGGACGTCGACGCGCTCGAGCGGCTGCTCGCCGAGTGCGCCGCCGACGTGCCCGCGGTGTTCGTCACGATCACGAACAACTCGGGCGGCGGCCAGCCGGTCTCGCTCGCGAACCTCCGCGCCGTGCGCGCGGCGTGCGACCGGCACGGCGTGCCGCTGTTCCTCGACGCGTGCCGCTTCGCCGAGAACGCGTGGTTCGTCCGCGAGCGAGAGGAGGGGCAGGGGGGACGAGCCGTCGCGGACATCGTGCGCGAGTTCGCGTCGCTCGCGGACGGGATGACGATGAGCGCGAAGAAGGACCCGCTCGCGAACATCGGCGGCTGGCTCGCGTGCAACGACGACGCGCTCGCGGAGCGGTGCCGGACGCTGCTCGTCCTGACGGAGGGGTTCCCGACGTACGGCGGGCTCGCCGGGCGCGACCTCGAGGCGATCGCGCAGGGGCTGCGCGAGGCGGTCGACCACGACTATCTCCGCTACCGCATCCGCTCGACGGCGTATCTCGGCGACGCGTTGACGCGCGAGGGCATCCCCGTCGTCCGGCCGATCGGTGGCCACGCGGTGTACCTCGACGCGCGCGGGCTGCTGCCGCAGATCCCGCCGCTCCAGTACCCGGGCCAGGCGCTCGCGGTCGAGCTCTACCTCGCCGGCGGCGTCCGCGGCTGCGAGATCGGCACGGTCATGTTCGGCCGCCAGCCCGACGGCAGCGAGAGACCTGCGCCGCTAGACCTTGTCCGCCTCGCCATCCCCCGGCGCACTTACACGCAGAGCCACATCGACTACGTGATCGAGGTGTGCGCCGACGTCGCGTCGCGGGCGCAGCAGCTGCGCGGCTACCGCATCGTCGAGCAGGCCCCCGCGCTGCGGCACTTCACCGCGCGGTTCGAGCCCCTACCGGCGAAGATGGCGTAGCCACGACCTGCCCGAGCAGCCTACGCGTGCTCGGGGCGAGGTCGTCGCGCAGGCGGTAGTACATCCAGATCCCGTTCTTCTCCGCGGCGACGAGACCCGCCTCCTTGAGCTTCGCCATGTGGTGCGAGATGGTCGGCTGGCTCAGCTCGAGGCTGGCGGTGAAATCGCAGATGCAGACCGGCTCGCTCGCCTTCCACAGAGCGGCGACCATCGTCAGGCGCGTCGGGTCCGCGAGCGCCTTCATCAGCTCCGCGGTCTCGAGCGCCCAGCTTTCGTCGACGGCCGGAAGGGTGCAGCACTCGCCTCGCTGTCGCATGACCGCCATGCCTGGATTATACCCAACCCATTTACAGATGTCGATGGGTTGTGCTACGATTCAGGCATCGAAGTTCGTCGATGTAAGGAGTAGAAACCATGAGCGCGTTGAAGGAGGCGGTTCGCGAGCACTACGCGGACGCCGCGAGACGGATTGAAGTCATCTCTCCGGACGCAGGGTGCTGCGCCGCCGACGGGCCGGACTGCGGCTGCGCCGGCTCGTACGCCGCCCGTGATCTCAGAGAGGTGGGCCTCACCGAGTCGGTCAGCCTCGGCTGCGGCAACCCCACCGCGCTGGCCGAGCTGAAGCCCGGCGAGATCGTGCTCGACCTGGGGTCGGGCGCCGGTCTTGACGTCCTGCTCTCGGCGCGCCGCGTGTCGCCCGGCGGTCACGCCTACGGCGTGGACATGACGGACGAGATGCTCGAGCTGGCAAACCGCAACCGCGACAAGGCGCGGGTCAAGAACTCGACGTTCCTTAAGGGCACCATCGAGCGCGTGCCGCTGCCCGACGCGTCGGTCGACGTCGTCATCTCGAACTGCGTCATCAACCTCGCCGAGGACAAGGGCGCCGTCATCAAGGAGGCGTTCCGCGTCCTGAGACCGGGCGGCCGGTTGGCGGTCGCGGACATGGTCGAGCTGGAGGCGGTCGGCGCCGAGGCGAAGCGCTCGCTCGACCTGTGGGCGGGCTGCCTTTCGGGCACGATCCCGATCGCCGACTACCGCGCCGCGCTGGTCGGCGCCGGTTTCGAGGAGCCGGAGTTCGAGGTCCACGCCACCCAGTCGCTGCCGGGCGGCGAGGGCAAGGTCGGGAGCGCGTACATCCGGGCGCGCAAGCCGTAGAGCCGGCGGCCGCCGGCTTCGGAATTACGCGGGGACGGGCGCCTGTGCGGGGCGCGCCGTCCCCGCGACCTGTTCCTGGCCCAGCACCGCCAGGGCAGCCTCCACGACCTGCGGGTTCCACTGCAGGCCCGCACCCCGGCGCAGCTCGTCCATCGCCGCGGACCACGACCTCGCCCTGCGGTACGCGCGCGCGCTCGTCATCGCGTCGAGCGAGTCGGCGACCGGGATGACCTGGGCGATCAGCATCAGCCGCCGGCCGACGGTCCCGTTGGGATAGCCGCGCCCGTCGTAGCGCTCGTGATGCGCGAGCACGAGGTCGAGCACCTTCGCGTATTCCGAGAACGGGCGCAGGATCTCGTAACCGAGGCGCGGGTGCGTCTCCATGACCCGCCGCTCTGCGGGCGTCAGCGCCGCCGGCTTGAGCAGGATCGAGTCCGGGATGCGGATCTTGCCGATGTCGTGCACCTTGGCGGCGAGGGCCAGGAGCTCGACCTCGGCAGGGCTGAACCGCAGCTTGCGGGCGATCGCGTGCGTGTAGATGGCGACCCGCTGCGAGTGGTTGAAGGTGTACGGATCGCGGCGGTCGACCTCCTCGGCCATGCGTTCCATCGCCCGCATCGCGTCACGCCGCATCTCGACGCGCTGCCGGAGCGAGTGGTAGACGAGGACGACCGGCACGATCGCGAGAAGGGGAAACCACGGCAGCCGCACCGAGGCGAAGGCCGCGACCGTGCCGACCAGGTACAGGCTTGCGAACTGGATGTAGACCAGGCGCTGGGTCCGGATGAACAGGGGCAGCGGGCTGCGCGACGTCGCCAGAGCTGTCGCGATCGAGACCAGAAGGAGGTTTGTGGCGTGCATGGCGACCGCCGCGGCCACGAGCGCCACGGCGTCCCTGGCGCTCGCGAGGCCGGTCCGCGCCGACACCCCCGCCGCGGCCAGCACCGCGCCGCCGGCCAGCGCTGAGAGGTACGCCTGCGCGCCGTTGAAGAGCAGGTTGATCGCCACCGCGCGCAGCGGAGGCCGCTCGCGCGTGGCCCGCACGCGCCGGA
>CAYWTI010000297.1:0-1680 GCA_964461175.1 uncultured Actinomycetes bacterium | reverse complement strand
GCCCTCGATCGCCGGGCGGACGAAGTTGATCTTGAGCTCGATGGTGGTGTTCCACATGCCGTCGGGCTGGAGCGTCGCCAGCGACATCCCCATCGCGGCGTCGGCGATCTGGGTGATCACGCCGCCCTGGACCACGCCGCCACCGTGGCGGTGCTGGGGGCCGGCCACCAGCTCGAGCACGACCCCGCCCGGCTCCGCCTCCGTGATCCTCGCGCCAAGCGTCTCCATCCAGCCCGCGGGCTCCGCTTCGAGCAGCGCGCGGGCCCGGCCGGCATTTTGAACACGTTCGAATTTCGTTGACTTTGCGGTTTCCGTCATCTACGATTCAACTTGAACATGTTCAATTTCAGTCTGAAACTGGGGTGAAACGAATATGGACCTCCGCTTCTTCGACTACCCGATCTACATCGCCGTGAGCGTGTTCCTGACCGTCTGGGTGGGCAACACGCTGTACCGCAACGGCCGTCCGTTCCTCGTCTCGGTGCTCAAGGAGGAGGGGCTCGCAGAGTCGGTCAACCACCTCCTGGTGGTGGGCTTCTACCTCGTCAACTTCGGCGCGGCCGCGCTGCTCATCAACACGGGCGGCCAGCCGGCCGGCGTCCCCGACATGATCAAGCAGACGGTGACGCGAATTGGCGTCGTCCTGCTGGTGCTCGGGGCGATGCACTTCTTCAACCTCTACGTCCTCAACCGCATCCGGCGGCCCGCCCGGCAGAAGGCCGTGCCGCCTCCGAACTACAACCCCTACCAGTCCGTGCCGGGAAGCTAGCCGTTGGCGATCGCCCTTCCCCCGACCAGGCGTGGAGAGACCTCGAGGGCGGCCATCCTGGGCGCCGCCCTCGATCTCTTCGCGGAACGCGGCTACGAGGCGACGACCATGCGCGCGATCGCCGATCGCGCCGGCGTCTCCCTCGGCAGCTCGTACCACTACTTCCCCTCCAAGGAGCACCTCGTCCTCGAGTTCTACCGCCACACCCACGAGTCTCACCTCGTCGCCATCGCCCCGCTGCTCGCCCGCGAGAAGGACCTGACGGTGCGCCTGCGCGGGACGATCCGCGCGGTCATCGTGACGTGCGAGCCCTTCCATGCCGTCGCCGGTTCGATCTTCAGCACGGTCGCGAACCCCGCGAGCCCCTTGAACCCCTTCGGCGCCGCCGCGAAGCCCTTGCGGGACGAGGTTGTGGCGCTCTACGGCGAGGTCGTGAAGGGCTCTGACGCTCGCGTTCCAGCCGACATCGCCGAGATGCTGCCGCTGACGCTCTGGCTCTACCAGATGGCGATCCTCTACTTCTGGATCTTCGACCGCTCGCCGGGCCGGCTGCGCACACTCGAGGTCATCGACGAGACGACCGAGCTGATCGTCAAGCTGCTGGGCCTGGCCAACCTGCCGCTGCTGCGCGGCTCGCGCAGGCGGATCCTGGCCTTGATCAAGAGCGTCGTCGACCAGCAGTCGCACTAGGCCCCGCGCCGCGTCCTCCGCCAGTTCCGCACCGTCGTCTTCTGCTTCGGCGCGGCCGCGATCGCCATGGCGACGTCGGCGTCGTCCTCCTTCGTCTCGAGCTCGCCCGACAGCCGCCGGCGCAGCAGGATGATGCGGTCGCGCACGCGCGCGGCGTCCTCGAACTGGAGCTCCTTGGAGAGCCGCCTCATCTCCTTCTCCAGGTCGCGGACGATCGCGAG
>CAYWTI010000296.1:0-10153 GCA_964461175.1 uncultured Actinomycetes bacterium | reverse complement strand
GTTGGACCTTGGTTGGCAGGCAACAGAGATTCGCTTCGTTCTTCTCAATGAGGACACAAAACGTCCATTCGAGGCGGCTTTCTGGTCCGTTTTTCCACGCGATTTCGGCGCCGTTTCTTGAATTCGGTTTGAATTGGGGTTGTATTGGGCAGAAAGGCACCCCTAGAATGGGCAAGTCCGCCCTCCCGACAGAATCTCTAAAAAGGATGGTGAGTTAGTGGAAGGCTATTGTCTGAAGGACAAGCGAAAGGTTGAGATGAAAGACCCTCAGCCGATCACGATGAAGAACGGGAAGCCCGCGACGGTCGGCACGTGCCCGTACTGCGGCACCAAGATCTACAAGATCGGCAAGGCTTCATAAGCGCGTAGCGAGAAGGATCTTCAAAGGGCCGCTCCATGGGAGCGGTCCTTTTTGTTTGCGGCGGCTAGGTCGTGATGGGAGGCTCCAGCGCCGCGAGCAGGACCTCGGTCGCTGACACTGCATCGTCGACGCCGAGCATCTTGAAGATCTCGACGTTGGTCGGGTTGTTCACGCGCGCGATCGTCTTCTTGACACGGAAGTGACGCTTGGCGACCTGGAGCGCGATGAGGTTGTCCTCGTCGTCCGCGGTCACGGCGATGACCGCGTCTGCGCGCTCGATGCCGGTCTGGGCCATGAAGCGCACCTCGCAGCCGTCGCCGCGCATGACGATGCTGCCAAGCTGCGTCTCGAGCCAGTCGGCCCGACGAGCCTCGCGCTCGACGAGCGTGACCTCATGGCCTCGGTCGACGAGGTCGCGTGAGAGGTAGTAGCCGACTGTGCCTCCGCCGACGACGATCACATACATGCGGCGGTCAGCTGCGCTCCATCAGGACGTGCTCGATGTGCTTGGCGCCTTCGAGCGTGGGGCAGATGGTGTGCACGCCGAGCTTCTCGTAGGTCTCGGCGCGTTCGGGGTCGTAGATGCGGGTGACCACGTGCGGCACCTTGAACACGTGCTTGGCGATCTGAGAGGCCATGATGTTGCGGTTGTCACCCTCGGTCACGGCGACGAAGCCATCGGCCTTCTCGATGCCCGCGCGGCGCAGGACGTCGACGTCGGTGCCGTTACCCACGACCTGGTCGCCGCGGAACTCACGAGTCAGGACGCCACGGGTCGAGGCGCGGGAGAAGGAGTTCGGGTCGCGGTCGACGATGACGACCTCGTGTCCGGCCCGGTCCATGTCCGCCGCGATCTGCGAGCCGACGCGACCACACCCGACGATCAGCAGCTTCAAGTCCGGTTGATTATAGGGACGCTCCGGTGCCGGCCCTTCGGCGCCGCAGCATGGGGTTGATAGGATTCTGGCGGGTGCGTTTCCCCTTCACTTTCATGGGCCTGCTGGCGCTGGCGATCGGCGCGTGGGCGGTGCTGTACCTCGCCGTGCACCAGGCGCTCGACGCGACATCGCGCGGGCTCGTCGCGGGCACCGCCGCGGTGTGCTTCGGCTTCGGCGTGTACGTGCTCGTGCGCCGCGTCAGGCGCGGTCCGCAGCTGTGAGCGGGGGGGTCCGCTGATGGCCGACCGCGGGCACTCGCATCCGCCGACCTCGCACAAGGTGCTGGTCGCCGTCGGCGGCCAGGACATCGACGAGGAGACGGTTCGCCTGGCGTGTCGGATGACCGACCCGCAGGGTGGGCGGCTTTACGGAGTGCACATCATCGAGGTCAATCGCTCGCTGCCACTCGGCGCGGTGCTCGACGAGGTCGTCGAGCGCGGGGAGAAGATCCTCGACGAGGTCGAGAAGCTCGCCTCCGCGTCGCAGCTTCCGGTCGAGACCGAGCTCGTGCAGGCGCGCGACACCGGGCCGGCGCTCGTTGACGAAGCGGTGGAGTGGGGGGCGGACCTGATCGTCATGGGGCTGCCCTACAAGCGGCGGTTCGGCGAGTTCAACCTCGGCAAGACGGTGCCGTATGTGCTCAAGAACGCGACGTGCCGGGTGATGCTCTTTCGCGAGCACCGCGAGCACCGCGACGACGGTCTCTAGACCGCCCTCTCAGGCTCCGGTCGCACGACCGAGCTACCTCGAACGCCTATGGCGCGAGCTCGGCCGCATGGGCGGCGAGCACGACGCCTTCATCAAGGTCATCATCGTCGAGCGCGTCACCAAGGCGGTGCTGCTGATCGCACTCGGCATCGGCCTTCTCGTCGCCGGCCACAACGGGTGGCTCGACTACTGGGGCGACTACGCCGAGAGCCAGCTGAACCTCAACGTCGGACGCAGCATCATCCTGGAGCTGCTCCTCAAGCTCCTCGACTACATCGGCAACTTCAACCACGTCACGCTGGTCGCCGTGAGCGCGATGCTTTACGCCGCGCTGGAGGGGACCGAGGGTATCGGCCTCGCCATGCGCCGGCGGTGGGCGGAGTACCTGACGGTGATCGCGACCGGCATCCTGATCCCGTTCGAGCTGTACGAGGTCGTGACACACCCGAGCCTTTTCAAGGTCGGGGCGCTGGCGCTAAACCTGGCTGTTGTGGGCTACCTGGCTTACCGCAAGCGTTTGTTTGTCGGCGTCTGAGGTCGGGGTCAGCCAGCGGCAGGGAAAGCCGGCGCGGTGAAGCACGTAGCGCGCGAGCGCGCCGAGCGTCTTGAGGCCGTAGACGGTCGACGCACGGAAGCTCGTCGAGCTCGCGTCTTCGTGGTAGCGGCCGATGGCCGGCACCTCGCCGATCTTGAAGCCGAACGCCGCGGCCTGGACGAGCACCTGCGTGTCGAACACGAAGTCGTTGCTGTTCTCGAGGAACGGAATCGCCTCGAGGAAACGCCGTGAGTATGCACGGTAGCCCGTGTGGTACTCGGACAGGTGCAGGCCGAGGACGCGGTTCTCGCTGGCGGTGAGGAACCTGTTCCCGAGACGCTTCCACCACGGCATTCCGGCCTTGGCGGGGTCGAGTCCCAGCCAGCGCGAGCCCAGCACGATGTCCGCCTCGCCGCTCTCGATTACGCGGCACAGGTTGGGGATGATCGCGGGGTCGTACTGGCCGTCAGGGTGCAGCATGACGACGACGTCTGCGCCCATGGCCAGCGCCTGGCGGTAGCACGTCTTCTGGTTGCCGCCATAGCCGAGGTTTCGCGTGTGCCGGATCACGTCGAGCCGAAGCGCCGTCGCGACGCTGACCGTCGCGTCCTTGCTCGCGTCATCGACGAGGAGGATGCGGTCGGCGTGGCCCTGCGGGATATCGCCGACGACCTCGACCAGCGTCTTCGCGGCGCGATACGCGGGCAGCACGATCACCCGCCGCGGACGTGGGCCGCTCCACTGCAGGTCAGCGAGCGGGATGGGCTCGGGGCGCACGGCCATGCGCTCGACGGTCAGGTAGGCCGCGAGCGCGAGCGCGCCCACCGCCGCCGCCCAGAAGTTGATCGTCAGCGTCAGGTCGATCGCGGCGTAGGCGAAGAAGAGGACGGCGACCGCCGCGTGTGGCCAGCGCAGCTGGCCGTCCAGAGCGAGATCGGCGAGGGCGAAGCCCGGAATGATCAGGAGCGAGAGGTCGTGCACGTTCTGGTGCGGGCTCAGCACGAGCGACGCGGCGATGGCGAGCGCGAAGTCGAGCCGCGGCTTGTCGGGCCGCCAGCTCAACGACAGCGCGACGAGCGCGAGCAGGAGGATGAGCACGACGAAGGCGACGACCTTGCCGCCTCCAGGGACGGCCTCGAGGATGTTGCGCAGGGAGTAGACGGCCGGGTCGGTGTAGACCAGCTCGTGCGTGTTGGGCAGCCGGCCCGTGATCGCCCAGGTGCCCACCGCATCGAGGTAGGTGATCACCGCGCCGGCGCCGAACGTCGCGATCGACAGCGCCCCGAGAGCGGCGAGCACTCCGGCGAACGCGGCGAGCGCGGTCCACGCGCGACGGGTCACGAACAGCACCGGTATGAGGAGCAGCAGCTGAGGCTTGGCGAGCGCGAGCGCACTCAGCGCCCCCGCCCATCCGTATTTCTTGTGCGCCCACGCGGCGTACGCGCCCGCGAGCGGCACGAGCACGACCAGGTCTGACTGACCCTGCAGCACCGTGACGAAGAGCGGGAAGAAGCCGGCGATCATGGCGGTGGCGACGATCCATCCGCGTCCGCGCACACGGGCGCTGGTCGTGACGAGGATGACGATGAGAGCGGCGGCGAGGATGACGTTGAACGCGGCCATCGCGTAGTAGGCGTGGCGGTAGTCGAGAAAGGCGAGCGGCGAGATCAGGAGCGTGTAGTACGGCGGGTGGAAGTACGGCAGGACGATGAAGCGCGCTGGGTCCTGACCCGTCACCTGCAGCTCCACCTGGCGCTGGAGCGCGAGGTCGTAAACGGCCGAGCCGCCGTTCGTGACGTAGAGCTTGGCCGCGGCGTAGAAGTTGAAGAAGTCAGGTCCGCGAAGGTTGCCCCGGACAAAAGCGAACCAGTAGACCGTCCAGAAGACGAACGACCCGAGGCCGGCTCCGGTCGCCGCGGCGTAACCGAGCCGTACGAGCCGGCCAGCGCGACGGGGATTCACCGCCCGCTTTCGAGGCGCAGGGCGAACCGCTCGGGAAGCTTTGCCTTCCTTATGGCGCGCTGCGCGCCCTTGATGTCGTAGCGGACGCGCCGGAACTCAAAGGTTCCCGCGTCGACGTCCCAGACACCGTAGCTGGCGGTCGGCAGGCCGTCGCGCGGCTGGCCGACGCTGCCCGGGTTCACGAGCGCGGGTCCGGTGAGCTTGAACGTGTCGACGCGATACTCGTGCGTCACGGCGCCGTTCGCCATCCCAAAGATGCCCGGCACGTGCGTGTGCCCGTGGAAGCAGACGCCGCCGTCGAGCAGCTCGAGGTTGGCGTGCGCGACCGCGGTGTCGAGGACGTACTCGTAGATGTGGTCGCGCGGGCTTGCGTGCACGAGCAGAACGTCGTGCTTGACCTGGCTGTCGGGCAGGCCGCGCAACCAGTCGAGCCGCTCCTCGCCGATCACCTCGATGGTCCATCGAACCACGGCCGCGGCATCGTCGTTGAACCACTCCAGAATCTCGGGATCGGTGCATGCCCGGTCGTGGTTGCCGACCAGGGTCGGCCACTGCCGGTGGACCACCTCGTCGACGCACCGCTTCGGATCCCCGCCGTAGCCGACGACGTCGCCGAGACAGAACGTCGCATCGACGGTGGGGCAATCGCGCAGCACCGCCTCCAGCGCATGCCAGTTGGCGTGGATGTCGGAGAGGAGCGCGATTCTCAAGCCGGCCTCTCGTAGAGGCGCGGGTAGATGTGGTCGAAGAGGATGCGCAGCGTCGCCGCGATCGGAACCGCGACGAACATGCCGAGGATGCCGCCCCAGCTGAACCCCGCGAGGAGGGCGACGATCACGAGCAGCGGAGGCAGCTTGACGGCGTCGCCGACGATCTTGGGATAGATAAGGTTGAGGATCACGTTCGAGATCAGCACGTAAAGGAGACCGATGACAAGGGCCGTCTCCGGCGACTGCGAGAGGCCGACGAGGATCGCTGGGATCGCGCCGAGAAACGGTCCGAAATATGGGATCAGCGCCGTGATGCCCGCGATGAGGCCGAGGGCTACGGGATCCGGCAGCCCGATGGCGAAGCAGGCGATTCCGCAGCAGATGCCGATGAGGCCCGCGACGACCAGCTGCCCGCGGACGTAGGCGTAGAGCATCTTCCGCACCTGGCGCCAGATCTGGTCGAAGTCTGTCCGGTAATCGTTGGGCACGAATCGGCGCAGGTCGCGGCGAACCGCGGGCGCCTCGAGCGCCAGCAGGAAGGCGACGATGAACATGAGCAGAAGCTGCAGCGCCGTTGTGAGCGCCGTGAGGCCGATCGTCACCGCGTTCCCAAACTGGCCGAGAAGGTACTCGCGAAGGTGCGAGCTCACCGTCTGGGTCACGCCTTTGAGGTCGACGTCGATGCCGAAGACGCGAACCGGCTGAAGGCTGTTGAGCCTTTCCTGCGCGGCGGCCGCGAGCGTCGGCGCCTGGACCTGGAGCTGACCGACCTCGTTCACGCCCAGGGGGACGATCAGTAGGACCAGGCCGGCCAGGCCCACGATGATCGCGACGAAGACGGCTAGGATCGCGAGAACCCGAGGGATGCCAGCCGAGTGGAGCCGGATGACGGCGGGCTGGATGAGAAACGCGATCGCCGCGCCGAGGACGAAGGCGCCGAGAAAGTCGCGGAGTAGGAAGAGGATGGTGATCGCCACCACGAGAGCCGCGACGCCGAACCCGATCTGGAGGTAACGGCGGCGCCGGCGGGGATCCATCGACAGTGCCGAGAGGGCGACCCCACCGACAGGGGCTGGAGTCTCGGGTTCCTTCTCGCGGGGCGGTCCCGTGTGCGGCGTGGAGCGCACGTTATGCAATCACCGCAGTATGACTAGCGGTACGTGGACCAGAGCCGGTTCAGGTCTTGGCCTGCTGGAGGGCGGTGGCCTCCTCGTAGGCGGCGCCGTGGAGGGGGTTGACGGTGCTTCGCCCAGCAGCGAGCGCATACAAAGCAAGAATCACGAGCCCGATCCCAAGGATGCCGTACGCATAACTGGCGCCCTGATATCTCGTAACCAGGCCTCCCACGGCGATTCCGACGATCCCTGCCATCTGCGCGAGCCCGAACCGCGTCGCCATCACACTGCCTCTACTCGAACTATCCGCGGCCTCAACCAGCGCCGTTTGCGTAGCAACTGAATAAACCGGGTTGCCGATCGACGCTATCAGCAACGCGATGAGCACCATAGGGAAGCTCAGTGTCGTGGCTATCGCTACGGAGAACACGCCGGTCAACAATAGGCCGGCCCCTGCCGTGCGCAACGTACCGATGACCGACGAGCGACTCACAATAAGCGAGCCGACGAATATCCCAACAGCCGTGATGCCTTCTAGTGTCGAGTAAGCCTGTGAACCGTCCGGCGCAATCTTATAGGCCAGCGCGACCAGTGCAGGCAAACTCATCGGTATGAAGAATGCGGCCAGCGTGCTAATGACCAAATACGGTCTGGCTCCGATAATGTTCCACGATCGCCTTATCGCGCCAGAAACGCGTGCGTTGACAGCACCACCACCGAGCGACGGGATGCCGAAAATAATGGCTGCAGCCAGGATAAATGTCGCCGCATCTCCTATGAAGAGCCATTTGCCATTGATTGGGTTTGCGAATCGCCCGAAGTAAGCAGCGGCAAGGCCGAAGCCAACGGCACTTGCCAACATAGAGGTCGCGGACACAATTGCATTGGCCTTTCCGACTTGGCCTGTCGGCACGAGGTTGGGGATTGAGGCTTGCTTCGCCGGTTGGACGATTGCGTTTACGCATGAAACGAGAAATAGGATCGGAATGATTAGAATCCAGTTCGGGTCAATCACGAACGGCGTACTGATCAGTAGCACCGCACGCGCAAGTTCCAGGGTCACTACCAGCGCTCTGCGTGGTAATCGGTCGGTAATGCCTCCAGCCAGCGCCGTTACGACGATTGTCGCGACGGCCTGGACAATAAAGCCGAGGGCAACGAGGCGTGGGTCTCCCGTCTTGTAGTAGATCCAGATAGCAGCAGCGACTTGCGTCAGCGGATCTCCGAGTGAAGAGATACCGATTGCCGCGAGCAGGCTGCTGAAAGCTGGATTTGTCCGCACGACCCTCAGTGCCGTCACTCGTCGCGGGACCTCAGGGCGCTCTGCTAACTCCATTGCCTTGAGGCCGTGGAGCTCGCGAAGGGCGTCGACGACGTTGGGGTCATACCACTGATTTGCTCGCCGGCTGATGTCCTCGACTCCTTCAATGGGCGTCATAGCGGATCGTCGATACAAGCGAGCGCCGGTGATCGTGTCGAAGCTGTCCGCCACGGACAAAATTCGGGCGCCAAATGGGATGACGTCACCCTTCATTCCGGCGGGATATCCAGAGCCGTCCCATCGCTCGTGATGATGGCGAACCAACGGAGCGACGTCAGCTAACGCGGAATGTTGAGCGATCATGTCGGCGCCAATATCGGGATGGCGACGCATGATTTCCCATTCCTCTTCTGTTAACGGGCCCGGCTTATTAAGGATGTCGTCCCGGACGCCAATCTTGCCAAGATCGTGGAGCGAGCCAGCTGTGCGGATGGCTTCTACTTCGCGGTCGCCGAGCTCTAGAAGCTCACCGAGGCGCCCAGCAATCTCGGCAACACGAATGGAATGCGATTCCGTGTATCTGTCGCGGGCGTCCAACGCCTGAGCCGCCAGTTCAAGCGTCTGATCCTTGAGAAGCGTTTGACGCTGTGCATCCGCTACGTTTCCACGGACTGCCAGTACAAACCCGAACAAACCAGGGGCCATAACGTATCCCACGCTGCTCTTGAGTAGCAGGTAGATGATCCCGCCCGAGAAGCTGAGGGCGGCCGTACCGACAAGAGCCGTAACGCCGATGTTCTCGAACAGGATTGTGAAAATCGGGGCACGAGTAACCAACGAGACGCTGAGGGCCGTAATCAAGTAATTGAGACTCAACGCGCAGACGACGTAGATGATTGTTCGTACCGGCAGTGACCAGTCATAACCGGTTCCTAGCGTGACGGCGACTGCGAGAGACGGGACGCTATACGCCGTGGCCAGCATTGCTCGGTTAAAAAGGAACGCCCACCACCGGATCGACTTGCCGGGAATGCGGCCGTCAAAGACAGCCAACCACGCGACAAGTGCGACCCCAGCGCCAGGCGCGTAAAGGCCGGCCGCAATCAGGAGCGGATCAACGACCCATTGATGCCCACTGCGCCATGGGATCGGCCGAAGAGCGGCGATCTGCGTCCCAACCGCAAGGTAGATGAGCGTTGCGTACTGGTCCGGCAGGACCGGATGTAGCGCCCATCCAAGTGGCACCGTGGCAACGCCACACAGAATGACGCCGGCAACGAACACCTGCGCCGAGCGCGGCATTGACCTAAATGGAGTCACAACCCCGGAATTCTAGGCTGGGCTCCGGGCCTCCTCCCCCCGTTACGAGGCTAAGTTTGGCCTACCAGACCCAGGCGCCCGTAACCCGCTGCTTGGGGCCGCCCCGCAGCAAACGCTTGAACATCCGCACCATGTCGGCTCCCTCCTTTCCCCTAGATTCCCTTCGTCTGCGGCGCTGCTTTCCAAGTCACTGCAGCCGACAGTGTCGCGATTCGGCTAGCCGACTGGAATCATCAAAATCCATGGTTGAGGACCATGGCTTTCAATGTCCTCCGACTGGCCGAAACCGCGGGGTCGCGACGGGCTAGAGGTCGGCCAGGGTGATCAGGCCTAACTTGAGCGCCGCGCTAACGGCCTCGCCGCGATTGGTGGCGTCCAGCTTCTTGAAGAGGTTCCGTAGGTGACTCTCGACCGATGGTGGCTTCAGCCCTAGATCTGCCGCGATCTTCTTGGTCGTGTGGCCTTTTGCAAGCGCGCGCAGGATTTGCGCCTCGCGCGAGCTCAGGACGACCGACGCGTCGTGCTCAATTGCGGTTGACGCCGCGACGCGGCGTAAGACATCTGGAATCATCCGCCTCGGGACAGGCGATTCGCTTCTCAGTGCAGCCATCAGTGCACTCGTGAGTTCAGAAGGCCCCGAATCCTTCAGGACATACCCGGCACAACCTGCCTGCATCATGCGAAGAAGATCGTCGCTTGACTCGGACACGGTCCAGGCGAGGATCTTCGTCCCGGGCGCGCGCGCGAGAAGGGCCCTGGCCGTCGATGGGCCATCCATATCTGGCATGTGGACGTCCATTAACACCAGATCTGGCTTAAGGGCCTGAAAGACCCGCAGTGCCTCCGCACCTGAGGACGCTTCGCCCACTAGTCTGAGCCCGGAAGCAGCCGCGAGCATTGCACGCGCGGCAGCGCGGGGGACGATACTGTCGTCCACGACGAGAACGCGGTAGACAGTCTGGCCAGCGGCTGATCTCGCGATGGGGGCAGCTTATCAATTGAGTCCACGGCGAAACCTGCTGTCTTATGGATACCTCGGGCTGCTCGCCGCGCTCGTTCTTGGCTTGAACATATTGATGGCGCCTTTCACGGCACATCACGCCGACCAAGTGTTGCCGGTCGTCTATCTCATTATCAGCACGGCGGTTCTAGCTTCCGTAGAGGTGAGGTTGGATCGGGGACGGCTCACCCTTTCTGCGCTCGCCATGGGAGTGGCGGCCGTACTACTCAATCCGTTGAATGC
>CAYWTI010000295.1:0-19341 GCA_964461175.1 uncultured Actinomycetes bacterium | reverse complement strand
ACGGTCGGCGGCTACCTCGACCAGGGGTACCGCCGGATCAAGCTCAAGATCAAGCCAGGTTGGGACGTCGAGCCGGTCCGCGCGGTGCGCGAGCGGTTCGGCGACGTGCCGCTGCAGGTCGACGCCAACACCGCCTACACGCTCGACGACTCGGACCAGCTGGCGAGGCTCGACTCGTTCGACCTGCTGCTGATCGAGCAGCCGATGCGGGAAGAGCTCGTCTTCGCCCACGCCGAGCTGGCCCGGCGCGTGCGCACGCCGATCTGCCTCGACGAGTCGATCCACTCGTGGCAGGCGGCCGCCGACGCGATCGCGATCGGCGCGTGCCGGATCATCAACATCAAGCCCGGCCGCGTAGGCGGCTACCTCGAGGCGCGCCGTATCCACGATCTCTGCGCCGAGCGCGGGGTACCGGTGTGGATGGGCGGGATGCTCGAAACCGGCGTGGGCCGCGCCGGCAACGTGGCGATGGCGGCGATGCCGAACTTCACCCTGCCCGGAGATACGTCGGCGTCGGACCGCTACTTCCATCGGGATATCACCGAGCCGTTCGTGCTCCGCGACGGCCGACTCGACGTCCCGACGGGCCCGGGCCTGGGCGTGACCGTCGACGAGGAGTTTCTCGACTCGATCACGACGTGGAGGGGGACGCTCGGAAGAGCCGGCCTCCGGAGCGCGACGTAGGCCGCTAGGGCGCCATCAGGTCGGTCATCGCCCACACGCCGGCGGCGGCGCCGAGCCGCGGGAGGCCGAACTGGTCCTCGATCGTGGCGAGCAGCGCGTAGTGGTCGTAGCGGCGCGCGCTCGAGACGTGCGAGGCGTTCGGCCTGATCACGAGCGTGAGCACGGAGTTCGCGCTGTCCTCGCCCTCGTCCCACGTGATGAACAGCACGCCGCCCTCCTGCCACGCCGGGGTGGCCATGATCTCGGGCACTGTCTGCGCGAGCCACGCGTCCGCGACCGTGGTAGAGCAGTCGTGGCCGTCGTGGCACAGCCCGGGCGTGATCCACACGAACGAAGGCACGTCGCTGCCGGACATGTCGGGCGCAAAGCGCGTGAACGGCACCACCTGCGCCGGGCATGACGCTCCGAAATAGGCGAACGGGTTGTGCTTCAGCGCGTACGGATAACCGCTGTTGAAGCAGCCGTTGCCCATGCCCTCCATGTACGCGCGCCATGAGACGCCGGCGTTGGTGAGCTGGGCGCCGAGACCGCCGGCGGGCAGCGGATGCCAGCCGTCGTCGGACACACCCCAGGTGCTGCCCGAGGTCAGGGCGAGGTAGTTGGGAAGGCTTGGATGCGTCACCCCGTGGTAGTTGGTGGCCACGCGGTAGTTGCGTGCGAGGGAGGCGGTGTAGCCGCCGGCGATCGCCTGAAGGTACGAGCGGTTCTCCATCACGATCACGAACACGTGCGGCTGCGCCGTAGCGGGTGTGGCCGCAGGCGATGGGGTGGGCGTAGACGCTGGAGTCGGCTGCAGGTTTCCGGCCGGCGTTTGGGTGGGCCTGGCGCTCCCGGCCGCCGCACCACCGCAGGCTGCTCCGGCCACCACGAACAGCGTCACGGCGGCTGAGAGCCGGGTCCACCGGGGCATCGGGACCGTCCAGCCTACGCTCTTACACTGAGCCGATGCCAGCGAAGGTCGTCGGCCTGCGCTGCCGCGAATGCGGCGCCGAGTACGAGCTCCAGGCCACGCACGTGTGCGAGATGTGCTTCGGCCCGCTCGACGCCGTCTACGACGAGGCGGTGCTGCGCAAGATCGTGTCCCGCGAGCGCATCGAGTCGGGGCCGAAGTCGATGTGGCGCTACCGCGACCTTCTACCCGTCGAGGACGGGGTCAACGTCGTCACGCTCGGCGAGGGCTTCACGCCGCTGGTCAAAGCCGAGAGGCTGGGCCAGGAGCTCGGCCTCCGCAACCTCTACCTCAAGAACGACAGCATGAACCCGACGAACTCCTTCAAGGATCGGGTCGTATCGGTCGCCATCTCGTGGGCCCGCGCGCACGGGTTCGAAACCATCGCCTGCGCGTCGACCGGCAATCTCGCGAACGCGGTCGCCGCCTACGCCGCGCGCGCGGGCCTGGAGTGCTTCGTCTTCATCCCCGTCGACCTCGAGCCGGCGAAGGTCGCGGCGATCTCGGTCTTCGACCCGAACCTCGTCGCCGTGCGCGGCAACTACGACGAGGTGAACAGGCTGTGCTCGCAGCTGGTGGAGTCGACGCCGTGGGCGTTCTGCAACATCAACATCCGGCCCTTCTACGCCGAGGGTTCGAAGACGCTGACGTTCGAGACCGCCGAGCAGCTCGGTTGGAGCCTGCCGGACGAGATCATCATCCCCATCGCCTCGGGCTGCCAGTTCGTCCGCCACCGCCAGGCGGCGCGGGAGCTCGTCGAGTACGGGCTCGTGGCGTCAGATCGCGTGCCGGCGTTCACGGGCGCCCAGGCGCTGGGCTGCGCGCCGGTCTACAACGCGTTTCGCGCGGGCGAGGAGCGGGTCCTGCCCGTAAAGCCCGACACGATCGCGCGCTCGATCGCGATCGGCAATCCCTCCGACGGTGTCTACGTCAACCGCATCGCTCGGGAGACCGGCGGCGTGGTCGAGGCCGTGAGCGAGGAAGAGATCGTCGAGGCGATGCGGCTCCTGGCGCGCACGGAGGGCATCTTCACCGAGACGGCGGGCGGCGTGACGATCGGGGTGCTGGCGAAGCTGGCGCGTTCCGGGCGGTGGCGGGGCGATGAAACGATCGTCGCGTACGTGACAGGCCACGGACTCAAGACGGCGGACGTCCTCGCCTCGGTCGACGGGCACGCGCGCCGCGTGGAAATAGAACCTTCGCTAAAGTCGTTTCGCCAGATGGTGGAGATCTAGAGGTGGCGCAGTTCCGAATTCCAGGCCCGCTGCGGCGCCTGTCCGACGGTCAGGTCACGGTGCCGGTCGAGGCGCCCGACCTCGCGTCCGCGATCGAGGCGCTGGAGGCTCGCTATCCCGGGTTCCGCGATCGCCTCCTCGACGAGAAGGGCGAGCTCCGGCAGTTCGTGAACGTCTACCTCAACGACGAGGACGTGCGCCTCGGCAAAGGGCTGCGCGAGAAGATCGGCGCCGACGACGAGATCTCGATCGTGCCCGCGGTGGCCGGAGGCCTCGACTAGCCGGTTCGGCGCCCCGGGCTTAAGATCGCGCCGATGGCGCGCCGCCGCCTGAAGCTGATCTTCGGACCGACGCTCGTGCGCGAGCCTGTGATCTACCAGCTCGGCCGCAACTTCGAGGTCGTGACCAACATCCGCCGCGCCGACGTGACGAAGGACCACGGCTGGGTTCTCCTCGAGGTCTCGGGCGAGCCGGAGGTCATCGACCAGGGCGTGGAGTTCCTCGAATCGAGGGGGGTCAAGGTAGAGCC
This sequence comes from uncultured Actinomycetes bacterium, assembly GCA_964461175.1. GTDB lineage: Bacteria > Chloroflexota > Dormibacteria > Dormibacterales > Dormibacteraceae > 40CM-4-65-16. Next base: position 15,944 of record CAYWTI010000295.1, on the reverse strand, counting down.
GGCGGAAGGTGACGTCGTCGAGTAGGGTGGGCTCCGACGTCGAGGTGGCGATCGTCGGGGCCGGGCAGGCGGGCCTGGCGACGAGCTGGTACCTGACGCAGGCGGGAGTCGAGCACGTCGTCCTCGAGGCGGGCCGCGTGGCCGAGACGTGGCGAAGCCGGCGGTGGGACTCGTTCTGCCTGGTCACGCCGAACTGGACGGTTCAGCTGCCGGGTGCGCCCTATCGCGGCGCCGATCCCGAGGGCTTCATGAGCCGAACAGAGCTGATCGAACACTTCCAGGGCTGGGCGGATTCATTTCGGGCGCCGATCGAGGAGGAGAGCCGCGTCTCGGCCCTGCGGACGGATGACCAAGGCTTCGAGCTCGAGCTGCCCGACCGTAAGCTGCGCGCGCGCCGCGTCGTCGTCGCGACCGGTGCCTACCAGCGCGCTCACCTGCCGGCCGGATCGGAGCTGATCCCGAAGCGCGTCACGCAGCTGATCGCCGAGCAGTTCAAGAACGAGACCGCCCTCCCGCAGGGCGCCGTGCTGATCGTGGGCAGCGGGCAGACGGGTTCTCAGATCGCAGAAGAGCTGCATGAGGCCGGCCGCAAGGTGTTCGTCGCATGCGGGCGTGCGCCGTGGGCGCCCAGACGTTTTGGGGGCCACGACCTGGTCTGGTGGATCATCGAGTCCGGCTTCTGGGGCCGCACGATGGCGCAGCTCCCATCGCCGGCGGCCAGGTTGTTCAGCAACCCGCTGACGAGCGGGCACGGCGGGGGCCACGATCTCCACTACCGAACGCTGCACGCCATGGGAGTCGAGCTGCTCGGCCGCTACGCGGGCGCCGACGATCGGAAGCTCTACTTCGCCGACGACCTCGCACAGAGCATCGAGTTCGGCGACAACCTGTCCCGCGGGTTCATGAAGTGGGTCGCGGCGCTGTGCGAGAAGCGAGGGCTCGACGTGCCCTGGGAGGTCCCGGCCGCGCCCGGATTCACGTCGCGAACCGAGCTCGACATCGACGCCGAAGACATCAAGACGGTGATCTGGACTACCGGCTTCCGGCCCGACTACGGCTGGATCGACGCGCTGGTGTTCGACGACATGGGCTTCCCCGTCCAGAGCAATGGGCGCAGCGAGGTCGCCGGCCTGTACTTCATGGGCGTGCACTTCATGCGCAAGGCACAATCCGCCGTCCTCTACGGTGTAGGTGAGGATGCCCAGATCGTCGCCGAGGATATCGTGAGGAATCGCCGGTGAGGATCGCAGTCGCCATGTCGGGCGGCGTCGACTCTTCGGTCGCGGCGGCGCTGCTGCAGGCGCAGGGCCACGACGTCGTCGGCGTCACGCTGCAGCAGTGGCCGCGTGACGACTCGGACGAGGCGGCCCGCCACGGTGGGTGCTGCTCGCTCAACGCCGTCGAAGACGCGCGCCGGGTCGCGGCGCTCCTGGGCATTCCTTATTACTGCTGGAACCTGGAGCGGGAGTTCGGCGAGCGTGTGATCGAGCCGTTCCACCGCGCTTACCTGGAGGGCCGGACGCCCAACCCGTGCGTGCGCTGCAACGCGTTCGTCCGCTTCGACCTCATGCTGGCGCGCGTGCTCGAGCTCGGCTTTGACAGGCTCTCGACCGGTCACTACGCCCGCGTGCTCAACGGCTGCGAGCTGCATGCCGGCGTCGACCCGGCGAAGGACCAGTCGTACATGCTCTACCACCTCGACCGCGACCGCCTGGCGCGAATCGTCTTTCCGCTGGGAGCGATGACGAAGGCCGAGGTGCGCGATCACGCGCGCGAGTTCGGGCTCCCGGTGGCGAACAAGGCGGAGAGCCAGGAGATCTGCTTCGTCCCGCGCGGCGAGACCGCCGCGTACCTGGCGCAGCGTCTGCCGATGGCCGCGGGCGCGGTCGTCGACGCGTCCGGCCGCCGGCTTGGCGCTCACCGCGGCGCCGGCCTGTACACAGTCGGGCAGCGCGCCGGCTTCGGCAGCCTGGTCGAGCCGGGTCCGTGGTACGTGCTCCGGGTCGACGCCGGCGCCAACCAGGTCGTCGTCGGCCGGCGTCACGAGCTCGCCGTGAAGCGAATCGAGCTGGATGAGGTGAGCTTCATCGACGGCGTCGCGCCGCGCAGCGTTCGGTGCGAGGTCCGGCTGCGCTATCACGCGCCTGCGATCCCCGCCACCTACGCCGCCGGCACGGTCGAGCTCGAGGAGCCTTTCCTCGGTGCCGCTCCCGGGCAGGCGGCCGTGCTGTACACCGGCACGCGCGTGCTCGGTGGAGGAACCATCGCTCGCCCCACGAACTCGTAGCCTTCGGCTGGAGTTCGTGGGGGACCCCGTGAATGCCGCCGCCTGAGCTCATCGCCGCCGCCTTCCACTGGCTCGAGTACATCGGCCTCCTCGGTGGCGTCGGCTCATTCGCCGTCCGGCGCCTGGCGCGCCGGCGACCGCGAATCGCCGTTCCCGATCCGCCCATGCACGCGTTTCTGGCCGCGGCCTTGCTGGGCGGTCTCGGCGTGCTCGCGCTTGGTCCCTCCTGGCAGGGCGGCGCGCGCGTGGTCGCCGAGACCGCCGCCCTGGCGCTGTGCCTGCGCGGCGTGCCCGTGGTCATCGTTCCGCTGCTGGCCGCGGCCCTTCTCGCCGGCAGCGACGCGATCGCCGCCGTCCACGTGGTTTCGGCGGGCCTGTGGGCCGGCGGCATCCTGGCGCTCGCATCGTTGCGGCCGGAAGGAGGGTGGCGCGTGCCCGCGCCACGGGAGCTCGTCGACCGCTTCGGCGGCGTCGCCCTCATCGCCTTCGCCGTCACGGCTCTCACCGGTGTCGTGCGCGCGACCGAGCGCCTGCACGACGTCGACCAACTGTGGTCGACGCCCTACGGCGGTGTCCTGCTCGCCAAATGCGCCGGCGTGGCGGCGATGCTCGTGCTCTCGCTGGCGTGGCGGCGGGGACTGCCGGTTTCACGCGCCGAGACCGTGGTTACGGTCGCGGTCGTCGGCGCGACCTCGCTGCTTGCCGCGCTTCCGGTGCCCGTAAACTAAGCGACTCCGCCTAACTATCTGTTCAGCGCGCCCGCGATCGGGCGCCGAGGTCAAGCGAGTTGGGTTTCTTCGCGCTCCGGCGCTACGTGCGGTACATGCGGCCGTACGTCTTTCTCGTCGCGGTTTTCGCGGCTTCGCAGCTGGCGGGCCTGGCGGCGGCCGCCTCCATCCCGAAGGTGATCCAGACGATCATCGACGGGCCGATCACGCACGGCGACGTGCGCGGTCTCTTGGAGACCGCCGGCCTGCTCCTCGTCATCGCCGGCCTCGAGTTCGGCTTCATCCTCGCCCGCCGGCACTACGCCGGCGTCGCCTCGCTGAGCATGGAGACGGACCTGCGCAACGACTTCTACGCGCACCTCCAGAGCCTGCAGGTGTCGTTCCACGACAACTGGCAGTCGGGCCAGCTCCTGTCGCGCGCGATCGCGGACATCTCGACCGTGCGCCGTTTCGTCGGCTTCGGCCTCATCTGGTTCCTCCAGATCTTCGTCACGTTCGCGGTCGTGCTTGTGCTGATGCTGCTGCTCGACTGGCAGCTCGCGCTGGTCGTGGTCGTCTTCGTGCTGCCGATCGCCTACTTCAGCACCGTCTTTCACACGAGGTACAAGGTCATCGCGCGCCGGCTGCAGGACATGTCGGGTGACCTGACGACGACGATCGAGGAGATGGCGACGGGGGTCCGCATCGTCAAGGCGTTCGGCCGCATGCCGCTCATGCAGCGCCGCTTCGAAGACCAGGCCCGCGGCATCCGGCAGACGAGCCTTGTCGGCGTGGCCGCGCGGGCGGACCTGTGGACGACGATCAACCTCCTCCCGAACCTCTCGCTAGTCGCGGTCCTGCTGCTCGGCGGCGTCAACGTCGTCCAGGGACGGCTGACGATCGGCGGCCTCGTCGCGTTCATGAGCTACGTCTTCATGCTCATCTGGCCGATGGACGCCCTTGGCTGGGTGCTGTCCATGAGCGAGGAGTGCGGCACCGCCGTGCAGCGACTCAACGAGGTCTTCGACACCCGGCGCGAGATCACGGACCGCCCCCGCGCGCGCAGCCTCGACACGTGCGCCGGCCGGCTCGAGTTTCGCGGCGTGGGGTTCAAGTACCCGACGTCCGACGAATGGATACTGCGCGACTTCAACCTGGTCATCGAGCCGGGGGAAACTGTCGGCATTGTCGGCCGGACCGGGAGCGGCAAGACGACGCTGGCTTACCTGGTCCCGCGGCTCTACGACGTGAGCGAAGGCAGCATCCTGCTGGACGGTGTCGACGTCCGCGACATACTCCTGCGCTCGCTGCGATCGCACGTCGGCTTCGCGTTCGAAGACCCGATCCTCTTCTCGGCGTCGGTCCACGAGAACCTCGTGATGGGCCGTCCGATCGACTCCGACGAAGAGCTGAAGCGGGCCATCGACGTGGCGCAGGCGGGCTTCGTGTGGGATCTGCCGTGGGGTCTCGAGACACGCGTGGGCGAGCAGGGCTACACGCTGTCGGGCGGCCAGAGGCAGCGCCTCGCGCTCGCGCGCGCAGTGCTCGGCCGGCCGCCGGTGCTGGTTCTCGACGATCCGCTCTCGTCGGTCGACGTGCACACCGAGGCGGCGATCGAGGAGTCGCTCGCGCGCGTGCTCGAGGGCGTGACGGGCCTGCTCGTCGTGCACCGCCCATCGACGCTGGCGCTCGCCGACCGCGTGGCCCTGATCGACGAGGGGGCGGTCGCCGCGGTTGGCACGCATCACGACCTGATGGGCACAAACGCGCTCTACCGCGCGCTCCTGTCGCAGGAGTACGACGAGGCCCGGGAGGCGCTGGCATGAGCGCCGCGGCGGCGAACGTCAAGCAGGACGCTTGGCGCGGCGTCGCGGCGGAGGAGCTGGACGAGTTCTCTCCGAACGTCGCGGGCTTGCTGCGCCGGCGCAGCCGCCAGCTGCTGGCCGAGCTCGCGCGCCCGTACCGCTCGCAGATCGCCCTGGCGGCGGTGCTGATCACGTTCCGGTCGGCCGGCTACCTCTCGATCCCTTTCCTCGTCGGCCTCGGCATCGACCGTGGCATCCGGCCTGGGGGTAGCGGGAACCTCACGACGCTCGTCGAGATCGTCGGCGCGCTGCTCGTCGCGCTGGTGGTCAACGCATTCGCGAACTACGGCTTCCTGCGCGTCTCGGGCGCGATCGGCGCCTCCATCCTGTTCGACCTGCGGTGCCGCATCTTCGCGCACGTGCAGGAGCTGTCCGTGTCCTTCTACGAGCGGTACACGTCGGGCCGGATCATCTCTCGCCTGACGTCGGACATCGACGCGCTCAACGAGCTGCTCCAGACCGGCCTCACCTCCGTGCTGACGTCGATGATCTCGGTGGTCGTCATCTCGGTGATCCTCCTGTCGCTCGACCTTCGCCTCGGCATGGTGGCGTTGATCGCGATGCCCATCGTTCTCATCCTCACGGCGTGGTTCCGTGAGAACTCGGCGCGGTCCTACCGCGCGGTGCGGCGCGCGATCGTCCTGGTGATCGTGCACTACGTCGAGTCGCTGGGAGGGATTCGCGCGGTGCACTCGTTCCGGCGCGAGCCGCGCAACCAGGAGATATTCGAGGACGTCAACGCGCGCTACCGCGACGCCAACATCTGGTCGAACCGCCTCGTGTCGACCTACGGGCCGGCCATCAACCTGCTGGGGCGGGTCACGACTGCCGCCGTCCTGCTCTTCGGCGGTTACCTGGTCATCCAGCGGCAGCTGACGATCGGCACGCTGACCGCTTTCGTCCTCTACCTGCGCCAGTTCTTCGACCCGATGCAGGACCTGTCGCAGTTCTACAACGTGTTCCAGGCCGCGGGCGCCGCGCTAGAGAAGCTTGCCGGCGTGATCGAGGAGGAGCCGACCGTGCGCGAGCCGGCGGCGCCGGTCGCTCTGCTGGAAGCGCGCGGCGAGGTCGCGCTCGAGCACGTCACGTTCGCGTACCGCGAGAAGCCGGTGCTGCACGACATCGACCTGCGCGTCCCCGCCGGGCAGATCGTGGCGCTGGTCGGCCAGACGGGGGCGGGGAAGACGACGATCGCGCGCCTGATCTCGCGGTTCTACGACCCGACCGAAGGCCGGGTCACGCTCGACGGAGTCGACCTGCGCTCGATCTCGGTCGCCGACCTGCGCCGTGCCGTCGTCATGGTGACGCAGGAGAGCTTTCTCTTCTCCGGCACGGTCGGCGACAACATCCTGTTCGGGCGCCCGGGCGCCGCGCGCGAGGACATCGAGGCGGCGGCGAGGGCGATTGGAGCACACGATTTCATCGCCGCCATGCCGAACGGGTACGACACCGACGTGCGCCGGCGCGGCGTGCGGCTGTCGTCGGGGCAGCGGCAGCTGGTCGCGTTCGCGCGTGCGTTTCTCGCCAATCCGAGGGTGCTGATCCTGGACGAGGCTACGTCCTCGCTCGACCTGCCCTCGGAGCGGCTCGTACAGCGGGCGCTGCGAACGCTGCTCAAGGGAAGGACCGCGTTCATCATCGCCCACCGCCTGTCTACGGTCGAGATCGCCGACCGCGTTCTCGTCATCGACGACGGAAGGCTGGTCGAGGACGGGCCGCCGCATGAGCTCCGCGCGGGAATAGGGCGCTATGGGTCACTGCACCGCGCGTGGGTGGAGTCGCTCGCGTGAGTGCCGCGTTCCTGCTGACTTCGCTCATCGTCGTCGTCACCCCGGGTACGGGTGTGCTCTACACGCTCGCGGCTGCGCTGTCCCGTGGCTACAGGGCGAGCGTCATCGCGGCGGTTGGATGCACGCTGGGCATCGTTCCCCAGATGCTCGCGGCGGTGCTCGGCCTGACGGCGATCCTCAACGCGAGCGCCGTGACGTTCCAGGCCGTCAAGTACCTGGGCGTGGCGTACCTGCTGTACCTGGCCTGGAGCACGGTGCGGCAGCATGGCGCGCTCGCGATCAGCGGCGACGTACGCGGCCGGTCGGCCCTGCAGGTCATCGCCACGGCGGTGCTGATCAACCTCCTGAATCCCAAGCTGACGGTCTTCTTCTTCGCTTTTCTGCCGCAGTTCGTGAGCCCGTCGGACCCGCGCGCCACGGAGGACATGCTCGGGCTCTCCGGTGTCTTCATGGCGATGACCCTCATCGTGTTCATCGCGTACGGCGCGCTGGCCTCGGTGGTCCGCGAGCGCGTCGTGACCCGGCCGCGCGTCATGACGTGGATCCGGCGCATCTTCGCGGGAGCTTTCGTCGCCGTCGCCGCGAGGCTTGCGCTCGCGCAGCGCTAGCTACCGGTCGATAGGTCGCGGTAGAACCTTCTGCGGCTCACCGTCTCGAACCCCAGCCGGCGAAGGATCGGCGCCGACATATCGCCGCCCCAGACCTGCACGCCCGGCACACCCGCCTGGCGCGCGATCCGCAGCCGCTCGGCCACGAGCGCGCGGTAAAGGCCCCGTCCGCGGAATCGAGCGCGCACGCCGGCGCCGTTGAGGATCGCGCCGTGAGGCGCAAACAGCGTGATGCCGGCGCTGGCGGCCGGCTCGCCGTCCACGGTCGCAAGCAAGACGCGGCGGTTGCCGGCGGCGAGCTGATTGACGCGCCGGCGTTCCTGCGCGGCAGGATCGCGCGCGGCGTTTCCGAACGCATCGGCGTTGACCGCGTCGGCCTGGCGGAACGCCTCGGCATCGCCGAGGGCGTCGCGGATCTCGATGCCATCGTCCCTCGCCGCCTCGATGTGCGCATCGACCGGCAGGACCATGACGTCCGCGTCCGATTCGAACGTGATGTCGTGCGTGACGAGCCGCTCGCCTAGATCCGCCGGTTCGGTGTCGGGATCCAGGACCCACATCAGCGGCAGCCGGCGCGGCGCCACGATCGCGCGGACCTCGCGCACAAGGTCTGCGACCTCGCCTTCGCCGCAGCGCACCCACGCGACCGAGTTCGGTCCGGCTATCGGGTAGTCCGGTTGGAGCGTGATCCGGTAGCGCGGCGTCTCGAGGATCTCGATGCCCGGCGCGGCGGGCTGCCGGAACCTCGTTGCGAACTCGACCAGCGCCTCGGGCACCCGCGGCGCGCCATCACTCGAGGCATGGGGAGGAGAATGTGCGGGCATGCGGTCATTCTCCAGAACATTGGCCGGCTGGGACCTCCGCGTGGTCGCCGCGACGACGCTTGCGGCCGGCTGGCTGATCGTGCTCGCGGCCTTCGCGTACGGCGCGGCGACCGCGTCGCCGTCGCTCAAGACGGTCGGTGCGGCGGTGCTGCTGCTCGGAATTACGGCTACCGGCTTTCTGTATGCTTGGCGCGAGCCGGGGGTCTAGCCACCGAACCGGCGAATAGCCGCGCCGTCATCACCCACGGAGTGTCCATGGACTCCCTCCACGCGATTGGTTTCTACGTGTCCTCCGGCGTCTTGCTCCTTGGCGGCCTTGGAGTGGCGTTGCTTCCCGGCCGCGAGCTTCGCGGTCTCGCGCTCGCGGTCACAGGCGTGGGGCTCGCCGGCGCCTACTTCGTGCTCTCCGCGGGGACGGCAGGCATCGTCGCGCTGATCGCCTACGCCGGGTGCGCCGCGATGGTCGCCGTGCCGGGATACCGGCTGGCCCATGTGGTCGTGGCTCCGGCGTGGCGCCAGGTCGGCGCGGTGGCCGCCGCCATGCTGTTCGCGGCGGTGGCGTATTCCGCGTTCCGCGCCGACTTCGTGCAAGCGAAGTTCCACGGCGGGCTCTTCGACGCTCGCGCGGTGGCGCAGCTGCTGCTCGCACACGATGTGCTCGCGACAGAGGCGATCGCCGCCCTCGGCGTGGCTGCCCTGGCCGGGGCCGCCGCAGCCTGGCGTCTGCGGGATCGGGCACGGTGACTGTTACGGCTGTCGCGGTCTTCTTCGTGGCCGGCGGGCTGATCGCAGTCGGGGCTTTCGCCGCGGCCTGGCGGCGCGACGCGACCGGCGCGGTGGCTGCGATCCCGGTCATGTTCGCCGGCGCCGGCCTCGCGTTCGCCGGCATCCAGCGATTCGCCGCCGCCGGCGGGGCGCACGATGTGGGGCAGGAGCTCGCTGTGTTGATCGCCCTCGCGGCGGCGGCGCTTGTCGCGCTCGGCCTCGGCATCGCCGGCCGGGAGGGCGCTCGCTGAGCTTTTACGCGGGCCAGATACTCGCCGCCGCCTCGGGCGCGGCGTCGGGGACGAGGCCGAGTGGCTTCACGTTCGACCCGGTCAGCGCGTTGCCGTGGGCGGTGCCGCTGCTGCTCATATTTCCGCTGGCGACATTCCTGCTGGCTCTTTCCAGCGTGCGGACGCGGCGATCGGCCTCGGCGACGGCCATGTTCGGGACGATCGTCTCCCTGCTCGTCACCCTGCTCGTCGCCTGGGGCGTGGCGAAGAAGGGCAGCGCGTTCGACGCGAGCTTCCAGTACATCAACATCTCGGTCGCGTTCTCAGGCCCGACGAACTTCCAGACCTTCGTCATCAACCTGCTGTTCCACGTCGACCGGCTGACCGTCATCGGCCTCGCCGTCATCGAGGTCTGCATCCTTGCCGCCCTGGGCTGGCACCAGTTCATGGGCCGAGCCGAGCCGGGCGCCGCGCGCTTCCACGCCGCGGTGACTGCGCTGCTGTTCGCCGCGACAGGCATCCTCATGAGCTGGGACCTCGCCGAGCTCTTCGGCTTCTGGTTGCTCGGCGGCACCGTGACGTTCCTGCTGCTTGCGCATCGCTGGGGGTTGGCCGAGCCGGCGGCCCGGGCGCGCGTGGCCCTCGCCCTGCCTTTCTTCACAGACATCTCGCTGCTGAGCGGGATCGCGTGGCTGTATTCGCGCTACGGGGTGCAGGACCTCACGTCGCTGCTGCCGATCCTGCACACGAACCCCGGCTGGACGGTGCGCTCGCTGGTCGTCGCATCTGTGCTGCTGTTCGTCGGCGTTGCCGGACGCCTGGCGCTGTGGCCGTTCACGACCTGGATCACGCAGACCGCCCCCTCCGCACCGCCCGCCGCGTGGGCCATCGTGCAGTCGATGTGGGCGGTGGTCGGGATCATCGTCCTCTACCGGCTGTCACCGATCTTCGTCGCGTCGAACCAGCGCACGATGCAGTCGCTGCTCGCGGCCTGCGCGGTGGCCGCGATCGTCTCCGGGGTGCTCTCGCTGCTCGGCAACGAGCCGCGGCGCGCGATCGCGCTGGCCGGTGCCGCCGTCATCGCCATCGGCGCCGGCGTCGTCATCAACGGCGCCTACCACCAGCCCGCGGCATTCGCCATCGCGGGGGTTGCCGTCGTGCTCGCCGTGGCACCGGCGCGAGCAGGGGCGCTGCTCGCGATCTCGACCGTCGCGAACGTCATGCGCACCGACGACCTGGCCGAGATGGGCGACGCGTGGCGGCGCATGCGCGCGAGCTCGGGCGCGCTGCTGGCCTGCACGGTCGTGATCGCCCTCGCGCCCACGTCGGCGCTGGCGTTCGGCGTGGCGTCCAGGTCGAAGATCGGTCTTGCCCTCGGCGAGGCGGCGCTGCTCGCCGCCGTTGCAGCCACGCGCGTCTACTTCGGCGCGTCGTTCGGACCGCTGCGCCGCCGGCGCGCGTTCGATCCGGATCGCGTGCGGGAACCCCAGGAGGCGCTCGGCTGGCCGTACTGGCTCGGTCTCGCGGGCGCCGTGCTCGTGGTCGCGTCGCTCATCACCGGCTGGCTCAACTTCCTCGACCGTCAGACGCACCCTGCGCCGGCGCTCGGAGCGGTGCTGCTGTGGGCCGGCGTCGCCGCGGCCGGCGTGCTCGTGGCGGGAGTCACGCACGGCCGCGGCCGCGACGGCGCCCTGGGTGCCGCCGCCCTCGGAGGCGCCTTGAACACCAGGGTCGTCGCGGCGGTGACCGGTGGGGTCGACAGGTTCGTGATCGCCCCGGCGACCGACATCGCCCGGCGCCTCGGCGACTGGATCCCCGCGGGCGATACCGCGGTCGGGCGCTTCGCGACGAGCACGGGGCAGATCGCCCTCGGCGGCGGACGGGCGCCGGCCGCGTCGATCGTCATCCTTCTCGCCATCGTCCTCGCCGTGATCGTCGCCCTGCTCGCACCGGGAGTCGTGCGATGACGGGCTTGCCGACGCTGATCCTCGACCTGACGCGCGCCACGCCGTCGCCGATCCCGGCTCCCGGTGCGGGGCTCTTCACCTCGCCGTTTCTCCTCAGCCTGCTGATCTGGGTGCCCGTGATCGTCGCCGTGACCATCGCCGCCATGCCCAACCCGCGCGGCCGCTACGACACCCTCATCAAGCAGATCACCTTCTTCACGGTCCTGGGCACGCTGTTCATCCTCTTCATCGGCTACAGCCAGTTCGAGAACTTCCTGCCGACGATGCAGTACGAGGAGAAGATCAGCTGGCTGCCTTCGATCGGGGTCACGTACCACCTCGGGGTGGACGGGCCGGGGATGGTGATGCTCCTGCTTTCGGGCCTTGGCGCCCTGGCGTCGGTGCTCGGGTCGCTCAGCGTGCGCGAACGGGTGCGCCCGCACTTCGCCCTCCTGCTCCTGGCCGAGGCGTCCGTCAACGGCGCGATCGTCTCGCGCGACATGTTTCTGCTCCTTCTCTTCTGGGGCGCGTCGATCGTGCCGCTCGCGCTGCTGGTCCTGGGTTGGGGTGGACCGCGGCGAACCGCGGCCGCCTGGCGCCTGGTCGGGTACTGGGGCCTTGGCACCGGCGCACTCGCCGTCGCGGTTTTCGGCCTCTACGCGGCGTACGGCGCCCAGACGTTCGACATGGACACGCTCCTCAAGTCGACGCTTTCGCCTCGCATCCAGCTCGGCGTCAGCCTGGCGGTGATCGTCGCGGCGGCGACCCGCCTGCCGATCTTCCCGCTGCACGGGTGGATTCGCGACGCGCTGGCAGAGTCGCCGCCGGGCGTGGTCGTGATGATCGCGTCGGCGGCCTCGCGCCTCGGCGGCTTTCTGCTGCTGCGCGTCGTCATCGGCGCCGAGCCGGCGGCCGCGCATCTGCTGTCGCCGCTGCTCGCCGCGCTGGCCGCGCTGACCGTCGGCTACGCCGGCCTCGCGGCGCTGCGGACGGTCGATATCCGCCACGCCGGCGCGTACCTGGCGATGGTGCCGGGCGGGATCACGCTTCTCGGCGTCGCGTCGGTCTCGCCGCTCGGCATCGCGGGCACCGTGCTCAGCCTCTTCACAGGCGGCCTGGCGGCCGCGCTGATCGCCGGCGTCTGCGTGACGCTTGCCGACCGGGCGCAGTCCCGAAGCCTGCTCGTGCTCGGCGGCCTCGCGCCGCGCATGCCGAACATGACCTGGCTCTTTCTCATCGCGGGGCTTGGGCTCCTCGGCGTGCCCGTCCTCTCCTCGTACATCAGCGAGGTGATGACGTTCTTCGGCGCGTTCAAGACCCAGCCCATCGGAGCGTTTGCCGTCGCCGCCGGCCTCGCTGTCAGCGGCGTCGCGCTGGCGGCGATCCTCGGGCGGGTGCTGTTCGGCGCCCCGGTGCCAGACTCGCCCGGCGTGTCCGACGCGTCGCTCGGCGAGACGTGGTACCTCGGCCTCCTTGCCGGCGCCCTACTGTGGGTCGGTCTTTTCCCAGGCGGCCCCAAGATCCCCGGCACCGACACTCCGCTCTTCGACCCGGGGCTCATCACGCAGATGTCCGCCGGCATCTCGGACATGGCGTCGCCCTACGTTCTCCCGACCGCGAACCAGTGAGATACGCCGCCCTCGCCCCCGAGATGCTCGTGTTCGCGACCGCGTTCGTCGTCCTTCTCGCCGGCCGCTTCCGGCCGCAGACGGTTTCTCGCGTCGTGTGGCCGCCGGCCGTCGTGGCGGTGCTGCTTGTCGCTCTCGTGGTCGAGCTGTGGGCCGGCGCGGTGCTGACGAGCTACTTCGGCGGCGCGATAGTGCAGGACCGGTTCGCGCTTTTCGCCAAGGCGGCCGCCCTCGTCATCGCCGCCGCGGTCGTGGCGACCACGGACTGGGTGGCGGAGGACTCGATCCAGGTCGGCCTCGCCATGCCGCTCCTGGCGGTCTTCGGTGTCATGGTCGCGGCCTCGGCCACGGACGTCGTCGCCCTGTGGGCGGCGCTCGAGCTGGCCGCGGCGGCGGCCGTTGTCGCGGTGTCGGTCCGCCGGCCTGATCTCGGCCTCCGGCTGTTGATCGTCGGCGCGATCGCGACGTCGCTGCTCCTCGCCGGCCTGGCGTTCGTCTACGCGACGACAGGGAACGCCGACCTGACCGCGATGCGCGATGTCCTCGCCGGCCGACCGCCGACGCTGGCGCTTGCGATCCCGGTGCTGCTCCTGGTGGGCGGTCTCGCGCTGCGCGCGGGAATGGCGCCGTTCCACGTCGGTCCGCTGCCGGTCGGGCTCGCCGCGTCGCCGCTCGGCGCCGGACTGGCCGCCGGACTCGTGACAGTCGCTGCGACGGTCGTGGGTCTGAAGCTGGTGGCGGCGCTCACGCCCATCGCCGCCGTCTACGCGCCCTACGTGGCCGTGATCTCGGCGCTCGCCATGGTGGGCGGAGGCGCCGCGGCCCTCGCCGTGCGCTCGCCGCGAGCGCGCATCGCGTACCTCGCCGTGGGCCAGCTCGGCTGGGTCGCGGCAGGCGTGGCGACCCACTTCCGGTCGGGGTTCGCCGCCTCTCTCTTCCTCCTCGCGGCCTTCGGTGTGGCGGCGACGTGCGGCCCGGCGATCGTGGGCAGGGCCGAGGCGGGGGAGGTGGGCATGGCCGGCCTGGGCTCGCTGCGCCCCGTGCGCGCGGCGGCGATCGCGCTGGTCGTCCTTTCGCTGGCCGGCGCCCCGCCGCTGGCCGGCTTCTTCGGCGAGCTCGCGGTCGCGGCGGCCCTGGCGCAGAGCGGCAACTTCGTCCTCCTCGGCCTCGGCCTGCTGGGCTCGATATTGAGCGTCGCCGCCGCCATCGGCACGCTTCGCGTCCTCTACATCCAGGCCCCGGTGGAGGAGGCGCGCCGTGGTGCCGCGGCGGCTCTGCCCGTCGGCACGGCGCTGTCGACCGCGGGCGCCGTGGTGCTCTGTGTGCTCCTGGCCGGCTACGGGCTCGCCGGCTTCCCGATCCTCGGCCTGGCCGACCAGGGGGCGGAAGCGCTGGGCCTGCGGTAAACTCCCGGCCCAGAAGACACACCACACGTCACAGCAAGCGTCCTGGAGGTCCCGCCTGACCGCGCCCCGCCGCCGCGCCAAGGTTCGTGCGCGCACCCGCCGACAAACCCGGCAGCGCCACTCGCATCACTGGCTACTGCGCTTCTCCCTTGTGTCACTGATCGTGACGTCCGCGGCCTCGCTCGTCGGGACCGGCGCCACGATCGGCATCGTCGACTATTTCGCCGGCGACCTGCCGTCGATCGACGCCATCCAGACGGCCAACCTCGAGCAGACGACACGCATCGTCGACCGCAACGGAAACCTGATCGAGGGGCTGTACCACGAGAACCGGACCGTGGTGCCACTGGCAAAGATCAGCGACAAGCTGCAGAAGGCGACGATCGCGACCGAAGACCGCACGTTCTACGCCAACCCGGGCGTCGACTACCGGCGCCTGGCGATCGCGATCGTGTACGACCTGACGCACCACTCGTCGACCCTCGGCGGTTCGACGATCACGCAGCAGGTCGTGAAGAACGATGTGCTCGACACCCAGGAGGCGCAGAGCCGGACGGTCAGCCGCAAGTTCCGCGAGCTGCTGCTGGCGGAGGAGATGGAGCGGCGCTACACCAAGCAGCAGATCCTCGAGCTCTACCTCAACACCATCGACTACGGAAACGGAGCGTACGGCGCCGAGGCCGCCGCGGAGACGTACTTCCAGCTCCACGCCAAAGACCTGACGTGGGCGCAGGCGAGCTTCCTCGCCGGCCTGCCGCAGGCGCCGAGCGACTACGACCCGTTCGGCACCGCGGACCAGCTCGCCGCGGTCAAGGCGCGCTGGCGCCAGGTGCTCGCGAGCCTGGTCGCGGTCGGCGATCTCTCCGGCGTCGAGGCGGATCAGATCTTCGCGACCGACCTGCTGGCGAAGATGATCGCCGCGCACAAGTCGGTCGGGCCCGCGCACAACGCGCTGACAGCCCACTTCGTGGACTACGTCATCCAGTACGTCACGCAGCGGTACGGCGCTCAGGCACTGTACGAGGGCGGCCTGACGATCACGACCACGCTCGACCTCTCCACCCAGGCGATGGCGGACAAGTGGGTCAAGGCCGGCGTGCGCACGTACGCGAAGCGCGGCGTGAACACCGGCGCGATGCTGGTCATGAACCCCGGCGACGGCGAGATCCTCGCCATGGTCGGAAGCGCCGACTACTACGATCCCGCAATCCGCGGCCAGATCAACCTGACCGGGATGGATCCGCTCGGCTGGCGTGGGGTCGGCTCGTCCTTCAAGGTCTACACCTACGCGGCCGCGCTGCAGGCGGGGTTGGTCACGCCCGCCACGCTCCTCAACGACGAGAACGGCGTCATCGGCGGCCACTCGTTCAGCGACTGGGACGGCAAGCACGAGGGCTTCATCACGCTGCGCACCGCTCTCGCGCAGTCCCGCAACCTGCCTGCGCTCTGGACGTACGCGAGCGAGGGCGGAGACCGCGTCGTCAACCTCATGCACTCGTTGGGCGTGACGGCGGCGATCCAGGATCCGGCCGGCATCGCGACGACGCTTGGGCCCGACGCCATCTCCATGGCCGAGCACCTCGCGGCGTACTCGGCCTTCGACAACGGCGGCTACCGCGTCACGCCGACGGGGATCCTGCGCATCACCGACGCCGCGGGCAACGTCCTCGAATCTTTCGATCCCAATTTCGGCCACGTCCAGGTCATCAGCCCTGACCTCGGCTACGTCGTCACCGACCTGCTGCGGGGGCCGGTGAAGCTGTACCTGGGCGCGCTGGGCGGGAAGCCCGTCGCCGGCAAGTCGGGGACGACCGAGGCCTACACCGGGTCGATCTTCATCGGCTACACGCCGAACCTCGCCGTGGCGGCGTCGCTGATGCACATCAAC
>CAYWTI010000294.1:0-4757 GCA_964461175.1 uncultured Actinomycetes bacterium | reverse complement strand
TGGAGCATTGCGCGCGGCTATTCGACCTCGGCGGCGTTTGCGTGGCCGACCGCCGGCAGACAGGCCGGCCAGTACCGATTCTCCGTGTGGGCGCGCGACCTGAGCAGCCCCGGAGGCTCGGGCGCCGCGCCGTACACATACGATGCGTTCGCCGCCGCCGCCTACACGCTGACCCCGGTGTGCTCGTCGGTCAATGCCTCGTCCTTCCCAGTGGGCACGGCCGGGGTGGGGAACACGATCACGATCACGGCGAAAGCATCCGGCTGCCCTGCCCCTCGGTACGAGTTCTGGATCCTGCCGCCGGGGGGGACGTGGACCCTGGTCCAGGCCTACTCGGCGAACGCCGTGCTCAAGTGGCCGACCGCCGGCAAATCCAGGGGCACATATCGCGTCTCGGTGTGGGCACGGGACGGGAGCAGTCCCGGCACGACGGGCGCGGCGCCCAACACCTACGACGCGTTCAGCGCGTTCTCGTACGTCCTCGTCTGACGAGGCGCCGGCAGTCCCGGGCCGCCGGCGAGCAGGTCGGAGTAGATGGCGTCGAAACGCTGCGCCGCGCGCTGCGACGAGTGCCACCGCAACGCGAACTCGCGGCTGCGCCTGCCGATCTCGCGTCGCTTGTCCGGGTCGCGCACGAGGTCCTCGAGGACGTCGTACACGGTCTCCGGCGTGGCGCTGACGATCGGCAGCTCGTCGACGAAGTCGGGGATCTCCTGGCGGATGCTCGCCAGCCATTCGGGCCGCAGATAGCAGACCACCGGCTTGCCGAGCATCATCGCCTCGCGCACGTTCGCCCCGTAGAAGCCGTACGTGAGCATGTCGACCACGATGTCGGACTGGAGCTGGTAGTAGCGCACGTACCTCCCCGGCACGTTCTTGACGAAGACCAGCTCGACGTCGTGGCCGTTGTCCTTCAGACGCTGAATGGTCGGCAGGTAGATGTGCGTCGACTTGATGTTGCGTTGCCCGTCGACGTTGGTGCGCATATCGAAGTTGCCGACCGCGTGGTAGATCTTGACCGTCCGCTGCGAGAAGGCGAGGCGGTGCTCGGCCGGGATGTCGAGATCAGGTCTCCACACGTCGGGGTCGAGGCAGTAGAACTCGGGCACCTCGTGGATGGTCGGGTCGTCGTTGAAGTCGACCCGGTTTCCGCCGGCGCTGACCTGAAAGTCGCAAAGGCGGTTGCGTAGCCGGCCCCACGCGAGATTCTTCTCGTCGTTGCACACGGCGGGATTCGTTCGCCAGACGCAGTCCAGGCATACGGGTCGCTCGCCCCAGCTGGCGAACGACGACTGCGACACGCCATCGAGGCAGCCGGACTGCGAGTAGACGATCTTCTTCCCCAGCCGTTTCAGGGCCTCGATATCGCTCCCACGGGTGCGCCGCTCCAGGCGCGGTGACATGTAATACAGCGCGCGCAGGTTGTTGACGCCGTTGAAGTGCAGGATGCTGTGGCCGAGAAATGCGCGGCCGGCGGCGGCGGATCGGCGCAAGAGCGCCGGCAGGCCCCGGTCGAACTTCACCTCGATGTCCCAACCGTGGCCGAACTGCTCCGACATGTCGCCTGGATAGGTCATTACGGTTGCCTTCCATCCGAGCTTCCGCAGCTCTCGCGCCAGGTAGTAGGAGTTGTAGTAGCTCGCCCCGACGAACAGGACCGACTTGCTCACGGCTTGACGGCCTCGGCGGCAAACCACCGGCTGGTGGGGCGCACGTAGCCGCGAACAACGTGCCAGGGGTAGCTGTCCGGTCCCTGCTCGGCGACGTTAAGCGCGGCGAACTGCGCCGCGCGCTCGACCCAATCGACGGTCAGCCCCGACATTCGATGCAACGCGAGGTCGATAACGTATTGAGGGTGCGGGAGCAAGGTGAGTGCGAGCTCGACCGACACTTCGCGCACGCCGGCGCCGAGTCGAATTGGGCCGCCGCCGTTGTCAGTGCTTATCGCCGTGGCGACGCGGATCCCGTCCGGAGTCGAGATCCCGAGCTCGACCACCGCGTCGGGCAGCGGATCGGTCACCTCGTATGTCGCCACCACGCGTACAGGCTGGCCGAGATGGACGCGCTCGATGCGCCGTCCGCTCGTGTTCGTGATGGCGACCTTCCGCAGCCGGGCTTCTCCCGTGCCGATCCGGCCCGGGCTGTCGGGGACCGACCCGTCCGAGGTCAGCGGCCATGTCAGGTCGAGGTATTTCATGACCGTGTCCTCGACCTCGCCGTCGGCCACGATCTTTCCGTCCTGAAGCAGCACCGCGCGCGTGCACAGTGACTTGATCGCGGCAAGGTTGTGGCTCACGAAGAGAACGGTGCGTCCCTCCTGGGCGACCTCGCCCATCCGCCCGAGGCACTTCCGCTGGAAGGCCACGTCGCCGACGGCGAGGACCTCGTCGACGATGAGAATCTCGGGCTCGAGATGCGCCGCGACCGCGAACGCGAGTCGGACGTACATGCCGCTCGAGTAGCGCTTGACAGGCGTGTCGAGGAAGCGGTCGATCTCGGCGAACTCGACGATCTCCTCGAAACGGCGCTGCACGTCGTTGCGCGACATCCCGAGGATGGTGCCGTTGAGAAAGATGTTCTCCCGGCCGGTGAGCTCCGGGTGGAAGCCTGTGCCGATCTCGAGGAGGCTGCCGACCTTGCCTTCGATCGTGATCCGGCCGCGAGTCGGTTCGGTCAGCCGGCTCATCAGCTTCAGGAGCGTGCTCTTGCCTGCGCCGTTGCGCCCGATGATGCCGACGACCTCGCCCTGACGGATCGTGAACGAGACGTCGTCCAGCGCCCAGAGGTCCTGCGCCCGACGACGCGCGATGCCGTTACGCACGCTCCGCATGACGGCCCCGGCGAGGGTCCGGCCGAGCGTGTCGTAGGCCGTGCCAAGCCGGTAGACCTTGCTGATGTGGTCGGCGGTGACGGCGATGGCTGAGGGCATCAGATGATGTCGGCGAAGAACCGCTCGGTGCTTCGGAAGTAAAACAGCCCGGACACGAGCAGGATGGCGACGACCGGCACCGAGATGAACATCAGGGCCGAGGGTGCGGCGTCGCCGAGCAGCCCCCAGCGGAAGCCCTGGATGACCAACGTCATGGGGTTGAGGTCGTAGAGCAGCCGCACCGACGCCGGTACGAGGGTGACCGGATAGACCACAGGCGAGACAAACAGGCCGATCTGGACCAGGAAAGGCAGGGCGAACTGGACGTCGCGGTAGCGCACGTTCAGCGCGGCGAGCCATACGCCGAAGGCCACAGCAGCAACCACCGCATATAGAAGGAAGAGGGGGAGGAGCAATGCGGCGGGGTGGGGGGCAAAGCGGTACCACGCCATCAACCCGCCGAAGACCACGAGCGAGATGCCGAAATCGACCAGGTTGATGACGATCGAGCCGATGGGCAAGAGCAGGCGCGGGAAGTACGTCTTGCTGAGAAGCGAGGCGTTGCTGACCAGGCTGTTGGCCGCCCGCGTGAGAGAGCCGGAGAACAGGGTCCAGGGGAGGAGCGCCGCGTAGGAGTACAGGGCGTACGGGACGCCGTTGGACGGCACCTTCGCGAGGCGGCCGAAGACCAGGCTGAAGACCAGGATCGTGATAAGCGGCTGGAGCACCGCCCACCCCACGCCTAGGATCGTCTGCCGGTAGCGAACCTTGACATCCCGCCACGCGAGCAGCGAGAAGAGGTCGCGGTAGGCCCAGAGCTCGCCAAGCTTGAGACCCTTCCAGCCGCTGGTCGGCTCGATGACCACAGGCGAGCGGCGCTCCGAGCGCGACAGGCTCGACGCGCTCATCGCTGCCCAGCCAGGAGCCGGGCGGTGCCCTCAAAACCCAGGTTCATCAAGGCGTCGACCACCGATAGGCCGGGTTGAAAAGCCGGTGTGTTGATCTGCGGGTAGACCGGATGCTGGAACTCCTGGTAAATCAACTCGATACCCGCCTCGCGGAACCTGTCGTCCTCCTGATAGCCGGCGCTTCCGCCACCCGCGAGATAGGCGGTTCCCGAGACTGCATTCACCATCCTAATCAAGAGGTCTGTGGCCCGGCCGTCGACGTGGAGCGACGTGCCGAGAACGATCGGCGTCCCGATGCGTAGCGTCTCGCAGAGCGATCGGATCGCCGTCAGGTTGTAGTCCGCCAAGCGGTCCGTCGGGTTCGCTACCAGTGGCTCGAGGCGCGGGAACACCTCGTCGAAGTGGGGCGCGCGTTTATACGAGAGCTCGACCGTCCGCAGCGCCTTTGCCCGCCAGCCCGGATCCGGGCTGAGCCGCATCTCGTCCACAGTCCGGACGCCGTGATAAGCGCGGACGATCGGCAGCGTCACCCACGCCGGCTCGCGGTTGACGATCATCTTCACGCGATTGGTCCACGTACCGCCCGTCTTCGAGAACTGGGCGTTGTCCATGGCGATGAAGACATCGCTGCGACGTACCTTGTCGAAAAAGCCGAGCCAAGGCAGGAAGTTCGGCTGGTGGATCGCGACTAACGTGGCCGCCGCTCTTCGCGCAGGACGGCCATCAGGATCACGTCCACGAACCGGCCATCGACGTGGGCGGCCTGGCGCAGCACGCCCTCCCGCACGAAGCCGGCGGCCGCGTAGGTCTTCAGCGCAGCCTCGTTGCCGCTGAGGACTGTCAGCTCGACCCGGTGCAGGTTGAGATCTTGAAACGCGAAGTCGAGCAGCAGCTCGACGGCCTCGCGGCCCAGGCCGCGTCCGCGCGCGGCCGGTTCGCCGATTCGGATCTGGAGCTCGGCCTTGCGGTGGACCGGGTGG
>CAYWTI010000293.1:0-11884 GCA_964461175.1 uncultured Actinomycetes bacterium | reverse complement strand
ATGGCCTCCGACTCGCGCAGCGAGGCGCGGTCGGTGGGCGAGAGGATCCGGCGGCTTCACGTCTCGGGCGTGCCGTTCCGGCACATCGCGGTCCTGTCTCACTCGGTGCGCATGCTGCCGCGCGAGTTCGAGGACGAGCTGCGCCGGCAGGGCATCCCGTACGTCACCAGCGGCGGCTCCGGCTTCTTCGACCGGCAGGAGATCAAGGACGTGCTCGCGCTGCTGCGCCTGGCCGAGAACCCGATGGACGACGGCGCGCTCGTGCGCCTCCTGCAGGGGCCCATCGTCCGCCTGCCCGACGCGGGCATGTACAGGCTCGCCGCTCGCCGCTTCGGCCGCAAGGGCATGCGCCTGCGCGACTGCTTCGACGAGTCGGCGCGCGACGGGTTCCCCGAGATGGAGGCGGCCGTCGCCGCCGAGGCCGTGCGCGTGACCGCGCTGACCGACCGCATCGGGCTGCTGCGCGACGCGCTGACGGTCGGCGACATCCTCAACCGCCTGCTCGAGGAGAGCGGGTACCTGCGGTGGGCGGAGCTGCGCGCCCAGCGCGACGGCAGCCCGCGCGCGCTGCTCAACCTGCGCAAGGTCTTTCAGCTGGCGGGACGGTTCGAACGTGACCTGTCGCTCGCCGGGATCGGCGACTTCGTCCGCCACCTCGACCAGGTGATCGACGCCGACCTGCCGGTCGGCGAGGCGGCCGAGGAGGCTGAGGGCGCCGAGGCCGTGTCGCTGCTGACCGTGCACGCGGCCAAGGGCCTCGAGTTTCCGGTGGTGTTCATGGTCAACCTCCGGCCGCCGCGGCCTCGCGACACCGAGCGCCTTTTCTTCGACCCCGACGGCCTGGGCTTCGTCATGAAGAGCTGGCGCGGCGAGAAGCACCCGCGCTACGTCGAGACATCGCCCGGCGCGCCTGCCGTCGCGCTGGCGATCGGGGAGCGGCGGCGCATCGTCTACGTCGGCCTGACGCGCGCGAAGGACGTCCTGTACGTCACCGCGACGCGCGAGGAGCAGAGCCCGCGCGAGCTCGGCGCGGGACCGTTTGAGGACCACGACCACTTCGCCGAGATCCTCAGCTGGGCGCTCGCCCACCCCGAATCCGCGACGGTGATCGAATCGGAGCAGCTGGAGCTGCCGGTCGCCGCGGCCGCCAACGGCGAGGTCCACGACGGCCGCTCCGTCGTCACCGCGGTCCTCGACCGCCTCGACCGCATCCAACCGAGCGGCGCGGCCGGACCGAGCGAGGCTCGAGAGCCGCTGCGCCTGAGCTTCTCCCAGCTTCACGACTTCGAGCTGTGCCCGGTGCGTTACCGGTTCGCGCATGCGTGGCGCGTGCCCGCGCCACCCGACGAGCTCCAGCCCGCGCACGTGCGCGCGGCGGGTTCGACCGAGCTCGGCGCCGCCGTGCACGAGGCCCTGGCCGCGTGGCACAACGACGGCGGCGACCTGCTCGCGCGCTACCGCGGACCCGAGGCGGGGCGGGAGATGCTCGAGCGCTACCTCGGCCACCCGCTGGCGGGGGCGAAAACGCTCGCCGTCGAGTCCGGCTTCAACATGACCGTCGCCGGGACCAGGATCCGCGGCGTCGTCGACCGGGTGTGCGAGGTCGACGGCCGGACCACGCTCGTCGATTTCAAGACCAACGCCACTCTCGACGCGGCGCTGATCGAGGCGTACTCGCTGCAGCTGCGCATCTACGCGGTCGCGGCGCGGCGGGGCCTCTTGCCAGGCGGTCGTGAACCGAGGCTCGTGCTCTTCGACATGCGCCACGGCGCCGGTCGTGACGTCGAGGCCAACGACGCGGAGGTTGAAGCGCGGATCAGCGCCGCCGCCGAGCGCATCGTCGCGGGCGATTTTGCGCTGCGACCCGAGCACGCCGCGCGCCCCTGCGGTCTGTGCGCGTTTCGCGCCATCTGTGCCGACCGGCGTGCGTGAGAAGTACTTCGAGCGCAGGCAGATAAAGGAGGCGATCGCGTTCGCCGAAGAGGGCGGGATCGCCGTTCACCGCAACTTCGACTCCTATCACGGCTCGACCATCCGCGGCATGAGGCGCGAGAAGCCGTTCCTGCACGTGATCGGCCTGCGCCCGGTGCTCGAGGAGTGGGGCCGGCTGCACGGCCTGCGCCCGGAGTGGATCCAGCCGGAGAAGCGCCGCAAGGTCGCGCACTACGACGTCTTCGGGCCGCCTGCCGAGGCGCTGATGGCCCGCCTCCAACCAGGTCCTTGATGCCGGGTCCTTGACTCCAATGACGCGACGCGTTATAATGCGTCATAGAGCACAAGGAGGTTCTGGAATGGCAACTGATTTCGCGGACACCGCAACCGCAGTAGAACAATTCGCCGTCGGCGCCGCAGAGACCGCGGCCGAGGTGGCGACCAACCCCGTTGGCGCAGTGCGCAGGCAGGTTCGGAGCTTCGAGCGCAAGGGCCAGCCGGCCGTGCGCAGGTTCAACCGCCGCCTGAACGCCATCATGCCGCGCAAGATCGAGGTCTTCGGCATCGAGGTCAACGACCGCTTCCCGGAGAAGCTCGCGATCAAGAGCCTGCACATGGTTCGCTTCCAGGCGAAGCGCGACGATGTCGTCGGCACGGTCGCGAAGCGGACGCTGAAGGCGGTCAACGGCTCGTTCAAGACCATCGCCCGCACGGCGACGAGGCTCGAGGAGGCCAGCGCGCTGGTCCCGCACCGCGAGACCGAGCGCAAGCCGGTTCGCCGGCGCGCCCGCACGGCTCGCCGCCGCGCCGCGTAGGTCAAGAGCGACACGAGAGGGCGCCCGCCACGGGCGCCCTTTCTCTTTTCCTGTAGCGTTACCGCGGCTCCGATGGTCCTGTGCACCGGTTCGATCGCGTACGACTACATCCTCACCTTCAAGGGCAAGTTCAAGGACCACATCCTTCCCGACAAGACGCACATCCTCAACCTCAGCTTCCTCGTCGACGACCTGCAGAAGCGGCGCGGCGGGGTGGCGGGGAACTACGCCTACAACCTCTCGCTCCTCGGGCACCCCGCGGCCATCCTCGCGACGGCCGGCACCGACGCCACCGAGTATCGCGACTGGCTGGCCGCCAACGGCGTCGACTGCACCGGCCTCAGGCTGCTCGACGGCGAGATCAGCGCCACGGGCTTCACGACCACCGATATGGACGACAACCAGCTGACCGGCTACTACGGCGGCGCGATGCTGCGCGCCGGCATGCTCGGGCTCGACGACGCCCCCGCCGGCGTCAAGGCGGTGATCATCGGCCCGAACGCGCCCGACGCGATGAAGCGTCTCGTGGTCGAGTGCCGCGATCGCCGCGTCCCCTTCGTCTTCGACCCCGCGCACCAGCTTCCACACATGAGCGGCGCGGACGTCATGGACAGCCTCGACGGCGCGTGGATCGTGATCGGCAACGACTACGAGCTCGAGCTCATCCAGCAGCGCGCCGAGTGCGGCATGGACACGCTGTGTGATCGCGCGCAGATGGTGGTCACCACGCTTGGCCGGCACGGATCCCGCATCACCACGCGCGAAGGGTCGGTCGACGTCCCCGCGGCGCCGGCCGAGCGGGAGGCCGACCCGACCGGCGCCGGCGACGCGTACCGCGCGGGCCTGGTCGCCGGACTGCTGCGCGGGCTCGAGCTGGCTGAAGCCGGCCGGGTCGCGGCGCTGGCCGCGACTTACGCGATCGAGCACGTGGGCACGATCGAGCATCGGTATACGCGCGAGGAGTTCTGCACGCGGCACCGAGACGCGTTCGGGAGCGACGTGCCGGACAGGCTGTGGGCTTCGTCCGCTAGTTGAACTTCCGGCCCTGGTCGCGCCGGTACGCCCAGAACGCGAGCAGGAAGAAGGCGATCGTAAAGCCGGCCATGTACAGCCAGTCGGTGGCGATGCTGTCGCTAGAGTGCGGCGCGCCGACGGCGTCCCACACGAGCTGCGCGCCGCGGTAGAGCGGGAGGTACGGCGCGATGTCCTGCAGGAACTTGGGCAGCAGGGCGAGCGGGAAGAAGAGCCCGGACGCGAACGCGGTAGGCAGGTAGATCAGGTTCGTCACCGCCGGTGCGGAGTTCGGACCCGCGAGGTAACCGAGCCCGAAGCCCAGACCGACGAAGGGGATCGAGCAGAGCATCGCGCGCACGTAGAGCGTCACCCACTGTCCCGCGCTCAGGTGCGCGCCGCCTGCGGTCGCCGCCAGGATGCTCAGGGCGACGAGCGCAAGGAGCGCGATCACGAGCGCCGACAGCGTCTTGGCGACGAAGTAGATCGCGGCGGGAAGCGGTGTTGACTGCATGAGAAGGTCCTGCTTCTGCCCGCGCTCGTTGGCGAGCGAGATGCCGAAGCCCAGGACCATGACGTTGGCGACGCCGTAAAGCGCCATGGATGCGAGGAAGTACTCGCCGAAGGTGATGGCGTTCGGGCCAGGGCCCATGCGCTGATTCGCCTGGCCGAGGCCGATGAACGCGTAGAACATCGCCGGCAGGACGATGCTGGTCGTGCTGAACGCGGGGACGCGAAACAGCTTGATGAACTCGGCGTAGGACTGGCGCGCGAGCATGGGCAGGAGCGGCGCCGTCGCCCGCCGCATGGCCATCACGCTCATCGGACCGGCTGCTCCTCGTGCGTCATGGCCACAAAGGCCTCCTCGAGGTCTGCGCCCGAGACCTCGAGCTCGCGCACCGGCACGCCGCGTCGAAAGAGCTCGGCCAGCACGGTCTCGGGCTCGTTGGTGAGAAGCCGCACCCGGTGGTCGTCGACCTGCTGCGACTTCAGCGGCAGCCCGGCGAACGCCGACTCGTCGATCTGGCCTGTGACGGCGAAGGTGACGCGCTTGCCCGCGACACGCGCCTTGATCGCGGCGGGCGTCGAGTCGGCGATGACGTGCCCGTGGTTGATGACGATGACACGCTGGGCGAGCTGGTCGACCTCCTCGAGGTAGTGCGTCGTCAGGACCACGGTGCGGCCCTTGCCGGCGAGCGCGGCGATCTCCTCGATGAACCGCCGCCGCCCCTCCACGTCCATGCCCACGGTGGGCTCGTCGAGGAAGAGCGCGTCGGGGTCGCCGCACACGGCAAGCGCGAGGTAGAGGCGCTGCCGCTGCCCGCCCGAGAGGTCCTTGACGAGGCTCTTCGCCTTCTCTTCGAGGCCGGCCATGGCGATCGCGTCGGCCGTCGGCAGCGGCGCGGGGTAGTAAGAGCGGAAGAGGTCGACGATCTCGTGCACGCGCAGCATGCCGGGGACGCCCGACTCCTGGAGCATCACGCCGATGCGGCTGCGCGAGCGCAGGTCCTTGGGATCGAGACCGAACAGTCGCGCGCGGCCCCCGGTCGGCTTGCGCAGGCCGAGCATCAGGTTGATCGACGTCGTCTTGCCCGCGCCGTTCGGCCCGAGCATGGCGACGATCTCGCCCGACTCGATCTGCAGCGAGACGTCGTCGAGCGCCTGCACGGAGCCGTAGCGCTTCGACGCGTGGTCGAGAACGACGGCGGGCTCGCTCACGCGCTACAGGCTAGGCTTTCCGCGGAAGCACGATGGCGACGATCTTCACCCAGATCATCGAGGGCAGGCTCCCCGCGCGGTTCGTCTGGAAGGACGACCGCTGCGTCGTCTTCCTCTCCAACCGGCCGCTGCGTCCAGGGCACTCGCTCGTGGTGCCGCGCGAGGAGATCGACCACTGGCTCGACGTCGAGCCGACGCTGCTCGACCACCTGATCGAGACCGCGCAGGCGATCGGACGCGCGCAGATGGCGGGGTTCAAGCCTGAGCGCATCGGCATGATGCTGGCGGGCCTCGAGGTGCCGCACTGCCACTTCCACGTCGTGCCGATCCGCGGACTGCACGACCTCGATTTCGGCAACCAGGACCCGGATCCGGACCCGGCGATGATGAACGACGCCGCCGATACGATCCGCGCCGAGCTGCGCAAGCTCGGCTACTCGCAGGTCAGCGATTAGCCTCTAGCCGGCGAGCAGCTTCTCCAGCTGATCCAGATGGATCTCGAGGTGGCTCACCAGCGGGAGCCTCGCGATGTCCTCGGCGCTCATCGCCACGCCGTCGCCGATCTGGCCCTCGCGGCGAAGGTCCTTGGGCGCCGCGCTGCGCAGCGCCGCGATGGTGCGTTCGTGGTCGGCGATTGCCATGCGCACGAGGTCGGCGGGTTCGAGCATGGCCATCTGGTGGCCGACGGCGTCGCGGAGGTGCACCGCCTCCATGATCTCCATCGTCGCCTCCTGCCCCGACGCGAGCCGGTGCACGAGCACGCCGTAGAACTTCGAGAGCACCGCGATGTGCGCGAGCAGCTCGTGCGCGGTCCACTCCTCGCGGTCGCTTCGCTCGGGCTTGACCCGCGGGCCGAGCGCGGCGAGGCGGTCGGATGCGCGCTGCAGCCGGTCGGCAAGGAGCTGGCGTTCGCGGTCGACGTACGTGTCGAGGAAGCCCTTGAGGTCGTCGAGCGTGAAGGTGGGGCTCTCGATCTTCACGGCTGAATCACGACCCCAGACTAAGGGAGAATCGAGGCATGTGCTATTCAGATTCTGCTCGACCGCCTCTGCCGCCGGTCGTGGGCGGCGGCGCCGCCGACCACGGTGACCTGAAGCTGACGTCCTCCGACGGCACGAAGTTCATGGCCTACTACGCCCGCGCGGCGAAGCCGACCGGGGCCGGCATGGTCGTCCTGCCCGACGTGCGCGGCCTGCACCAGTTCTTCAAGGAGCTGGCGCAGCGGTTCGCGGAGGCGGGCATCGACTCCGTCGCCATCGACTACTTCGCGCGCACGGCGGCGAACGATGACCGCAGCGATTCGTTCGACTACATGCCCGAGGTGCAGAAGACGACTTCGGAGAACATCGCCGCCGACACCGGCGCCGCGATCGCATACCTCCGCTCGGCCGAAGGCGGGGCGGCCAAGTCGATCTTCACCGTCGGCTTCTGCTTCGGCGGGTCGAACTCGTGGAGCCAGTCCGCGGCCCATCCCGAGCTCAGCGGGTGCATCGGCTTCTACGGACGGCCTTCGCGCGCCGAGCCGTTCCTCGATCGCATGAAGGCGCCGCTGATGATCATGATCGCGGGCGCGGACCAGGCGACCACGCCGGAGCAGAACGCCGAGTTCGTCGAGAAGCTGAAGGCGGGAGGCGTGCCGTTCGAGGTGCACACATACGAAGGCGCTCCGCACAGCTTCTTCGACCGCTCGTACGCGCAGTGGAAGGACGCCTGCGACGACGCCTGGCGGCGCATGCTCGAGTTCGTCAAGAAGCACGCGAGCCCGGTCGCGGCGCACCGCTAAAGCTCGACTCCGCGTCTAAGGCGGCGGGCGCCCCCGTATAGTCGGCCGCATGGCGCAGTTGGACGCCGCGTCCAAGGCTGGGCGCACCGCCCCGCGGCTGCCGCAGGGCTTGATCGACGAGCTCGAGCATCGGCGCGAAGGCATGGCCCGGCACATGGCGCGGGCCGTGGTCACGCTCGTCCGGTTCGATGCGTCGACGGGGGTACCGCCGCAGCGCGACGCCATCGTCCGCGCCTGCGCGGCGGGCCTCGACCTCTTCCTCGCCACGGCGCGCGAGTCCCGGCCGGCGACCCCCGAGGAGCTGCGCCGCGTGGCCCAGCTCGGCATCCTGCAGGCCCGAAGCAGCCAGTCGGTCGAGCCGATCCTCGCCGCCTACCGCATGGCCGCGCGGGTCGCGTGGGACGAGATCCTGCGGGCGTGGCGCGGCCAGCCGGACGCGACGCCGGAGGCGATCATGCTCGTCGCCAACTACGTCTTCGCCGCCCTCGACCAGGTGGCCGCCGAGGTGACGAAGACCTATTTGCACGCGCGCGAGCAGCACATGCAGCGCGGCACGCGCGCGCACGCGCGACTTTTTCACGCCCTGATCAGCGATAACTTCGACTCCGAGCTCGAGCTCCAGCGCCAGGCGCTGGCGCTCAACGCCCCTCTCGCCGCCAGCGGCTACGTCGCGCTCGTGTGCAAGCTCGTCATCGGCAACCGCGACGGGGAGCGAGGCGGCCAGGCGCTCGCCGAGGTGGCGGCCGCCCTCGACGTCCCGCGCGGGGCGCTGGTGCACGCGACCGACCCGAGCACGCTCGTGGTCCTGTGGCCGGTCGAGTCCCCGCCCGATGTCGACCAGGCGCGGCAGTTCGTGGTGCGCCTTCAGGACGAGGCGGCGCAGCGCTCGGGCGCGCTGCGGGCGCGGGTGCGCGCGGGGATCGGCGGCTACCACCCCGGGCTGCACGGAATCGCGCGCTCCTACCTCGAGGCGCAGCAGGCGATCGAGGCGGGCCGCAAGCTTCGGCCGGATGCGCTCGTGCACGGCCACGACGAGGTCATCCCACAGCTCGTGCTCGCCCAGAACCCCCAGCTCGCCGAGCGGTTCGTCAACCACAGCCTCGGCCGGCTCATGAATCCCAAGCTCCGCAACCGGACGCAGCTGCTGGAGACGCTCGACGCCTACCTTGCCAAGGGCTCGGTCAAGGACGCGGCCGACACCCTCGGCCTCCACCGCCACACCGTTCTCTACCGCCTCGACAAGCTCAAGGAGCTGCTCGGCGGCGACCTCGATCAGCCGGCGACGCGGCTTCGCCTCCAGCTCGCGCTCGATTTACAGAAGTTGCTCTAGCCTGACTTTGGACTCGGAGTCCAAAGACGGCAGGGTGTTTTGCCACCTCGCGAGGCTGCCGCTTGGCCGTCGCGTCCGTATGCTGAACCCATGACTTCCCCCCAACACAACGGGCGACGCGTGGCCGTCACCGGGATCGGTTTCGTCACCCCGATCGGCAGCGATATGGAGACGGTGTGGTCGAACATGATCGAGGGCGTTTCCGGCGTCGGCCGGATCACCCGCTTCGACACCGCCGGCTTCGACACCAAGATCGCGGCCGAGGTCAAGGGCTTCAACCCCGAGGACTACATGGACCGCAAGACGGCGCGCCACATCGGCCGCTACTGCCAGTTCGCCCTGGCGGCGTCCAAGCAGGCGCTCGCCCAGGCGAACCTCGACCCCGCGCAGATGAACCCCGACGACGTGGGTGTGATCGTCAGCTCGGGCATCGGCGGCATGGAGGAGATCGAGAAGAGCCACACCGCGCTGATGGAGCGCGGCCCCAAGCGCATCAGCCCCTTCACCGTGCCGATGATGATCGCCGACATGGCGGCGGGCATCGTCGCCATCCACACCCAGGCCGGCGGCCCCAACTTCGCGATCGTCAGCGCGTGCGCGTCCAGCGCCCACGGCATCGGCGAGGCGTCCGAGATCATCAAGCGCGGCGACGCCGTGGCCATGATCGCCGGCGGCTCGGAGGCGACCATCACGCCGCTCACCATGGGTGCGTTCTGCCAGATCAAGGCGACGAGCGAGCGCAACGACGAGCCGGAGAAGGCGTGCCGGCCGTTCGACCTCGGCCGCGACGGCTTCGTCATGGGCGAGGGCTCGGTCATGTTCGTGCTCGAGGACATGGACCACGCGCGCAGCCGCGGCGCGCGGGTCATGGCTGAGATCGCCGGCTACGGCGCCAGCGCGGACATGTACCACTTCACGGCACCCCAGCCTGAGGGCAAGGGTGCCGCGAGGGCGATGAAGCAGGCGCTCGAGTCCAGCCGTGTCGACCCGCACGAGGTCGGCTACGTCAACGCTCACGGCACCTCGACAAAGCTCGGCGATGTGGCGGAGACGAAGGCGATCAAGAGCGTCTTCGGCGACCACGCGTACAAGCTGGCGGTGAGCTCGACCAAGTCGGTGCACGGCCACCTCCTGGGCGCCGCGGGCGCCATCGAGGCGGCGGCCTGCGTCATGGCGCTCGAGCGCGGCATGCTGCCGCCGACCATCAACCTCGACGACCCCGACCCCGAGTGCGACCTCGACTACGTGCCGAACAAGGCGCGCAAGGCCGACATCGGCGTGGCGATCTCGAACTCCTTCGGGTTCGGCGGCCACAACGCCACCCTCGTCATCAAGAAAGCCCCGGCGAACGGGCACTAACAGGAGGACGCCCCATGGCAGCCCAGCTCGACTTCAAGGAGCTCCAGGACCTCGCGGGCGAGATCCTGGGCGTCGACCCGGAACAGGTCCAGATGGACAAGAGCTTCCAGCGCGACCTCGCCGCCGACTCGCTCGACCTGGTCGAGCTGATCGCGGCGATCGAGGACAAGTACGACGTCGAGCTCCCCGATGAAGAGCTCGAGAAGATGAAGCTCATCTCCGACCTCTGGAAGTACCTCGAGCAGAAGACCGCAGAGCGGCTGGAGGCCTGAGGACGATGGCGATCACGACGAACTACCGCACACGGTCCGACGCGGTGCCGCTCCGGTCGTTCAAGGCCAAGGGTCGCCCGAGCGCGATCGCCGGCATCGGGGTCCACGCGCCCGACAAGGTGCTGACGAACTTCGACCTCGAGAAGATGATGGACACGTCGGACAAGTGGATCACCGAGCGCACCGGGATCCGCCGCCGCCACGTCGCCGAGCCGGGCACGACCACGTTCGAGATGGCGACGAAGGCAGCGCGTGCGGCGCTCGAGGCGGCCGAGGTCAGGCCGGAAGACCTCGACATGATCCTCGTCGGCACGTCGTCGCCCGACGGCCCGTTCCCGTCCGTCGCCTGCCGGGTGCAGAACGAGCTGGGGGCACCGGGCGCGGTGGCGTGGGACACGCTGGCGGCCTGCACGAGCTTCGTCTACGCGCTGTCGATCGCGGACTCGTTCATCGCGACCGAACGCGCGGACACGGTTCTCGTCATCGGTGCCGAGGTCCTGTCGCGCATGCTCGACTTCACCGACCGCGGCACGGCGGTGATCTTCGGCGACGGCGCCGGCGCGGCGGTGGTGAAGGCGGCGCCGAAGGGTTCCGGCTTCCTCAGCTGGTGCCTCGGCTCCGACGGCCGCGGCTACGCCCAGGTGACGTGCGGCAACATCGAGAAGGGTGCGTACGCGGCGAAGGACCCTGCGCCCTACATCGAGATGGTCGGGCCCGACGTCTTCAAGTTCGCGGTCGACATCTTCATCCGCCAGGCCAACGAGGTCTGCAGCGCGGCCGGGGTCGCGCTCGACGAGATCGACCTCTGGGTGCCGCACCAGGCCAACTTCCGCATCATCGACGCGGCGGCGCGGCGCATCGGCCTGCCCATCGAGAGGGTCGCCGTCAACATCGACGAGTACGGCAACACCTCGAGCGCGTCGATCCCGCTTGCGCTGGAGGAGGCCGTTCGGAAGGGTCGCGTCAAGTCGGGAGACCATGTCCTGCTGGCGGGTTTCGGATCAGGCTTGACCTGGGGCGCCACGCTCCTGAAGTGGGCGTAGCCGCATGACCTGGTGATTGGTGACCGAGTGATCGACCTTTCCGGACCGATAGCGCTGCTCTTCCCCGGCCAGGGGGTGCAGAAGCCCGGCATGGGCAAGAACCTCTACGACCGCTACCCGGCGGCGCGGCGGGTGTTCGAGCGCGCCGAGGAGGTGCTCGACATGCCGGTGCGCAGGCTTTGCTTCGAAGGCCCGGTCGAGGAGCTCAACCGCACCGACGTCATCCAGCCCTGCGTGATGACCGTGAGCTGGGCGGCGTATGAGGTCTGGCGCGAGAGCTATGGCCTCGAGAACGTCAGCGTCACCGCCGGGCACAGCCTGGGCGAGATCGCTTCGCTGGCCGCGGCCGGCGCGATCCCGTGGGAGACTGCGCTCTTGCTCGTCAAGGAGCGCGGCCGCGTGATGGCGGAAGCGGCGGGCGAGCACGTGGGCATGATCGCGATCGTCGGCCTGGACGAGGCGGCGGTGGAGCGGATCCGCGTCGAGGCTGGGGCGCGTGGCAAGCTGTGGGTCGCCAACCGCAACGCCGACGTGCAGTTCGTGCTCTCGGGCGAGATGCCGGCGGTGCAGGAGGCGGAGAGGCTCGCCGTCGCCGCGGGCGCGCGCCGCGCGCTCATCCT